>CAMHKU010000054.1 GCA_946185805.1 uncultured Prevotellaceae bacterium | reverse complement strand
AGGTTTTTGAATGAATTCGTTGAATTCACTTCAAACAACCTGTCCCCATGATCCCTAGCTTCTACACTGAATAGCTTCTACTCTGCGCATCACTCTGCGACCTCTGCGACTCTGCGTGAGAATAAAGCCAACGCTAAGTTAATCATGGGGACAGGTTCTTGATTGCAATTGAAAATTCAATCAAGAACCTGTCCTCGTGATTGACGTTCTGGGCACGCTACGATTAACTTGCACATTGAGGACTGCTACTGATGCGCCTGTAGCCGTTCTTTTAGGAAACGCTTCAAGAGGAACGCGAGGAAATATGGGAAAGTGTAGAACTGGCCGTTCCATCCGATGTTTTTGTAGCCGAGTTTGATTCCGTACTTCACATCGGGATAGGAATCCCACTTGATAAGGTTGTTCAGCGAGGCTGTGGCACTATCGTTGGCCTTTACTTCAACAGGAATCAAAGAGTCGGCATCACGGACGAAGAAGTCCATTTCAAGAGCCGGATTCTCATGCTTGTAGAAATACAGCTGTTCGTAGCCCGACTTTCTCAGCATCTCGCCCACTACATTCTCATATATCGCTCCCTTGTAGGTGTCGAAATTCTTGTTGGCTCGCAAATCCTCCTGTGCCTCTTCGTCCAGCGAGGCTATGAGCAGTCCTGTGTCATGACAGTTTGAAAGCTGATGGATGGCTGTTTGCCGAAGATGCCCTCCAGCAGATAGAAGACAAGCAATATGCCAAGCCTTTTGAGCATGATGGCCGCACAATATATAAAATAGGTATCAATTTTTCCAGCAAGACCGGGCGGATTGATGGGTGGGAAGTGAATCCTGCATAAATATACAGTTAAAACGGCGCTCGTTTTTCTCAAAACGCGCGCCTTTTTTGAAAAACAGCCGCTGATTTTTCCAAAACGGCATTTCTGTTTTTTTCTGATAATGGACTATCTGTTGCCTCCGAAGTGGCCGTGGCTGTTGGTGGTGGCTCCCGAACGGCTGCCGCCTGCTGAGCGGCTGCCTCCGAAGTGACCGCTTGCAGAGCGGCTGCCACTCATACTGTTACCCATGCTGCGGGTGGGACTGCTGGAACTGCCTCCGAAGGTGCCGCCGCGCTGGTTGCTGCCCATGCTGCCGCCGCTATAGTTGCGGTTGGCGCTGCCGCTATTCATGCCGCTGCCGCCATAGTTGCGGTTGGCGCTGCCGCTGCCCATGTTGCTGCCGCCGAAGTGTCCGCTGGTGCCCTGGTTGCGGTTGTAGTTAGAGCTGTTGCCATTGTTGCGGTTATAGCCCGAGGCGCTGCCGTTGCCGCGGTTGTCGATGTAGGTGCGGTTGTCGATGTAGGTGCGGTTGCCTCCGCTGTGGCGTCCGGTGATGCGTGTTGAAGAGCCGTAGCGTCCGCCGCGGTAGTCGCCGCGGTCCCATCCGTTGCGCATGCCGAAGTGTGAGCGGCCGGCGGGCAGTGCGGGGCGGAAGTGGGTGGTGCGGCCGTGGTAGTAGCTGCGCCCGCCGTTGAGATGCCAGGCGTGGCCGCCGCGGTAGGTGGCGTAGAAGTGTGGGCGGCCGAAGTAGAAGTAGTCGCGGTGGGGGTAGCGGGCGTAGATGCCGAAGTGCCAGTAGCCGGCCTCAAAGTAAAGCGGGCGGTAGAAATAGGTGGCGGCCCGGAAGGCGTCCCACTGCCAGGAGTAGAGAATGTAGCTCAGGTCCATGTTGCGGCGCTCCCAGAAGGTGCCGAAGACGTCGGCCTGGCTGGTGACACCCATGAGGTAGTCGAGGTTGATTTCGTAGGCAGCCTCATACTGGGCGTCGGTGAGGTTGAGCTCGTAAGCCATCTTGTCGGTGAGGAACAGGGCTTCGTTGCGGGCCTGCTCGTAGGTCATGGCGCTGGCCGAGAGTGTCAGTGTGAACAGGGTGACCAGGGTGAATATCATCTTCTTCATAATCGTTGTGGTTTTTATCGGTTCTACATGTTTATTCTGTTTTCACGCTGCAAAGTAACGGCTTTTTTTCGAGCCTAACAAAGGATTTTCCCTAAAGGGGTGGGGGAATTTCCCTATAGAGTTGAAAAATTGAAGAATTGAAGAATTGAAGAGTTGAAGAGTTGAGGAATTGAAAAATTATTCGTAACTTTGCAGCCGCAAAGAAATTATAGGATATGAAGAGACTCTTTTTTGGTATATTGATGGCTTTGGGGCTTGTTGCCTGCGAGGTGCGTGTAAGTGACAATGGCGACTTCGACGGTCTGTGGCAGCTGACGGCCATCGACTCTGTTAGCAGCGGGCGCAGGGTAGATATGCACACCAGTGGCGAATACTGGGCTGTGCAGGTGCACCTGCTGAATGTGCGTAACACCAAGGGGCGTCACGGCAGCGTACTGTTCCGCTTTGACTTCGTGGGCGACTCGCTGAAGTTGCGCTCGCCGTATATCGATGAGAGCGGCGAAGGGGGCACGTTGCCTGTACACGATGTCAGCAGACTGAAGGCCTGGGGCATCGACCGCTCGGAGCAGGGCTACCGTGTGGTGACGCTCAATGGCGACGAGATGGTGCTGCTGAAAGAAGATGTCAGATTAAGCTTTAGGAAATATTGAAAATAATATAAAAAAATAAAGCGATGACCTTCACAGGCAGTCGCTCTATATCTTCAATAGGTATTAGTCTTTTAAGGTAAAAAGATTGTTTTCAGGATAACGATGCAAAGGTAAGTAAATTTTTTATAAGTGCCAAACTTTTTCACTAAAAAAATTGACATGGATTGCCTGTGCGGGAGCACAACGCCATTATTTAAACCTTTTTAAGATTTTCCCTTCAGTTTCTTCAGTCTTTTGCGCGCATCGCTGGCGTAGGGATATAGTTCGAGCGCCTTTTCATAGTTGCGTATGGCGGCGTCGGTCATGTGCTCCCGTTCGCACTCGCGGCCCATGATGGTGTATTCGGCAGCCAGACGCTTCAGGATTTCGTCTTTCTCGGCTGCCTCCTGCCTGAGACGGCTGATTTCCTCCTGCTGGCGGTTGATGACTTCGAGCTTGCGACGTATGAAGCGCTTGGCGGCGGGTTTCTCAATGTCGTAGCGGCTGTGGATGGCCTTGAAGAAATTCTCTAAGAACACGTCGAAGCGCCCTTGGTTGAAAGCCACCACGGCGTCGTGGTATTCGCGGTCGGCCTTGCCCTCCTGCATGGCCTGGGCGATGAGCTGCGGGTTGTTGTAGCGCTGTGCGAACTGCACCACCTCGCTGCGCACGAAGATGTCGCCGGGCTTGAGAGGTTCCTTGAGCGTGATGCCCTCTAAGGAGCGGCAGCGTGAGAGCGCCACGTAGGCCTGTCCGCCGGCGAAGACGCCGCCGGTGAAGTCGATGGTGACCTGCGAGAAGGTCAGGCCCTGGCTCTTGTGTACGGTTATAGCCCATGCCAGGCGGACGGGAAACTGTGTGTAGGTGCCCAGCAGCAGCTCCTCAATCTTCTGCTCCTGCTCGTTGAAGGTGTAGCGCATGTTCTCCCACACGTCGCGCTCCACGTCGTATTCGCGGCCCTCGTCGGTGGCCACGGTGACGATGCCGTCCTGCTCGTCGATGGCGATGACGGTGCCCAGGGTGCCGTTGACCCAGCGCTTCTCCTTGTCGTTCTTGATGAAGATGACCTGAGCGCCGGGCTTGAGCTGCAGCTCCATGGGCGTAGGCAGCGACGACTCAGGGAACTCGCCCTGGATCACGCCGTGGAACACCGACGGCAGGCCGTCGAGCTTAGCCAGCCGCTGCTCGTTGGTATAGTCAACGATGTCGCGGCGGGCGGCGAGGATGATGTTGAGAGATCCTCCCTCGGCCCCTCTCCCTGTCTGCTGCGGGACGGTCTGCCTATTCAGCGTAGCCAGGTCGGTGGCCGTGGCGGTGTTGTTGCGTATGCGGTCGAGGATGCTGATGAAGTGTGGGTCGCTCTGGCGGTAGACCTTGCGCAGCTCGATGCTCACGATGGGCATCTGCTGCCACACCTTGGCGTTGAAGAAATAGGCCGAGGGGTAGAAAGGCTGCAGCAGCTGGCGGTCCTCCTCTTTGACCACGGGCTCCAGCTGGTAGATGTCGCCCACGAGCAGCAGCTGCTTGCCGCCGAAGGGCTCGTAGCTGCGGGTATAGACGCGCAATACCTTGTCGATGAAGTCGATGATGTCGGCACGTACCATCGAGATCTCGTCGATGATAATCAGCTCCACCTCGCGCAACAGCTTGCGATGGGCACCGGTGTACTTCAGTGTCTCCTTGATATGGCGGCGGCTGTAGCGCTGGTCGGTGGGCAGCAAGGGGTGGAAGGGCAGGCGGAAGAAACTGTGCAACGTGGCACCGCCGGCATTGACGGCGGCGATGCCCGTGGGGGCCAGGATGACGTGCTTCTTCTTGGTATGCTCAGCCACATAGCGCAGGAAGGTGGACTTGCCCGTGCCGGCCTTGCCCGTGAGAAACAGCGACCGACGGGTGAAGTTCACCAACTGCAGGGCGTCCTGCCACTCCTTGTTGTCTAAATCCAGTTCCATGACTGTAGAAGGTTGACTTTAGACTTTAGACTATAGAGCTAAAACCTCAAACCTCAAACCTCAAACCTCAAATCTCAAACCTCAAACCTCAAATCTCAAACCTTAAACCTCAAACCTTAAACCTCAAATCTCAAACCTCAAACCTCAAGCCTCAAATCTCAAACCTCAAACCTCAAATCTCAAAAGACCACGTCTTCGTAGACGGGTTCCTGTTTTTTCTTCTTTGGCTCGGTGGCCTCGCCGCCGTTTGCGGGAGTGTTGCCGGTGGCGGGCTTTTGCTCGGCATTGGCGGGGTCGCGATGACGGACTACGGGCTCGCCCATCTCGTCGAGTTCTATCTCCTGCTCTATAGGCTCGCCATAGTTGAGGCTGTCGATACTGATGGAGTCGGTGTCGCGCGGGGCATAGACGTAGTGGCAGTTCTCATACATGTCGGGCTTGATGCTGTCATCCTTAGGTTTGCCAAACTTGCCGTGATAGTGCTTGAAGTTCTTGTCGGCCAGCACCGCTTCGAGGAAGTATCCGCAGATGGGGAGTGCCGTTCGCGAGCCCTGTCCCAGTGCGCCTGTGCGGAAGTGTATGCTGCGATATTCGCCGCCCACCCATGCGCCGCAGACAAGCTTCGGCGATACGCCTATGAACCAGGCGTCGGAGTGGTTGTTCGACGTACCCGTCTTGCCGCCGAACTCCGTGTCGCTATGCTTGCCCACATAGCCCCAGAGGCTCATCGACGTGCCGCCGCGCTCGCGCAGTCCCGCCTGCAGCATCTGCTGCATGAGGAAGGCGCTGCGATAGGGAATCACCTGCCGCTGCTCCGTGGGGGCGGTGTAAATCTCGTTGCCGTCGCGGTCGAGGATGCGGGTGACGAGCACCGCCTCATGGGCGCGGCCGTCGTTGACCACGGTGCCGTAGCTGTTGACGAGCTCCAGCAGGTTGACGTCGCTACTGCCCAGGGCCAGTGCCGGCGTGGGGTCGAGGGGACTCTTGATACCCATGGCCTTGGCGGTGTTGGCAATATTCTTGATGCCCACCTCCTGGCCCAGCTTCACGGCCACGGAATTGATACTCTGTGCGAAGGCGGCGCGCAGGGGCATGGAGTCGCCGGTGAAGTAGCCGTTGGCGTTGGTGGGTGCCCACGTCACCTCTTTCTTCTGGTCGGAATCCCACACCTTCATGGCAAAGTATGAGTCGCGGCGGCGGTCGCAGGGCGTCAGCCCCTGGTTCATGGCCTCGGTGTAGACGAAGAGCTTGAACGTGGAGCCGGGCTGGCGCATGGCCGTCACCTTGTCGTATTTCCACGAGTTGAAGTCTACGTCGCCTACCCACGCCTTGACGTGGCCGGTGGCGGGCTCCATGGCCACGAATCCGCAGTGCATGAAGCGCACCATATAGCGTATGCTGTCCATGGTCGACATGTTCTCGTGCTCGGCTATGCGTGTGCCGACGGTGCCGTCGGCATTCTTCACATATTCAAAGAGCTTCACCGTGTGGGGCTTGTTCAGGTAGTAAGTAATGCTGTCGGCATTGTCGTTAAACCGCTTTGCCAGCGCCTTGTAGCAGGGCTGCCGCTTGGCAATATCCTCTATGAATCCTGGTATCTCCTGGTGGTGCTCGTCTTGCCAGGGGTTGGTGTTGCCCCAGTGCTCGCGAAAGCGGTTTTGTATCACCGCCATCTGCTTCAGTGCTGCCTGCTCGGCATAGCGCTGCAGGCGTGTGTCGAGGGTGGTGTAGATTTTCAGACCGTCGGTGTAGAGGTCGTAGCCGTTGTCGTGGCACCACTGCCGTATCTCTGTGGCCACGGCCTCGCGGAAGTAGTTGGCCTTGCTGTCGTAGGCACTCTCCACCGAGAAGTCGAGGTCGATGTCCACCGTCTTCAGCGAGTCGAAGGCCTCCTGCGTGAGGTGTCCGTGGCGCCGCATGTTGTCGAGCACGACGTTGCGGCGCTTCACGGCGTTGTCGGGGTGTATGCGCGGGTTATAATAGGTGGTGGCTTTGAGCATGCCTACGAGGATGGCGGCCTGGTCGGCGGTCAGCGCCTTGGGCGTGGTGCCGAAGTAGGTCTTTGCCGCCGTCTTGATGCCGAAAGCGTTGGAGCCGAAGTCAACGGTATTGGCATACTGCGTCAGTATCTCCTCCTTGGTAAAGAAGTATTCCAGCTTGTAGGCCGTAATCCACTCCTTGCTCTTCATGATGAGCATCTTCAGGCCGGGAATGTTGCCTAAGAGTCCCGTGCTGTACTCCGTGCGCACGCGAAACAGGTTTTTGGCCAGCTGCTGGGTGATGGTAGAGGCGCCGCGGGCATCGTGGTGCATCACATAGTCTTTCAGGGCGGCGCCGAAGGCGGCGTAGTCGATGCCGTGGTGGCGGTAGAATCGCTCGTCCTCGGTGTCGATGAGTGCCTCCCAGAACACGGGGTTCACATCTTCGTAGTTCACCGGCGTGCGGTTCTCGCTGAAGAACTTGCCTATCTGCTGTCCGTCGGCGCTGTAGAGCTCTGAGGCCTGCGCCGGCCGCTTGTTCTTGATCATCTCCATCGACGGCGACTTGCCGAAGAGCCACAGGAAATTGCAGTCGACAGCCACCAGATAGAGTCCGAACATGACCAGCAGCGAGGCTACCGTTGACACAATCTTGATGTACCACGGACGACCCTTGAAGATGCCTATATACCAGTTGACGGCGCCCTTCAGGGCGCGCCAGGGCAGGGTTAGTTTGCTTGACTTTCCAGACTTACTCATATTGCGAAATGTGTTGAGACGTGTGTTACGATATTTGTTGCGATATGTGTTTCATTATTTGTGCTTTGTCGTCGGGGTGAAACCACGTCATCCCGGCGTCGCGCTTCAGCCATGTCAGCTGTTTGCGGGCGTAGCGCCGCGTGTTGCCCTTGATGCGCTCCACGGCCTCGTCTAAGGTCCACTGGCCGTCGAAATGGTTGAACAATTCTTTGTAGCCAACAGTGTTTAAGGCGTTTACACTTCGATGCTGCAGCATTGCTTTAGCCTCTCCGAGCAGCCCGTTGGCCATCATCTGGTCTACGCGGCGGTTGATGCGCGTGTAAAGCTCGTCGCGGTCGCGGTTAAGACCAATCTTGACGATGCTGAAGGGCCGCTGCTTCCTCGTGGCCGTGCGGTAGGAGGTGTAGGTCTTGCCCGTCATGTGGCAAATCTCCAGGGCGTGCACCACGCGCCGCGGGTTCTGGCGGTCAACGATGGCGTAGTGCTCGGGGTCCAGGCGCCGCAGCTCCTCTGCCAATGCCTCCAGTCCCTCCTCTGCCAGGCGCCGCTTCATCAGCGCGCGCGTCTCGTCGTCGACGGTGGGAATGTCGTCGATACCGTTGCACACGGCGTCGATATACATCATGGAGCCGCCGCTGAGCAGGGCGTAGTCGCTCGTGGCGAAAAGCTGCGGCAGCAGCGCCATCACCTGCTGCTCATACATTGATGCGCTGTAGTAGTCGTCGATGCCGAGGGTGCCTACAAAATAGTGCTTCACCCGGCGCTGCTCTTCGGCGGTAGGGGCGGCGGTGCCAATCTTCAGCTCGCGAAACAGCTGGCGCGAGTCGGCGTTGATGATAGGCACACCCAGCTCCGTGGCCAGCTCCATGCAGAGGCCGGTCTTGCCTACAGCCGTAGGACCCGTGACAACTATCAGCTTCTTCTCACCTTCCACTTCTCAACCTCTATCGAATGATGCCGCGCTTCGAGGTCTCGATAAACGAGCAGATATACTCCACCTCCTTAGAGTCGGGATACTTGGCGCGTGCCTCGGCGATGCCCTCCTTGAGCACGCCCTGCGAATAGATGATGCGGTAGGCGTCGTGGATAGCCTCGATGACGTCGTTGGAAAATCCGCGGCGGCGCAGTCCTATGAGGTTGACGCCGGCATAGCGCACGGGCTCCTTGCCGGCAATGACATAGGGCGGAATGTCCTGCGAGGTGCGCGTGCCGCCCTGGAACATGATGTAGCCGCCCACCTTGGTAAACTGGTGGAACAGGCAGGTGGCCGAGATGATGGCGCAGTCGTCGACCACCACCTCGCCGGCAAACTTCGTGGAGTTGCCTATGATGCAGTTGTTGCCGATGACGCAGTCGTGGCCTATGTGCATGTTCTCCATCAGCAGGTTGCCGTTGCCCACGACGGTCTTGCCCTTCGAGGCGGTGCCGCGGCTGATGGTGACGTTCTCGCGGATGGAGTTGTTGTCGCCAATCTCGCACGTTGTCTCCTCGCCCTGGAACTTCAGGTCCTGGGGCTTGGTAGAGAGGCTTGCGCCGGGGAAAATCTCGTTACCGGAACCCAGACGGGTGCCGAAGTGGAGGGTGACGCTGTTATACAGCTTGTTGTTGTCACCGATGACCACGTTCTTGTCAATCACGCAGAAGGGGCCGATCACGTTGTTGTCGCCCAGGATTGCCTCAGGGTCGACAACGGCCATAGGATGTATTTGGTTTGCCATAGTCTTGAAATTTTCTTTATGGTTCTTGAGACTTTATCTGTGCAAAGGTAAGCAATTTATTTCAAACTCACGGCAAATAGTCTCGTTTTTTCTGTTTTTTTAGTATCGCGAGGAGCAAACGGATAGTCAGCCCTCAGCAAACGGCGCTTTCGCTTGGAGCAGATTCTTTATAATGACGTTCCAGTCGTAGACCTTCAGTTGGGTAGTATTGACCTGAGGCCTGTGAATGGCGGTGTCATCGTATGACGGAACCTTAGCCTCTTGTATTATTGGTGATGAAATCAACCACTCTTTTCAAAGCATTGATATAGCCTTTGCCATATTTCAGGTCGGGCTCCATATAGTTGCCCTCGCCCCATTCGTTCCATGATTTCAGGAAACACAGAGGATTGTTTTTAGAGGCCACCGCAGACAGCGTGTCAAGGCAGTGCTTTTCAAACTCTTGAGGAGTGGCACCAAAGAACAGGTCGCCCCTTGCTCCGCTGCGCGGTGTGTGGTCCCAGTTAGGCATTATGACGGGGATATACTTGTCGTTGGTCTTTTCCAGGTCGGTGACCAGCCGCGGCCACATCTTCTTATATGGATTGATGCGAGGGATGTTGATGATAAAGCTTGCACGGCGTAAGACCGACCAAAAGCTCAAGATATGGTCTTTGCTGTTCCTGCACGACACGACGGCATCGAATCCCTTGTTTAGTATCTCCTCGCCGTGAAGGTCGGCAAGAAGTTCAAAACCGAGGAAATAGAATCCAGGCAGATTGTTGTCGTGAGCCAGCTGCTGCCATGTGTCCATGAACAGCTTAACGTCAGGGTGCTCCAGAGGCTTGTATATCATATATATCAGTTTTCCTTGGTACTTCATGTAGCGTGGATCGCTGAATGCTTTGAGCCGGGCGTAGAAGTGGTTTACAATATCCTCTTTTCCGGGGTAGGTCTGCTCGGCCAGCAGTTTACTGTCAAAGATTGCTCCCTCCTTGCTCCACGACTTCTTCTTCCACGACTCGTTGGCCCAACAGAGACAAAAGGGGTAGTCGGGCTTGCCGCTGTCTACGACCTCGCGGAAGGGGAGCTCCAGTTCTTCGTGACCATTGCCAAACCAGTATTCGTAATAGCAAAAGCCGTCAACCCCCGCTTCACGAGCCATGACGGCCTGTTGCTCTCTGACTTCTGGTACTCGTAAGTCATAGAACCCTAAGTCGGCAGGAATCTTTGGCTGATAGTGTCCGGGAAACAGTTTCTTCGCCTTTGCCACGTTTGTCCATTCCGTAAAGCCGTTTCCCCACCATTCGTTGTTGTGAGGAGTAGGATGATATTGTGGCAGATAGAATGCTATGATAATTGGTTGTGTCATTGCTTTTGTAGTTTTATGAAATAACCGTTCATGAGTTTTGTCGCGAGGTTCTGCAGGTCGGCCTCCTGTCTGGCTTTTATGGTCAGGTACTGGTTAGTGGCTTTCTCTGCCAGCTTGTCATAAGGCATGTCGTTGAACTTGAGCAGGGCTCCGTACATGCTTGACTCATATATAGGCGTGAAATAAACGGGAGAATCTCCTAACACCTCGGGTATGGAGCATACGTTAGACGACAGCACTGGCTTGCCATAGCTCATGGCTTCCACGGGAGGGTATCCGAAGCCTTCAAACAGTGTGGGGTAGAGCAGGGCGTGGCAATGGCGGTAAGCCTTGTTGATGTCTGACGAGGAGAGGAAGGGCAGTGCTACATGATTGCTGAAAAGGCTTTTCTTGCATCCCGTGGTGGCGATGAGAGCCGATGGATCAGCGTTGGCAGCAAACTGCTTGAAGGCGTTGAGCATGCGTTCGCCGTTCTTGGTTATCCTGTCTGCCGAGAGTAGCAGATAATATTTCCTGTGGTTGTCAACAAGTTCTTTCAGCTGCCCGTTGCAGATGTCGGTACTTTCGTCGGGGCATGTTTTCATCGGGGCATAGAATACGTGTATCTTGTCAGCGAACTCTGGCAGGAAGTATCTGATGGCCTGCCTTGAGTAGTCTGATACTGTCACAATCTCAGAATCATTGTCGCCAATGAGTCGCACCATCAGTTTTGCCCTGGCGGTAGTGGTGCCTGAGAGCAGCCTGACTTTTATGCGGCCAAGACAATTATAGAGAAACTGGCCGGGGTGTTTTATATAGTGAAGGTATTCGATGCGCGACGACGCCATCTCTTCGACGTACATATCATGGATGACCGCCACGACCTTGCAGCCCAAGTGGCTGAGGTCTCCGAGAGGCAGGTCGCAAAAGGTCTGTGCACACGTTACAAAGAGCAGGTCGATATTGTTTTCGCTGATGATATCTTTCAGCTTCTTCTTGCTGTAGTCGACAGGCACGACGCGTATATGCGACCTCAGGCTTTCCGGGCTCAATGCCTCATACTTGAAGCTTCGCTCCGAGGTGTACAGGCTATAGAGCGTCACGTCGGGATAGTCGCCGAGCAGTGACACCAGCCGCAGAAAGAGCGTCTGGGCGTATTCCGCCGCACCATTATAGTATGACGTCTGTGCTTCTGTTTGGTCAAAGAGTATATTCATATATAGTAGTTTAAGGGATGGCGTCCCTGACACTTGTAATCCAGGTCTTTCTCTCGTTGGCCGATCTTTCTTGCCGGCACGCCTCCGACGATATCGTAGGGAGCCACATCGCGGGTGACGACCGCTCCGGCACAGACGACGGCTCCACGCCCTATGGTGACGTTTTGGAGAATGGTAGCGCCTACACCCACCCAAACATAGTCGTCAATGTGGATGGGATAGTACTTGCCGTGGAAATCCCTGGAGTTGATGTCGTGGCCGCCGCTGACGATACTCACGTTGTGAGATATAGACACGCTGTTGCCTATTGTCAAGCCGCCGCGGGCGTCTATCAGGCAGTTGCGGTTGATGTGAGAATTGTTGCCGAGAACCAGTCGCCTCGGGGCTATGAAATAATTTTTCCGGTCAATCACGCTGTCTTTGCCTATCCTCAGGCCAGCCAGCTTGTAGAATATGTTTCTGATACGGTAGACAGGCAGATGAGGGAGTATGCTGTTGAGGAAGTACTCAGTCATAAAGACTTTCATGCATTTGTAGGCGCTGGTATGCTTGATATGTTCGGTCAGTAGCCTTCTGACGTAGTAGTTTCTCTTTGCCTTGCTTTTCCCATACTGCGTCGTTATGCGGTAGTTGTATTTCAGACTGCCGTAGATGTCGGCCGATGCTCCTTCTGCCTTGTATTTTTGTATGGGCGCAGCCACTCTCTTGAACTTTTGTCCGCTATGGTACATACGGTAGATGGCGTCGAAGTCAAGAGCGAAACCATATTCTCCGGTCTTGCTGACATCGTAAAGGAATTGCCTGTGCACATCGGTCCTCATCAGCGAACAGCCGTGCCGGTAGATGGCTTCATATTCCAGCCGTTGCAGGTCTTTGCCTGATTCTATGTAGTCGTCCTTGCAGCCATCGTCGGCAATGGCGTCGCCGTAAATAATGGCGGCGTCGCTGTCGGCAGCAGCCTCTGCCAATATTCTCAGTGAGTCTGGCGAGCAGAATATGTCGCCGCTGTTGAGAATATTGATCCATCTGCCGGTAGAGTGGCCGATGCCTTTGTTCATGGCATCGTAGAGTCCGCCGTCAGGCTCGGAGCACCAGTAGGCTATGCGGTCGGCGTATTCTCTGACAATGTCGGCAGTGCCGTCGGTGCTGCCACCGTCGATGACTATATATTCCTTTGCTTCCCAGGTCTGGGAAAAGAAACTCTCCATTGTCTCCCTGATACCTGACGCATCGTTGTAGACTACGGTTATTACGCTTATTTTATCGTTCATCGGCGGTTTCTATTCTTCGGGTTCGTATGTCTTGTTGAGTATACGTAGGCGCTCCTGCTGCGACTTGGCTCCAAAGAGCAAGTTGTCATATTGCTGGGCGGGTATCTTCATGCTGAATGTAGTGGTGTAGAGTGAAAAGAGGTAGACCGTTGCGCATAGCAACACGCGATTGCTCTTAATCATCAGACTGTTGGCTATGTCTATCCATAATATCCAGAAAGGAAAGAGAAAGAGGTAGGAAATCCTGGAACTCAGTTCCTTGAACTCTGCCAACACATAATAGAATGTGAAATACACAAGGATGCTGTTGATGGCCATCACTCTATATTTATACTCACGTGTCAGCCGGTCGTAATAGATGGTCACCAGGCTGATGAGCAGTATGGCGAAGAAGGTGCCCACGATGGGCAGTTCTCTGGTTGCCGTGTACAACTCTGTATAGACTTTGATCTTGGCTGCCAGGGTGCCTTCAAGACCGAGGGCAGCAATAACCAGTGAGATGAAAGACACCTTGCTGAGGTAAAAGGCGAGCAAGCCGAAGTATGTGCCCAGGAAAAGCCAGCGGTTTAACCGCTTATGGAAAAAGAAATACAGCGGCAGGAAAAGTATGGAGGAGGCATGGAAACAGATGGCGGCGAAGCATAGTGAGAAGTATTGCAGAGGCTTGCGCTTCTCAATATACTCCAAGGCGTTGAGGAAGATAAGTATTGCTATCTGGTTGCGTATCAGGTTGAACATGATGTTCAGCCCCTCAAAGGCTATGAACAATATCCATACAAAGGCGATGTTGCGGATTTCCCACCGGCGCAGGAATCGCAGGAAGAGCATCAGGTCTATGGCTGTGACAACGATGACGAGGAAGCTTACTTCACGTGTAAAGATGCTGCAGAGGCAGCAGAGCAGCGTGAATCCTGGCTCACGTATCACGGAGTCGCTCTTGTCGGACAACAATACAAAGATGTCGCCCCATTCCACGTTCCTCATTGTTTCGGCATAGGTTGTCCAGTCTGTGAATACATATCCTCTGAAACCGAAAAAGATAAAGAACACAGCCACGGCAAACATGTTGGCATAGCTTTTGTGCTGCTCGTCGTCGAGCTTTTCATAAAGCCATGCACACGCCCCTAACACCAAGAGTACAACAATATATGGTACAGAATATTCCAATGTGGCGGGTCTGTCGGTTCAGCCTAAAAATGATATTATCTTACCTTTGTATTCCTTCCACAGCACGACAACAGAGCCGACGAAGCATGCAAAGACAATCCACATGAACATGATGACAATCTTTGGGGTGCTCACAGGCTTGGGGTTGACCCTTGCCGGCTGGATGACGGTAAAGGCCGGGGTCTTTTCCTGAAGCTTGGCCTCGGCGGCCTTCAGCTGAGCCATGCTTTGAGTGTAGACGTTGTACTTCAGCTGCATGTCGTTCTCCAGGTCCTCGGTCTGTGCAGTGACAGCCATCAGGGTGGCGTTAAGGTTGGAGTCGCTGCTTCTCACATAACGCTTGCGTATGTTTTCGTAATCCCGTTTCGCCTCTTCTGCCAGCCGTCTGTAATACTCAACGTCGGTCCGGGCCTTGCTCGTGCGGTAGTCGATGATGTATTCCTGAAGGTGATGCTGCAGGGTGTCGGCCATGATGGCGGCAACCATCGGGTCCTGGTCGGTGACGCTGAGCGTTATGACGCTGGTCTTTTTATCAACTTGGCAGTTGACAGCCGACATCACTTCCTTGTAAACATCCCATTGCGTGCGGTTCATGGCATAAGGGTCTGGTGCCCCCTTCCCGCTGGGATGGAGCGGTTCCGATGGCTTTAGCAATTCCGCCAGCCACACTTTGGGGTAGTTCCACCAGGGAATCTTCACTTCCTTAATCAGATGGTCGATATACTTTCTCGGCGTATTGTCTTTCTGCAACCTGACAGGAACGTCGTAAAGAGACTCAATGAATTTCGTGGATTCGAAGATATCAGGATACAGGTCCGGATAGATGGCATCCATGGCATTCTTGTTGCCGCTAAGGTTTACCCCAAACGACGAGGCCAGGTCTGAGAGACTGCCCGACAAGGTGGCTCCCGAGGAAAACTCCGGTGCCAATATAACGCTACTGCTAAACACCTTTGGGATGCTGAAAGCCGCTATAATGCCGCCGACGGCACCAGCAGCAGCATAGCGCATCAGATACTTCCAGTTTCTGATCAGCACTTTCAACAGCCCTATTATGTCTATCTCCGTTCTTTTCTGTTTTTCCATATCTTCAGGTTTTGTCTTTTACTGTTATTTATTCCATATTCCCGTGGCGCGCTGCCTTATGAGCAGGCGGCACTGGTAGAGGTGAATGATACTCATCACGGCGTAGCTGCCGCTCATGCAGCTTACGATGCCCTCGATGCCTGACCGGCCGCCGCCAATGAGCACGGCGGCTATGTAGGCGGCGGTAACGACGACGGAGGTGATAATCTGCACGTAAATCTTGTTGAGCCCGTTGATGAGCATCGTCACGCAGTTGTTGAGGTTGAAGAAGCTGATGAACACGAGCAGCCCTGCCGACACGCTCATGGGCACGCTCACCGTATCGCCAATCCACAGGCTGTAGAAGTAAGGCGCTGACGCGAGCATCAGCAGGCCGGCCACGATGGTGACGCCCCACACGGCCAGCGCATAGCTGAACGTGCGGCGTATCCATGCGTAGTCGCCCTTGACGTAGGCATCGGTATAGGCGTTCCACATGGGCGAGACGACGATGGTGTAGGCAATGGCCAGCAGGTTGAAGTACTTATAGGCAATGTTGTAGACCGTCACCGCCTCGGGGCCTGCATACTGCGTGATAAAGATGTTGGAGCCGCCGAAGATGACCAGGCAGCTGGTAATCTGAATGAAGAAGAAGCCTATGCCCTTGCTGAGCAACTGCCGTCCGAAGGCGCGGTTGAAGCTCCCCGGCGTGGGCCGCAGCTCGGGGTGGCGGCGAAACAGGGGTATGGCGCCTAAGAGGAACACCGCCACCGGCACCGACGTGAATATCAGCACCACGCTGCTGAGGCTGCCCTCGGGCTTCACCTTCGTACATATATATATAAATATGAGTGCTGCCACGTTGCCGCTGACGATGAGCAGGTCGTTCATGGCGTAGTGCTGCAGGGCGACATAGACCATTCCGACATTCTTCACCACAAAGACTATCAGTGTAAACACGCAGGCAATGATGACTGCCTGCCGCAGGTGGGCGTTGCTGATGGCGGTGGTGTTGAACACGCTGTTCATGTCGAGTACCATCGCCAGGCTTACCATCACCAGCATCAGTATCAGGGCGATGGCCGCCAGCATGACGAGCGTGGTGGTGAGATAGGTGCGCCCCTTCTCGCTGTCGCCCTGGGCGATGGCCTGCGCCAGGTAGTTGCGCATGCCGTTGCCCAGCCCCACGTCGAAGAACGAAAACCAGAAGAGTATCGACGAGAGCGTCATCCAGATGCCATACTGCTCCGGCGCCAGGTAGTTGAGCGTGACGGGCACGACGAGAAACGACGTGCACAGCCCCGCCACCTTAATCAGGCTCGACAGCAGGATGTTATTGCGCAGCATGCGGCTGCGGCTGTCCTGCGGGTGGATGATGCTTCGTAACTTGTTGTTCACTTGATTAGGTTGGCAATGGTGGCTATCATCGTGGCGATAGAGGCTGTCGACGTGCCTATGGAGAGCCACTCCGTGAGTCCGAGGCCGCGCTTGCGCGACTTCGTGGGCACTACAATCTGGCAGCCCGGTGCCGGGCGGTGCTTGCGGTCGGCCTTGGCCACCATGCCGTTCATGTAGATGATGATGGTCTGCGAGCGCTTGCCCGTGGAGCTGACGCCGCCGGCCAGATCCAGATAGTAGTCAGTCTTCTCGCCGGCCTTGTAGCGCACGGTGTTGGGGTAGAGCACCTCGCCGTTGATGGTCACCGTACTGGTGTAGCGGGGCACCACGATGCGGTCGCCCTCGCGCAGGAAGGGGTCGTCGTCGCTGCCGGGGTTGGCCAGGGCCTTGTCCAGCTCTACGGCCACGGGGAACGTGTTCATCGTCATGAGCTTCTTCACGTCGATGGAGTCGTTGCCCGAGTTGCGCTGGGCCGTGCGCAGCATGGTCTCCATCTGCTCGCGCTCCTCCTGCGTCATCTGGCGTATCAGCTTCGCACCCTCGGGGTATGCGCGCTGTGTCAGTCCGCCGGCCTGCTTGATAATCTCGCTCAGGCGCTGGCGGCTGCTGGTGAGCGTATAGTTGCCGCGGAACTGCACCTCGCCCTCCACGCTGACGTTCTGCTGCTCGTTGTACTTGGGGCTGCGGCGCACGTAGATCTCGTCATAGGGCTGCAGGGTGAACTTGTCGCCGCCGTCCTCAATCCTGAAGTCCTTGTCGATGCTGAAGCTGTAGGTCAGCGCCAGCGTGTCGCTGGCCTCGGTGGCCTCGGGGTCGATGATGCGGCGCGCCACGTCCACCTTGGCCAGCGAGGCGGCGTTGGTCAGTCCGCCGGCCTGCAGGATGGCGTCCTCCACGGTCTGGTTGGCGGCATACTTATACGTGCCGGGGTAGGGCACCTCGCCGTGGATGGTGATGGTCTTCGTGGCCTCCTGCTCCTCGTGGCTGGCAATGTAGAGCACGTCCTCGTTCTTCAGCGGCACGTCGGGCACGCTGCCGTCCATTATGCCGCTGATGTCGACGCTCAGCACCTCCAGCGAGCGGTCGGCACGGGTGCGGTGCATCACGGCATGCTGCCCTATGGCCTCCTCCGTCAGTCCGCCGGCGGCCTCTACCAGGGCTTTCACGGTGGTGATGCTGCCGCCCGCCTGATACATGCCGGGGTGGAAGACGGCGCCGATGACCTGCGCCATGTTCTGATAGCGCACGACGGTGGAGTCGACGGTGACGGAGTCTTCGTCCATCACCTTGAAGTCGGCCATGTCGAACTCGCCCACGCTGAACACCGAGTACTGCGTGCCGGCCTTGCGGTTGACGCGGATGCTCTTGGTGAAGGCGTCGCCGGTAAACCCGCCGGCATAGCGCAGCAGCGTGGCGGCGCTCTCGTTTTTCTTCATCTCATAATACATGGGGCGCTTCACCTTGCCGCTGATGCACACCAGCGACTCGTAGGGCCCCACGGTGATAATGTCGTTGTCCTGCAGGCGCACGTCGCCCGTCAGCTGGCCGTTGAGCAGGAAGGCGTAGACGTCGACAGTGGAAATCTGGCGCCCGTCGCGAAACACCTTGATGGTGCGCAGCGTGCCGATGTCGTTGGGACCGCCGGCCATGTAGAGGGCGTTATAGACGGTGGCGAAGGCCGACATGGTGTAGGTGCCCGGCATCTTCACCTCGCCGGTCACGCTGATGGTGATGGTGCGCGTCTGGCCCAGCGTCAGCTCTATCTGCGAGTCCTTGAAGCGCGGGCCTATCACCTGGCGCAGACGGCTCTTGGCCTGGCTCACACTGAGGCCTCCGAGCTGCACCACGCCGACGCCCTCGATGGTGATGGTGCCGTCGGGCGAGATGGTCTCGCTGACGCTCTCCTGCGAGGCGCCCCAGATGTCGACGTTCACCACGTCGCCCGGGCCTAAGCGGTAGTTCTGCGGCGTGGCTATGTTCATCGAGCTCTCAAAGGTCATGTCCTTGCGGTTGAACACGTCGTGGCCGAAAATCTTGCGGCCCTTTTCCTTCCCCGTCAGCTCGTCGTCGAAATACCTCAGCGAGTCGGGCATCATGAAGTCCATGGCCTCGTCCATCTCTACATACTCCTTGTCGTCGTCGTTATAGGTGTTCTGCTTGGTCTTCGGCCGGCCGTCCTTCGTGCGGTATTTCGACACGTTGCGCTTCTCGCGGGCTTTCTCGTCGGCGCGCTTCTCGCCGTTGGCCTGGCGCATGCGCGTCTTCACGTCCTTTGAGCCCGCCGTAATGTCGTCTGCACCCAGGGCGCCGTTCTTCATCTGCCGCTGGTACTTCTTCTGTATCCGCCGTATCTGCTCTATCGTTACGCCGCGCTGCATCAGCTGCGTCACTATCTGCTGGCGCGACACGCCGTTGGCGTTCTGCTCTATCACGAAGTCCATCACTTGGTTGTCGGTCATGCCCGACTGCGCTGCGGCATAGCCGACGGCCAGCAGCAGGCAGAGGAATATGGTAGTTAAGCGTCTCATCACTATTAAATATCTAGGTTTTCTTATTTATATAACACTCCGCCGCCACGAATATTGTGCCGCAGCAACGGAAAATCGCTGCAAAGATACATCTTTTTTTCCGAAAACCGTGCAATATCCGGAAAAATGTCAATTTGCAACTATCCTTTCAATTATTAGCAATGCACATAAGCCTCTGACTGTCAGCTCGATAAACTGAATGGATGCGGGGTGCGCCGTGGGGAAATAATGGGTTCTGCAAGATTTCGTGTGGGTAAATTACTTATGTTTAGTTTTTTTTCTAAACGCAGAGGCGCAGAGTTATAGAGATTAACGCCGACC
>CAMHKU010000053.1 GCA_946185805.1 uncultured Prevotellaceae bacterium | reverse complement strand
TAGGCGGTTTCAACGCCATGCACGCCCTGTCGACGCGTAACGACGAGCCTGAGAAGGCCAGCCGCCCGTTCAGCGCCAGCCGCGACGGCTTTATCATGGGCGAGGGTGCCGGTTGTCTCATCCTTGAGGAGCTGGAGCATGCCAAAGCCCGTGGCGCCAAGATTTATGCAGAGATGGTTGGCGCCGGCATGAGTGCCGATGCCCACCACATCACTGCCTCTCACCCCGAGGGATTGGGTGCCAAGCTGGTAATGCAGAACGCCCTTGAAGATGCCGGTATGAAGCCCGAGGACATAGACTACATCAACGTACACGGCACGTCGACACACGTGGGCGACATCTCTGAGGCCAAGGCCATCAAGGAGGTTTTTGGCGACCATGCTTACAAACTTAACATTTCGTCGACAAAGTCGATGACGGGTCACCTGCTCGGTGCTGCTGGAGCCGTAGAGGCTATGGCGACCGTTCTGGCTATCAAGAACGATGTGATTCCTCCCACCATCAACCATGAAGAGGGTGACGACGATCCTGAAATTGACTATAATTTGAACTTCACCTTCAACAAAGCTCAGCAGCGTACTGTTCGCGCCGGACTCTCTAATACGTTCGGATTTGGTGGTCACAATGCCTGTGTTGTATTCAAGAAGTACTGCTAAACGTTTGAGGTTTAAGGTTTGAGAATAAGAATACTCAGCCCTTAAACCTCAAATTTATTACTTATGGATTTTAAGAACTATATTGATGCTATACGGCTCAACTTCCTTGACGAGAAGGAGTTGCGCCGCTCATTGTTTGAGGTGATGGGGTTCTACCCTCACAACATTAACTTCTACGAGCAAGCCTTGATGCATAAGAGCATTGGCCGTCGCAACGACAAGGGTAAGCCGCTTAACAATGAGCGGCTGGAATTTCTTGGCGATGCCATGCTCGACGCTGCCGTGGGCCATATCGTCTACGAGCACTTCCCTGGCAAGCGCGAGGGATTTCTTACCAATACTCGCTCCAAGCTCGTCAGCCGCGACACTTTAGGCAAGCTTGCCGAGGAGATGGGACTAAAGCGACTGATTTTATCCAGCGGCCACAGTCATTCGCACAACAGCTATATGGCAGGCAACGCCTTCGAAGCCCTGGTTGGTGCCATTTATTTGGACCAAGGCTACGAAGCCGTCATGCGATTTATGGAAAAGCGTATCCTGTCGCGCCTTATTAATATCGACAAGGTTGCCTATAAGGAAGTTAACTTCAAGTCGAAGCTCTTAGAGTGGAGTCAGAAGAACCGAGTGCACATGGAATTCCGTATGCAGAAACAGTCTAAGGATAAGGATAGCAGCTCGCCAATATTCATTTTCCAAGCCTATATCGAGGGCGTGGCCGGCGAGTCGGGACAGGGTTTCTCTAAGAAGGAGGCACAGCAACTGGCTGCAGAGGCTACGCTGAAGCGACTGAAGCGCGAGCCGCAATTTATTGATGCCATCTTTGCCGCCAAGAGCGACCGCACTAAAATGGAAGAGATGCCCACCATGAGCGTGCCTGACACTACCGTGGAACAGGAATTTATCATTCATCAGGAAGAACAAGCTGCAAGCACGCCAGCAGAACTTGCCGACACTGGCAGTGAAGCGCAAGTATCGCAGCCAGACTCTCACTATTCCGATGAAACCGACGATTTTGATCTCTCTGACATTACCCATGAGGCCCGTGAACAGTCACGCGAAGACATCATTGCTGCGGCCGAAGCCGCAGCATTTCAAGAAGGGTGACAGAAAAGCACAGGCAACGAGTCTATACCGAAGGTCAACCTTTCGTATACTCCCGGAGCGCCGCGATGAGAATATTATTCTCTCGCGGCGTTTGTGCTGATACGCGGAAGCAGCGGTTGTCCAGGCCGTGGAAATTCGACGCGTCACGGATGAGTATGCCGTAGTTGTCGAGTAGCCACTGCTTCAGCCTACGTGCCGAGTGTCGATCAATGTATGCCAGCATGAAGTTAGCATCGCTGTCCATCAGCATCAGTCCCTTGGTGGCATTCAGCTCATCATGCAAGCGTGCAGCTTCTTCTATGTAAGCCCTTTTGTCGGGAATCACCCTGACATGGTTTGCTGTCAGGAATTTTCCCGCCTCTATAGCAAGTGAGTTCACCGTCCAAGGTTGTCGCAGCAGCCGCAGCCGGTCGATGATGATGGGCGAAGCCGTAATATACCCCAGACGCAGACCGGGAATACAGTATTTTTTCGTCATCGAGTGTATGAGTATCAGGTTATGACAGTCTTGCATCTCGCATGGCTGCAACACCTCCTTCAGAGTATAGTCCTCATACGATTGGTCAACGACAAACACCCACTGTCGGTGCTCCCTGATAATATGGCTCATCAGGGGTTTTAGCATCACATTGCCCGTAGGGTTGTTAGGGTTGCAGAGCCAATAGATTCGCTGTTCGGGCAGCATCTCCATGTCGTCGTTATCATAATACGACACAATGTGGCCGTGCATTTTGCAGGCATCAGCATATTCATTGAATGTAGGCTGAGGTATGACAGAGGCCCATCCGCGATACAACTGTGCCACAAGATAGATAGCCTCGGTAGCTCCCGCCGTCACCATTACACTATTGGCGCCGATAGCCAGTTTTTCTGCAATCATGGCCTCCAGTTCCCGAGCTTCAGGCTCAGGATATTTGCCAATGACATCTAAATTTGCGGCCAGATGTGCCTTTACCGCACTGATATCAGCAAAGCGTGGCAAGTTCGAGCTGAAGTCCATCTTCACCTTGTCACCATATCTGTAGCTGTCGTCACCGTGTCCAAAAATCATACTGTCTTGTCTATTTTTATGGTTAGTGTGCTGTTATCGAAGTGTATACCCTTTCGTTCGGTAAAGCGTTTCAGCTTGCCGCTCTGGGCCAGTTCCCGTGGGGAGCCTATACTCAGTCCTTCGTCGCCATCAATCAGCCAGAGGCAATCAGCCACCTGCAAAGCCAGTTCCAGGTCGTGGGTAGACAGGAAAATGGTCTTGGGAGTCTGCTGGCAGGAGTTAAGCATCGTATCTTGGGGGGTGGAACTTTGGACTTGGTGGTTGGGACTTTGGCCTTGGCAGATGTGCCTGAGCAGCAACATCACCTCCACCTTGCTGGGAAAGTCGAGAAAGGCTGTCGGCTCGTCTAAATATATAATAGGTGTCTGCTGCGCCAGGGCTTTGGCAATCATAACCTTCTGTCGCTCCCCGTCTGAGAGCGTGTCTACCGTCCGCCCACGCAGTTTCTCAATACCCACCTGACTGATGGCCTCGCCGACGATTCGCAAGTCTTCGTCATTGTTGTTACCCCAAAACCCCGTATAGGGCGATCGGCCCAAGGCCACGAGTTCGCTGACGGTCATGTTTCTCACATCAGGCTTTTCCGTCAGCACCACGCCTATCAGCCTGCTCAGTTCCTTGGGTGCATAGTGGCTAATGTCGTGACCACCAATGATAATACTTCCGCTCAACTTCGGCTGAAATGCCGACAGCGTCCTGAGCAGCGTCGACTTGCCTACACCGTTAGCACCTAACAAGCAAGTCAGTTGTCCCTGCCTGATAATACCATTGATACCAGTGGCCACAACTTTAGCGCCCCGCTTTGCAGGGTAACCAATGCTCAGTTGACTAAGCTTTACATCCCAGTTGTTCATGTATACGTCTTTCTCTTGAAGGCTGTAGTATTATCAGGTTTCACCATTTGCAGGGCAAAGGTACAAATTATTCTCGAAATACAAGAAATAATCTTGATGAAATATAATAACATAGCTTTCTTTTGGCAGTTTGCAGCAAAAATAGTAACTTTGCACCCGCAATTCAAGGGGTGCTCACGAGTGTGGGCTGAGATGATACCCTCTAAACCTGATTCGGACAATGCCGACGTAGGGATGGATAGTACAATATCAACACAACAACCCCCTTTATATTATTTATAATTAAAGGTAAAGAGACAAGTATGAGAAAGAATCTCTTGATGGCTGCCCTTATGTGTGCAGCCGGTGTGAACGCAGTAGAGCCTGTTGACTCGCTGAAGACCGTGGAACTGCAGACCGTGCAGGTAACCTCCATCCGTGCCACAAAGAAAACCCCCGTGGCCTACACCAACATGGATAAGGAGCAGATAGCCAAGGTGAACCATGGCCAGGACATTCCCTTCCTGATTTCGCTCACGCCCAGCGTAACGATGACCAGCGACGCCGGCAACGGCATAGGCTACACCTCGCTGCGCGTGCGCGGCACCGACCCTTCGCGCATCAACATCACCGCCAACGGCGTGCCTATGAACGATGCTGAGAGCGCACAGCTCTTCTGGGTGAACATGGGCGACTTCGCCTCCTCCGTGCAGTCGATGCAGATTCAGCGCGGCGTGGGTACATCGACCAACGGCGCCGGCGCCTTCGGTGCCACGCTGAACATGCTCACCGAGAACATCGGCACCAAGCCCTTCGTGGGCATCGACCTCAGCGGCGGTTCTTACTATAGCCACAAGGAGACGCTCAGATTCGGCACGGGACTCATGGGCGGACACTTCGGCATCCAAGGCCGCCTGTCAAACCTCGGCTCCAAGGGCTACCTCGACCGCGCCTCGACGAAGCTTAACAGCTACTTCGTGCAGGCAGGCTACTTCAGCGACAACACCGCCGTGAAGCTCATCACCTTCAACGGCGTGGAGGAGACCTACCACGCCTGGAACTACACCAGCAAGTATGAGCAGCAGCTCTACGGTCGCCGCTACAACTCCTGCGGCGAATACTGGGACACCGACGGCAACCCGCACTACTACGACGGACAGACCGACAACTACCACCAGCAGAACTACCAGCTCATCTGGAACCAGCGCCTGGGCCAGGAGTTGAGCCTCAACGCAGCCCTCCACTACACCAAAGGCGACGGCTACTACGAAGAGTACAAGGCTAAGCGCACGCTCTTCGAGTACGACCTGGACAAGGCACAGACATGGGCCAAGAGCGACCTGATACGCCAGAAGCGGATGGACAACGATTTCTACGGCGCCGTGGCCTCTATCATCTACGACAACAAAAGCAACCTGCAAGCCACCCTCGGCGGCGGCTGGAACCGCTACAACGGCCGACACTTCGGCTACGTCACTTGGGTGAAGAAGCCCGTGGACGATTTTGCGCCCAACCACAAATACTATGACAACGATACGCGGAAGACCGACTTCAACTTCTACGGCAAGCTCACCTACGACCTGCTACCGGGTCTCAACGCTTTCGCCGACCTGCAGTACCGCCACATAGGCATCAAGATGGACGGTCCCACCGACGACATCAACTGGGACGTCAATAAGCGTATCGTCTACCAGATGGAGGAGTCGTACAACTTCTTCAACCCCAAGTTTGGCCTTAACTACGACCTCACGCCCAACCATAAGGTGTACGCCTCTTACGCCATCGCCCACAAGGAGCCTACACGTAACAACTTCCAAAACAACATTAATGCTGAGCTGGAGATGCCCAAGGCCGAGCGACTGAACGACCTAGAGGCCGGCTATAAGTACCAGAGCCAGGTGTTCTCGGCCGGGGCCAACTTTTATTGGATGAACTACAAGGATCAGTTTGTGCTGACAGGCGAGATCGACAAGATTGGCGAGGCCATCACACGCAACATGCCTAAGAGCTATCGCCTGGGCGTAGAACTAGAGGCCGCCGTGAAACCCGTCGACTGGCTGCGCTGGGACGTCAACGCCACTTGGTCCAGAAACCGCGTGAAGGACATCACCGTGAAGCTCACCGACGGCACCATCGCCAACCTTGGCGATCAGCCGCTGGCATTCTCGCCGGAGTGGATAGCCAACAGCATCCTTGCCTTCAACTACCGTGGCTTCGAGGCCAGCATCATGAACCAGTACGTCAGCAAGCAGTTCATGACCAACACTGGAATGGAGAGCTATCAGACCCTGGGCGACGACGACCAGCCCGTGGACGTAAGCATGATGCTCGACGGCCACTTTACCACCAACCTCGACCTGAGCTACAACTTCCGCCTGCCACGCCTAGGGCTGAAGGACGTCACCATGGGCGTCACGCTTTACAACCTCTTCTCGGCCGAGTACGACAACAACGGTTGGGCCGCTCCCGCCTACGCCAAGCAGAACGGCCGCGTGGTGGCCACCGGATGGGACACCCACGACCAGTATGAGGCGGGCTTCGCACCATCGGCTCCGTTTAACATGATGGCTCACCTGTCAGTGAACTTCTAAGAACCCACCCCCAACCCCTCCCAAAGGGAGGGGAGTTTAGATACTTAATTCGCGGAAATGACGTTAGACTGGTTAGACATTGCTACCACGATACTCGGACTGGTGTACATCTGGCTCGAGTATCGTGCTCATATCGCCCTGTGGGTGGTGGGCATCATCATGCCCGCCCTTGATATCTATCTCTATTATAGTCATGGACTCTATGGCGATGCCGGCATGGCTGCCTACTATACCATGGCCGGTATCTACGGCTATGTGGTGTGGAAGATGAAAGCCCACAAAGCCACCCTCTCTGCCCCCAAAGGGGCAGTAGAGGGGACTCCTGCCGCCTCCGGCATCACCCACATGCCCGTGCGGCTGTACCTGCCTATGACGGGCTGCTTCTTAGCCGCCTGGGCTGCTACCTACTACGTGCTCGTCACCTGGACCAACTCCACCGTCCCCGTGCTCGACTCATTCACCAACGCCCTCTCGTTCGTAGGACTATGGGCCTTGTCGCGCAAGTATATTGAGCAATGGGGCTTCTGGATTGTCGTCGACATCGTCTGCACCGTGCTTTACGTACAAAAGGGCATTCCCTTCAAGGCCGGACTCTACGGACTCTACGTTGTCATCGCCGTCTTAGGCTGGCGCAAGTGGCAGACAATCATGAGAAGTGAAAAGTGAGAGATGAGAAGTGAAAAGTGAGAGATGAGAAGTGAGAAATTGGTTACCGCTGTTGATGCCGTCATCCTTGCCAACGGCGACTTCCCCACTACCGAACTGCCGTTGCAACTGCTGCGCGAAGCCCATCGTGTAGTGGCATGCGACGGAGCGGTGCGCCACTGGCCGCAGGCCGATGCCATCATCGGCGACGGCGACAGCATATCAGCCGAATACCGCCACCGCCTGATACAAGTTGACGAGCAGGACGACAACGACCTGACGAAGGCCACACGCTACTGTATGGCACAGGGCTGGCGCCGCATAGCCTACGTAGGCTGCACCGGCCGCCGCGAAGACCACACCATGGGCAACATCGCCCTGCTGATGCGCTACCACCGGGAGTTCCACCTCGACGTACTCATGGCCACCGACCACGGCTGGTTCGTACCCGCTACGGGCCCTCAGACGTTCTGTTCGCTGCCAGGCCAGCAGGTGAGCATTTTTAATTTTGGATGCACCCGCCTGCAGTCCACGGGGCTGAAGTGGCAAGCCTATCCCTACCAACAGCTGTGGCAGGGCACACTCAACGAAGCTCTCGGCAGCAAGTTCACCATCGAGGCCGACGGTAACTATCTGATTTACCGCACTTATTGATAAGAAAGCTAATCTTTTCCTGAAACTTTTTAACGGGAAACTTTTCAAAAGTTTCCCGTTTTCATTTGCTATATTATTGTCTATCAGTAACTTGACATTTATTAACACGAGAAAAGTTTTCCAAAACGAACAACTTCAGAGAAAATACACTATCTTTGCAAACCGAAAACCAAACCCCATACAAACATATATAAAACTTATGATACAGACAGTTGTTAAGCGCGACGGCCGCATTGTGGGCTTTAACGAGCAGAAGGTGATGGCCGCCATCCGTAAGGCCATGCTCCACACCGATAAGGGTGAGGACGAACGACTACTCTACCAAATTACCGACCGCATAGCCCAGAAGGGCGAGGGCCAGATGACGGTGGAACAGATACAGGACTCTGTGGAGATGGAGCTAATGAAGTCGAGCCGCAAGGACGTGGCCCAAAAGTACATAGCCTACCGCAACCAGCGCAGCATAGCCCGCAAGGCCAAGACGCGCGACGTGTTCCTCGACATTGTCAACATCAAGAACAATGACGTTACCCGCGAGAATGCCAACATGAACGCCGACACGCCGGCGGGCATGATGATGAAGTTTGCATCGGAGACCACCAAGCCCTTCGTCGACGACTACCTGCTCTCTGAAGAGAGCCGCGACGCCGTGGAGCACAACTACCTGCATATCCACGACAAGGACTACTACCCCACGAAGTCGCTCACCTGCGTGCAGCATCCTCTGGACAACATCCTCAACTGCGGCTTCATAGCCGGCCACGGCGCCTCGCGCCCTGCCAAGCGCATAGAGACGGCCTCGGTGCTGGCATGCATATCGATGGAATGCGCCCAGAACGAGATGCACGGCGGACAGGCTATTCCAGCCTTCGACTTCTATCTGGCTCCCTACGTGCGCATGACCTACATCGAGGAGCTCAAGGCTCTCGAAGAGCTCAACGGCGAGAGCTACCGCGACCTCTACGACGAACCCCTGATAGACTACCTGAAGAAACCCCTCGACGGCCTCGCCGGACGTGCCCGCGCCCAGCAGCACGCCATCAACAAGACCGTGGGCCGCGTACACCAGGCCATGGAGGCGTTCATCCACAACATGAACACCATCCATTCGCGCGGAGGCAATCAGGTGGTGTTCTCGTCAATCAACTACGGCACCGACACCAGCGCCGAGGGACGCTGCGTCATGCGCGAGATTCTGCTCTCTACCTACGAGGGCGTGGGCGGCGGCGAGACGGCCATCTTCCCCATTCAGATCTGGAAGAAGAAGCGCGGCGTGAACTACCTGCCCGAGGATCGCAACTTCGACCTCTACCAGCTGGCCTGCAAGGTGACGGCACGCAGATTCTTCCCCAACTTCCTCAATCTCGACGCCTCGTTTAACCAAGATGCCGACTGGCGCGCCGACGACCCCAAGCGCTATATCCACGAGGTGGCTACCATGGGCTGCCGCACGCGAGTGTTTGAGAACCGCTTCGGCCCGAAGACCTCTATCGGTCGCGGTAACCTCTCGTTTACCACCATCAACATTGTGAAGCTCGCCATCGAGTGTATGAACATTGAAGACAAGGAACAGCGCATAGGCAAGTTCTTTGCCAAGCTCGACCACATGCTCGAGGTGGCTGCCAAGCAGCTCGACGACCGCTACCAGTTCCAGAAGACCGCCTTCACCCGCCAGTTTCCCCTGCTGATGAAGAGCCTCTGGATAGGCGCCGACAAACTGAAGCCCACCGACACCATAGAGAGCGTCATCAATCAGGGCACGCTGGGCATAGGATTCATCGGGCTGGCCGAATGTCTCGTAGCCCTCACCGGCAAGCACCACGGCGAGAGCCAGGAGAGCCAGGAGCTGGGCCTGAAGATTGTGACCTACATGCGCGACCGCGTCAACGAGTTCTCCGAGCGCTACCACCACAACTACTCGGTGCTGGCCACTCCCGCCGAGGGACTGGCCGGCAAGTTCACCAAGCGCGACCGCAAGGAGTTTGGCAAGCTCAAGGGCATCACCGACCGCGACTACTACACCAACTCCAACCACGTGCCCGTCTACTACAAGTGCTCGGCACGTCACAAGGCCGAGGTGGAGGCTCCCTACCACACGCTGACACGCGGCGGACACATCTTCTACGTAGAGATTGACGGCGACGCCACCCACAACCCGCAGGTCATCATGAGCGTCGTCGACATGATGGACCGCCTGGACATGGGTTACGGCTCAGTCAACCACAACCGCAACCGCTGTATGGACTGCGGCTACGAGAACGCCGACAACCACTTGGACGTATGCCCCAAGTGCGGCAGCCGCAATATTGACAAGCTGCAGCGCATCACCGGCTACCTCGTAGGCACCACCGACCGCTGGAACTCCGGCAAGCTGGCCGAGCTCAACGACCGTGTGACACACATTGACCACGGCGTGCAGGATATGTTTGGCGGCGAATAGACCAAGAGGGTGTGTCAAAATGACACACCCTCTTTTCTTTTAATATCCAAATTCATTTTCTTGGTTATTAATCATTCCATAAAAGTCATAACTTCATCAACACTTAAACCAAGGCTTGAAGCAATAGTCTCAACAGAAAGGTTGACAGCACGGAGCATTTGGATGGATTTCTTAAGCGATTCGTCTTTACAAGCCAAGAGTGTCTTCTGCTCGTCTATCTGGCTCTTCTGCTCGTCTATCTGGCTCTTCTGCTCGTCCAAGCGTATCTTTTGTTCAGCCAAGCGTACCTTTTGCTCAGCCAAGCGTACCTTTTGCTCAGCCAACACCTGGTCACGATGTAGAATCTCCGTGTCACGCCGCTCAATGGCCGAAATAAATTCCTCCTCGATATTCATGTCCTGACGCACCTGAGAATCACCTGCTGCCATTGCCAGACGCTGAAGGATATGTTCCATATCGGCATCTCCATGGTAGAGGCTGTCGTCAATGTTCAGTACACGTCTGTTACGCCCTTCGCCGTTACTTTGATCGAAGATGCTCAACACGCGGTCAAGACGCTCTCTGCCACATGTCCGCCCTTCAGCCTTACTGCTTAATAGCCCACGCAGCAGTGGTATTTGCACGATAATGCTGTCGTGGGTCAAGCTGTCGACAAAGGCATTGGGCAAGCCCTTAGTCACCAGCTGTTCGTCATAGTTGTAAGCCTTATGATTGACGTAGAGCACAGGCTCGTCGATATCGCCTACGCGGTGCCCCAGCAAATAGACAGCCACCATGGGCAGGGCATGCTCGCCGCCAGCCAGCATGTTGTCTGGATTGTCATACTGCACGCCCAAATACTGGCGGAAACGCAGCGTCTCTGTCTCAAGCCATGTCTTCTGCAATTCTATCAGGATAAGCTGTTCCGAGCCATCAGGCCTACGTACACGCGCACCGAAATCGATGCGCAGCACCGACACTGAGTCGCGTTTGTCGTTGACATACTCATGGGGACGCAACTCTACCTCCAAAATATCCACTTTCAATAATGCTGACAGAATGGTACGTGCTATGCGCTTGTCCTCCATCAGGTATTTGAACACCACGTCGTAGATAGGGTTAGCAACGGTAATCATAAGCTTATTATATAACTAACAAGAAAATTATCAAAATCTCTCAGTATTTATAACCAAAACGGTGCAAAGATACAAAGAAAGCGCCGAAGTACCAAATTTGCGGCCTACTTTTTGCTTATGACACGCTCATTCCTTCAACATCTCCTGAAGCCACTCGCGAGGCGTCATGCCCGCAACGGCCTTGAAGTTGCGGAAGAAGGAGGTTTCGGTGCTGAAGCCCGACTCGGTGGCCACGATGGCCGTCTTTAAGTCGGGCTGGCGGCGCAACAGCTCCTGGGCATGGCGCACGCGGCAGGTGTTGACAAACTGCGAGAACGACTGGCCACGGAGGCTGTTGATGCACTCGCTGACATAGCTGCTGTTCGTCTGCAGGGCCACGGCCACGTCCTGCACCTTCAGGTCGCTGCGCAGGTAGAGCCTGTCCTGATCCATAAGCCGGCTGATGCGCTCCATGAGCTCAGCAGCCTTAGCGTCAGGCTGAGGCGTGTCGGCCTGGACGGCTGCCGGCGGCAGCTCTGTTTCAGTCTCAGTCGCCATCTGTCTGCTGCTGCTGCGTGTATATATAATGTACGCGAGAAAGGCTACTGACAGCGCAGCAAAGACGGCCGCCCACGGCCACGCCTGCCACGGCGTGACGGCGGCAGCAGCCGCCTCGGTGCCGAAATGGTAGAGCCAGACGTCGGCCAGCGGCTTGTAGTTGTCGCCGGGGATGCCGCCCGCCAGCAGCAGGTCGCCGTCGGGCGTGACGACGGGAGTGGTGATGGCAGCGTGCTCCATCGGGTCGGTATAGCAGAGCGTCAGTCCTGCCGGTTGCTGGCCATAGTCGATGGCCAGCACATACTGGCGGAGATACAGGCTGTCGACGCCTATGACGTAGCCACGCCGGCGCACGCTGTCGACAACGACCGGACCTTTGTAGGCAATGGCACCCCACTGGCTCTGCATCGGTATCGGAGTGGCCGTGGGCAACAGCGAGACAACGGGTTCGCCCTGCTGACTGACTATCTTGAAGACAGCCAGTTGACCGGTGTTGTCGGTTGCCGCCAGGAGATAGGTGTCATGGCCTATGCAGCAGGCATCGCTGCTGAAGGGCTGGTCGGTGTAGACCAGCCGCCACTGCTCTAACAACGGCGCGCGCACGGCACCGCCCTTCAGGCGGTCTACCCAGACGGTGTCAGGATGGCGGTCGCGCTCGTCGTTCCCGCCAAGGATGAAAGCATCGTCGCTGCCCATGCGAAGCACGTAGGGATTGCTGCGCCCCTGCCTGACGCTGCCCAGGTCCTGCACCTGGCTTTGGCCGTCGTAGCAGCCGATGGCATCGTCAGCATAGTGATTGCCGCTGATGACGACGCGCCCGTCGGCCAGCCGCGTGGCGCTGGTCAGCACCCGCCGACGGTCCAGACAGCCGAAGCCTTCGAACGTGTGGGACGACGGCTGGTAGCGCTCCAGCATGAAGGTCTGTCCGATGCCAAGCGGCTCGGCGTGCCCACCGCCTATGATGACCTCGTCGGGGCCGAGGACCACGGCAAAGCCGTTGTCGTGGCTGTAGGCCATGTCGAGCTGGTGCCACGCCCCACCGGCGTAGTACTCGGCAGTGGGCGTTGGCACGAAGTTGGTGGTGTGTCCGCCCGTCACCGTCAGCTCGCCGTTTATGCAGAAGATGTTGTGCCCGCTGCGCGGCAGGTTCAGGTTGGGCAGGCGCTCAGGCACAATGCGCACCTCCGGGCATGAACCGCCGTGGGCAGCGCCGGCCTGCAGCGTTGCAAGAAGCATGTAAAGCAGCAATAGTTTCCTGGTCTTCATCGCGCTATGGGGCAGCCTCGTGCTGCCAAAGTGGTGCAAAGTTACGAAAAAGTGGGCGAATGGCCAAACCGCCACCGCCCTCTTTTTCTCTATTTAACGTTAGAAGATGTCAATATTCACGCGAATAGGCCGGCTGGTCGGTGTACGTCCCGTTAGGATTGTCAACGTCGGTCTCGCCGCCGGTATAGGCAGCCTGGCGCACGGTGAGCACCAGCGTGTCGTTAGCGGCAACGAAGGTGACATCTATCTCACGGGGGTCAACCTCTAAGTTCTGCCTGCAGGCCACCACCACGTGGGGCGTGCCACCGGTGTAGGTGCGCAGCGTCGTGGTGAGCCACCTGGCTAGCCCACCCTTGTGAGTGGCCTCTGACGTCAGGCCTGTCAGCTCCACCAGCTGCTCCGAGGCATCGGCGGGCATGTTGCAGACCTTCGTCAGGTGCTTGCCCTTGACAGTGGGCGTCGGGGGTGTGGGCGTCGGCGTGGGCGTGGGACTTGGCTCGTCGCCGTCGCCACCGCCGCACGCCAGCAGGGCCAGGCATACTGTGAACGCTATGGAAAGAATCTTTATCGTCTTCATAATGCTATAAATTTGTAAAATGCGAATAACTATTTAATCACCACCTTGCGGTTGTTCTTCAGGTAGATGCCTGGCTGCGAGGGCATCGCGATGCGGCGGCCCTGTAGGTCGGTCCAGCTGCCGCCCTCACTGCCAGTGCTGAGCTCCAGGCTCTCTACAGACGTAGCCTCACCGTCGATGAGGTAGGCGCGGGCGCGGGCGCCGGCCGACTTCGGCACGGCAAGCCATGCGCGGTGGCCGTTGATGTTGAAGTTCATGCCGTCGGGACCGCCCCAGAACCAGCCGAACTGCGTGGCCAGCGACGTGCCGGCGGGACCGTAGGCCAGCTTGTAGTAGAGGTAGTCGTCGGGCGAGGCGACGTCCTGGCCGGTGAGGGCTGAATCGTCGCTGCCGTGGAGCAGGTTGGTGCCGACGGTGCTGACGGCCGAGCCGCCTGCCACGCCGGTCAGCGTATAGGTAGCGGCCTTCTTCTCGTTAGCCTCAATGAGCACGGCGGTGCCCTTAGGCACGATGCTGCCGCTGAGCGGTTGGTAGGTAAGGCGGTCGCCGCTGATGCCGCTGACGGTGCTGGCCTTCAGGCCGGCAGGCAGCTGGTAGTCGGCCTTGGAGTCGTAGAAGGTGGCATAGCCGGCATCGGCCACGCGGAGGTCGTAGGTGGCTATGACGGGAGCATTGCCGCTGGTGGTCAGCTCGGTCTCTGCTTTATAGTCCTTCGGCTCGTTCAGGCCCACACGGTCGGTGGCGATGGCGCAGAGACCGTACTTCGTGCCCTTCTCGACGTCGATGGTGCAGGTGGTGCCGTCGGTAATAACAGCCACGGCTTCCCACTCGCCGCCGTTCTTCTGGGCGAAGACGGTATAGTGGTCGACGCCGCTGGTCGGGTCGCTGCCGCTGACGGTGACGGTGAGCTTGCCCTCCGACGGCTCCTCAGCCTTCGTGACCTTCGATGTCGGGTAGTCGGTGTCGAAGGTGTTCGTGTAGGTATTGGTCACGATAGGCTCGTTGGCATCGAAGACGATGGTGGCCTTATTGCTGATGGCGGCCCCGTTGGCCGGGTTGGCTTTGTGGTCGATGATGAAGCTGACGTAGCCCTCGCCGCGCCCGTTCTGGTCGTTGGGCAGCAGGAAGCCGTTCATCACGTCGGCCAGTTCGCTGCCGTTCGCCTCAAGTGATGCGAAGCTCCAGTTGACGACGCCCGTTGCGGGGTTGAACTGACCGCTGACGCGCACCAGGATGTCATGGCCGTTCACCTTATAATTAACGTCGCGCGTGAACTCCTGAGTCCGGCTGCCGCCCACGACGAAGGTGGTGTCGGCCCAGCCGAAGCTGCTGAACGAGAAGGTCTCGGCGTCGAGCTTCGACAGGTCGAGCGTGTCGGTGACGAAGACCTCGTTGGCAGGGGCCGACGCCGTCGACTTGTTCTCGAAGGTAATCATATACGGCATCTGGCGGATGGGCTGTATGTAATGCTTGTCGTCGTCAGGTCCCCACGGGCCGATCATCTCGTTGGGGTCGATACTGTACACACGCCTTACTTCCTTCTTGCCACCCTTGGCATCTACGCACGACTGGGCTGAATAGATGTTGTTAGCAGTGTTCCAGATAGCTTCCGTCAGCTTGATGGCACTCCATCCCCAGCCAAGCGGGTTGGAATCTATGGCGCAGTTAACAGCAGTGCACACCAGATTGGTAACCAAGCACGAAAAGCGATCTTCTGGCTTCTCGGTAAACGGCTGCACGACTGTTTTGAAGGCTCCTACGGCACAACCGCCGAAGGGCAGCGAGGCTGCGATGTCGAAGACACCCCACGCCAAATATTTCCACATACAGAGGGCTTTTGCCTCCTGATCTTCCCATGACGAGGAACGGGTGATGCCGCCACGAGCCATGGCCGTCTCAGCATCGAAGTATTCAGCCGGTCCCCACGGCTCACCTATAGCGTAGGTGACGGTGAGTTCATTGGTGGCTGGCTGTGCGGAATTGAGCGCACCACGCCGTATGACGAACCGCTTCTGTGCGGTGCCGTTGGCAGAAATAAATGGAATGAGGAATGAGTAGCAGCGTTTGCGCTCACCCATGTTGGTGGTGAACTTCTGGTACATGCCTATACTGTCGAGGGTGAACTTGATGGCCTCGGCACTGACTACGCCCTCTTCGGGCGTGAGCACATAGTCAAAGGGGAACTCCACCTCCATATCGTCGTAGTCATCGAAGAAGAGGTACACTGGAACGTTGTAGGCATCGGTGTTGGAACGGTTTCCATACTCCATGGTGAATGTTGTCCAGCGGTTTCCGAGCATCAGGTTCGGACCATTGACGTTCATCCACACGTCGGGTGTCTCCACGGCCTGCACTTCAAGGGCGCCCTTGAGCGTGTCGGAGGCTACCACTACGTCGTATTTTCCAAGTTTAGCCGATGACAGGTCGAACACGGCGTATGCTACGTCATTGAGTGTCTTGATACTGGTGGAGCTGTAGCCTTTGTCCATCTCCCAACGCCCCTCAATGTCAACGCCATCGGAGGTGTGGAGCACCACTTTTGGCCGGTGGTTCTCCGACAGCTCGTAGCCGCCGTAGATACGCAGGCGGGCAGCCGGGGTACTACCGACCACGCTTGGCTCCACACGGCTCAGTCCGCTGATGCTGAACTGTTTCGCCACGGGTGCGAAGGCATTGGTATGCTCGCCGTCGCCCTTAGCCACCATCCAGAAGACGTAGTTACCGCTGTGGCCGTTGTAGTTCACGCTCTCGTGCTTCTTCCAGCTCTCGTTGTAGGTACCGAGCGTCGTGGGGCTGGGCTTGAACCACCAATAGACCTCGCCGTCGGGGGTGACGTCGTTCACATAGACGGTGGTACCCTTCGTGTCCTTGGTCAGGGTGAAGTCAGGCTTCGGCGTGTTGATGCCGTTGTGTTCCACGAGAGGCGCATCCATCAGTGGCACGGGGTCGTTGTGATACTGGCTCTGGTCGCGCAGCGTGCCGTCGAAGGTGAGCAGCAGGCGGCAGTCCTTGTCTGAGGCGTCGGGCTTGCCAAAGATGTGTTGGTGAATCTCGTCGAGCGTCAGCGCACGGCTGTAGATGGCGAAGTTGTCGATGAGCACATCGCCGTCATTCTGCGTTTGCGAACGGCCGATGAGGATGGGGTTGTTGCCCATCAGAATCTTGCCGGTCTCAGTGCGTGTGTTGTAGGGCAGACCGTCGATGTAGAAATGTACATTGTTCTCTTTGACGTTGGAGTCGTAGGTCATGGCCACGTGGTGCCACTGTCCCATCTCGCGGATGAGGTAGTCCCATGGTGTGAACAAGCCGCCGCCATTGCTCTTCTCGGGGTGTACGCAGCCGTTGAAGGCTGCGCCGCCGGGCGTGGCGCCGCCCGACTGATAGTAGAGCTCGAGGGACCAGCCGTCCATGAAGGTCGAGCTTCCTAAGGAAGCGTTGGTGTTGTTCAGGCCGGCAAAGCCGAAGCCGCTCTTCACGTCGTCGAAGCGCACCCACGCCTCGACCGTGATAGTCTCGCTGGTGGCCTCGATGCTGGGCGACATGGGGATGACGATGTCGTTCCTCACGGTGTTGGCCAGATGGTAGGCCATCTCCTTGGTTTTTGCGGGCACTTCAGGACGCTCCACACGGCGATGGCAGATATTCCAGAAGTAGGCGGCGTAGCTGGCGATACCAGCCTGGTGGGGGCTGTACTGCATGAACCAGTGCTCGGTGCCCTCGCTGTCGAAGATTACGGTCAGTGCCTCGTTGTTCCTGTCCCTGTAGGGGTCCCACGACTGGTCGCCCTTGCGGAAGTTGCGGCAGACGGTCTCGAAGCCGTCCTTCGTCTCCATGTAGAAGCCCTGCTCGCCGGTAACAATGACGTGGCGTCCCGACGCATCGTCGGGAGCAATGGTGAAGCGGAAGGCAGAGTTGTTCAGCTCGTAGGTGTCGAAGCAGCGGCGCTGCTGCTGCCACGTCTTGCCGCCGTCGTGCGAGTACCACAGCGTGCGGTGGGTGACGCGGCCCCAGCGACCGTTCTCGCCTGTCCAGCGGTAGCCCATCACGTAGAGGTTGTCGCCCTTGCCGGCGATGGTCATCGTGCCCGAGTCATAGCTGTCGGGCAGATATTTTGGCTCTCCCCAGGTCTTGCCGCCGTCGGTTGAGCGCTGATAGACAATCATTTCCTCATCGCCGTCGTCGAGCTTGCCGTAGTAGATGAGGTCGATGGTATTGCCCTGCATCACCATCTGCGGACGGTAGCCGGGCATGTTGCTCCAGTAGTTATATTTACCAGTGCCCCGCTGTGTCACGTTTTGCGTGACGAGCGTCTTGCCGCCGTCGGATGACGAGTTCAGCAGGACTTTGGTACTTTTGTCGTCGTCCCAGCACACCATCGTCCACTTGCCGTCCTGCACTTGAAGGTCGGCTATCTGATGGAAACTGGGATATGTACGACGTTCGCCGAACGGGTAGCCTTCCAGCTGCCATTTTAGCAGTTGGAAGTTCTGACCGCCGTCGGTGCTGGTGTACGCACGCAGTTCCTTGCGCCCGCCGCCGTCACTGTGATGCGTGGCGAACACAACGGTCTGCCCGTCGCAGCCTGCGTAGTACATGTCGAGGTTCTGCGTGACGGAGCCTGTGCCAAACTGCTCCAGGTCGACGGTTGTGAACGATGCGCCGCCGTCGGTGCTGCGTGCAAAGCGCAGTTTCCAACGGTTATCGGCATCTTTCGACGGACAGAAGATGTACACGCTGCTGCCGTTGACAGCCAGCAGGTGGTTGTTCTCCCGATGGAGCTTCTCCTTCGAGGTGCTGATGAGCCTGGCCTCCTCCCATGTGCGGCCCAGGTCGGCGCTGCGCCGGTAGTACATGCGATAGAGGCCGTCGGCGTCCTTGCTGTTCTCCTGCCACAGCAGGTGGATGGTCTTGCCGCTGGTCTCCACCTCCATGGTGAAGAGACTGGTGGTGTACGCCGTGATGTCGGTCACGCCGTAAGTGAGGTTCTGCCAGCCGCCCCACTCGGAGGGTAGCGACTGCTTCAGGTTGTCGGCAGTCTGTGCCGCCGCCAACATCGGCACCACAAGGAGTGCCAGCTTGATGAGTAGTTTCTTCATAATACTTTTATGAGATTTAGTTAAAAATTTCTGCAAATATAGCCAAATCTCCTTATTCAGTAACTATCAAAACGCAGGAAACGACTGTCAAATCACGGAAATGACAGCCGTTTATGCCTACTCTATAGAAAAAAAATCCGGAACCGTTCGCGGTTCCGGAATTTATCGTAAATGCTATAAAAAACTCTTCTATACCAGGTCAGCACGGCCCTTCACCTCGGTCAGCACGGCCTTGGCGATAGCGCTCGACAGCGGTGCATGGTGGTCGTACTCCATAGAGCTGGTGGCACGGCCGGAGGTGATGGTACGCAGGGCGGTGACATAGCCGAACATCTCGGACAGGGGCACCTGAGCCTTTATGACACGTGCGCCGGAACGAGCCTCGTCCATACCCTCTACCTGACCACGGCGCTTGTTCAAGTCGCCGATGACGTCGCCCATGTTCTCCTCGGGCGTAACGACCTCGAGCTTCATGATGGGCTCCATCAGCACGGGCTTAGCCTGGGCGCAGACAGCCTTGTAAGCCATCTGGGCGGCAATCTCGAACGACAGCTGGTCGGAGTCTACGGGGTGGAACGAACCGTCGACCACCACAACCTTCAACGAGTCCATGGGGTAGCCCCCGAGGATACCGTTCTTCATGGCAGCCTCGAAGCCCTTCTGGATAGAGGGGATAAACTCCTTGGGGATGTTACCACCCTTCACCTCGTTGACGAACTGCAGGCCGCCGTTCTCAGCGATGTTCCAATCGTCGTCCACAGGACCGACGTTAACGATGATGTCGGCAAACTTACCGCGACCACCCGACTGCTTCTTGTACACCTCACGGTAGTTCATCACAGTCTTGGTGATAGCCTCCTTGTAGTTCACCTGAGGCTTACCCTGGTTGCACTCCACCTTGAACTCGC
>CAMHKU010000052.1 GCA_946185805.1 uncultured Prevotellaceae bacterium | reverse complement strand
TAATGTAAAAAAATCACGTAAAATTTTGCAGTATAAGATTTTTGTCGTACATTTGCAGGCAAACTATAAATATCCTGAAACTATGAACAAGCCATTGGTTACCACATCGCTGCGGTGCCTCCTGACGATAGTTGGGGGGGGTATTTTGTTGAATACCAGAAATAGCCGCCGCTTATTCAAGGCAACCGCGGTAAGGTGAGCATGATTTAAGAGAATGAAGAGTGAAGAGTGAAAAAATCGCCGCTTCAACAGGTTTCACACTGCGGAAGCGGCGATTTTGTTACATGTTACATGTTACATTAAGAGTTTTAGTAAGCCTCGGCCATGATTGTCCGCAACCAGTCGGCAACGCCCCGCGTAATCTGAAGTATGCGGATAATCAAATTTTTTATCATTGCTAAGTACGAAAAAAAGCAAACAAGGATTGGCTTTTGGAAAGTTTTTCGTAACTTTGCAGCCACTATGACAGAAGTAAAAGTTAAAGACCAGGATTTGCAGCGCGCGGCGGACGAGGGTATGGATGCCTTTCTGCGCGTATTTGTCGACGCTATCTATGGCGCTATCGGCGGCGAGCTGACCCCCGAGACGATGGCCACGCTGACGGGCGAGCAGGTGACGCTGCTGGCCTGGGACGTGCTGCACACGGAGGTGATGGACGGCGGATTCGTACAACTGATATATAATGGCTACGGGCCGTTTATCTTCAAGAATCCCTTTGCCAAGGTCATGAAGCAGTGGGGACTGCGCGAGTTGTCAAAGCTCGTCTACGACGGCCACACGCTGTGGCTCAAATACCGCGACAAGATAGAGCGCGAGCTGAGCGACGATGAGTTTATGGCGCTCTTTGAGCAGATGCCGGAGTTTGACGACCTTGACGACACCTTCGTTGAGAACGAGGAGCAATGGACTGCCGACATTGCCCACTACGTGGATGAACACATAGAACAGTTTGTAAAGATTGAACATTGAATATTGAAGATTAAAGGTGAATAAGCAAGAAGAAGAGATCAGGAAGAAAAGTCCTGTCAACATACGCAACAAGAAGGCCTCGTTTGAGTACTTCTTCATAGAGACGCTGACTGCCGGCATCGTGCTGACGGGCACCGAGATTAAGTCTATCCGCGCCGGCAAAGCCTCGCTGGTAGACTCCTATTGTCTGATTGTCAACGGCGAGATGTGGGTGCGCGGCATGTCGGTGTCGCCCTATTTCTACGGGTCGTATAACAACCACGAGATGAAGCGCGACCGCAAGCTGCTGCTGACGAAGCGCGAGATTCGTAAGCTGCAGAGTGCTACCAAGCAGACAGGCTACACCATCGTGCCGCTGCTGGTGTTTCTCGACGAGAAGGGACATGCCAAGATGGACATCGCCCTGTGTAAGGGTAAGAAGGCTTACGACAAGCGCGAGACACTGAAGGCCAAGGAAGACCGGCGCGAGATGGACCGCGCCATGAAGACCTTCAGGCATTGAGGATTGAGATTTGAGGATTGAGGATTGAGATTTGAGATTTGAGGATTAACAACGCAGACAGACTTTACGACATTGATTACCGAGATTATTAAAGAGCGGATACTGGTGCTCGACGGTGCCATGGGCACGATGATCCAGACGTATAACCTGACGGAGGAAGACTTCCGCGACACTATCCATGAGTTTCACGGGCAGATGCGCGGCAACAACGACCTGCTGTGCCTGACACGCCCCGACGTGGTGCTTGACATTCACCGCCGTTACCTCAAGGCCGGTGCCGACATCATAGAGACCAACACCTTCAATGCCCAGCGCATCAGCCAGGCCGACTACTTCATGGCGCGGCATGCGCGCGAGATGGCGCTGGCCGGTGCACGCCTGGCGCGCCAGGCAGCCGACGAGTTTTCTACGCCCTCGAAGCCCCGCTTCGTGGCGGGTTCCGTAGGGCCTACTAACAAGACGTGCTCCATGTCGCCCGACGTGAGCAACCCTGCGCGCCGCGACCTTACCTACGGTCAGCTCTATGAGGCTTATCTGGAGCAGATGGACGCACTGATAGAGGGTGGGGTAGACGCGCTGCTGATAGAGACCATCTTCGACTCGCTCAATGCCAAGTGTGCCGTAGCGGCAGCTGTCGAGGCTATGCAGCGGCGGGGCGTCGAGCTGCCCATCATGCTTAGCGTCACCATCAGCGACCTTGCCGGCCGCACCCTCAGCGGACAGACGCTCGATGCCTTCCTGGCCACGGTGTCTACATTCCCCATCTTCAGTGTCGGGCTGAACTGCTCATTCGGTGCCCGCCAGATGAAGCCCTTCCTCTGGGAACTGGCCCGCCGTGCACCTTATTATATATCGTGCTACCCCAATGCCGGACTGCCCAACTCTCTGGGCCTTTACGACGAGACGCCGGAGTCGATGGCGCCGCAGATTGCCGAGCTCATCGACGAGGGCCTGGTCAACATCATCGGCGGCTGCTGCGGCACCACTGACGAGTTTATCAGCCGCTACGTGCCGCTGGTCGAGGGCAAGGCGCCCCACGTGCCGGCACAGAAGCCCCAGGCCATGTGGCTCTCGGGGCTGGAGATATTGGAAATCAGAAATGAGGAATTAGAAAAGAGAAATGGTGATTACTCTGCCGATAGTAGGTTGGTAGAAGAGGGTAATTACTCTGCCGATAGTAGGTTGGTAGAAGAGGGTCATCAGAATGTTCAATCTTCAATCTTCAATCTTCAATTCACCAACGTCGGCGAGCGCTGCAATGTGGCCGGCTCGCGGAAGTTCCTCAGGCTTATCAAGGAGAAAAAATATGGCGAGGCGCTCAGCATTGCCCGCCGTCAGGTGGACGACGGCGCCATGGTCATCGACGTCAATATGGACGACGGCCTGCTCGACGCCCGCAGCGAGATGGTCACCTTTCTCAACCTCATAGCCTCGGAGCCCGACATCGCCCGTGTGCCGGTGATGATCGATTCGTCAAACTGGGACGTCATTACTGCCGGCCTGCAGTGTGTGCAGGGCAAGAGCATCGTCAACAGTATCTCGCTGAAAGAGGGCGAAGAGGTGTTCGTCAGCCACGCCCGCGACTGCATGCGCTATGGTGCCGCCGTGGTGGTGATGTGTTTCGACGAGCAGGGGCAGGCCACCACCTACGACCGCCGCATAGAGATTGCCGCCCGGGCCTACCGCATACTGACAGAGCAGGTGGGCATGAACCCTTACGACATCATCTTCGACCCCAACGTGCTGGCCATTGCCACCGGCATGGCCGAGCACGACGCCTATGCCCTCGACTTTATACGGGCTACGGCCTGGATTCGCAGCCATCTGCCCGGCGCCCATGTCAGCGGCGGCGTGAGCAACCTGTCGTTCTCGTTCCGTGGCAACAACTATATCCGCGAGGCCATGCATGCCGTGTTCCTCCATCATGCTATCAAGGCTGGTATGGACTTCGGCATTGTCAACCCCGCCACGAAGGTAACCTATGCAGACATACCCCAAAACCAGCTGCAGGTCATCGAAGACGTGGTGCTCAACCGCCGTGCGGGAGCCGCCGAGGATTTGGTAGAACTTAGTCAGAGTCTGCAAGCCTCTCCAAGCCCCTCCAAAAGAGAGGATGTTAAGATACAAGAATCTGCAGGAGACACCGCTTCGTTATGTAACCAGACACCCCCGGAGGGGCTTGGGGAGGCTCTCGACAACCGTCTTCTCAACGCCCTCATCCGCGGCGTCGGCGACCATCTTGAGGCCGACCTCCACGAGGCATTGCGGGTTTATCCTCACGCCGTCGACATCATTGAAGGGCCGCTGATGGCAGGCATGAACGAGGTGGGGCGCCGTTTCGGCGAAGGCAAGATGTTTCTGCCCCAGGTGGTGAAGACCGCACGCACCATGAAGCAGGCGGTAGAGATTCTGCAACCCTATATCGAGGCCGAGAGCCGTGCCAGCAGCGGCGCCGGCAGTCAGCGCAAGAAGGTGCTGCTGGCCACCGTCAAGGGCGACGTCCACGACATCGGCAAGAATATCGTCGGCGTGGTCATGGCCTGCAACGGCTACGAGGTGATCGATATGGGCGTGATGGTGCCCGCCGAGCAGATTGTGCGCAAGGCACAGGAGGAGCAGGTAGACATCATCGGACTGTCGGGACTCATTACGCCCAGCTTAGAGGAAATGGTCAACGTGGCCAAGGAACTGCAGAAGGCGGGCCTCGACATACCCATCATGATTGGCGGCGCCACCACCAGCGAACTGCATGTGGCACTGAAGATTGCCCCCGTCTATGGCGGGCCGGTGGTGTGGATGAAAGACGCGTCGCAGAATGCCCTCGTCGCTGCCCGCCTGATGAGCGACGGCCAGAGTGTTGAGGCCGAACTGTCGGAGAAGTATGAGCGTATGCGCCGCGACTATCAGCAGGAGCAGCATCAGCTTGTCTCGCTTGACGAGGCGCGTAAAAAGAAACCTCAGTATTTCGATAGTTAATGGATGGCAGAACTATTCCAAACTTTAATAAGACAACGAATAAAAACGAATTATACGAATTGTACGAATGAAACATCTTGTTTTACAGATTTTACGAATGGGCTACGCGCAGACAGCCGTGCTGAGAACGCTCTTTGCTCTCTTGTTGTTAACCAGTGTGGCCGTCAGCGTGCGGGCGCAGGTGAAGCGCGAGATGCGCGGCGCCTGGATTCAGTGCGTCAACGGGCAGTTCCTGGGAATGGGCACGCAGAAGATGCAGCAGACGCTCAGCTACCAGCTCGACGAATTGCAGAAAGACGGCGTCAACGTCATCATTTTCCAGGTACGCCCCGAGTGCGACGCCCTCTATGAGAGCAGCATCGAGCCTTGGAGCCGCTTTCTCACCGGTCAGCAGGGTAGGGCGCCCCAGCCTTACTGGGACCCGCTGCAGTGGATGATCAACCAGTGCCACGCCCGCGGCATGGAGCTCCACGCCTGGATCAACCCCTACCGGGCGCGCACGAAGAATACCAAGGAGCTGGCCTCTAACCATATTATGGTGCGCAAGCCGCAGAACTGTTTCGAGTACGACGAACTGACCATCCTCAACCCCGGCATTCCCGAGAACCGCGACTACATTTGCCAGGTGGCGCGCGACATCGTCAGTCGCTACGACATTGACGGCATACACATGGACGACTACTTCTACCCCTATCCCGCCGCCGGACAGCAGATTCCCGACGACCGGCAGTATCAGCTCTACAACAACGGCATCGGCGACCGAGGCGACTGGCGACGCTATAATGTGAACCGCTTCATAGAAGAGTTCTACAAGGCCGTCCACGAGACCAAGCCCTGGGTGAAGGTGGGCATATCGCCCTTCGGCATCTACCGCAACAAGCGCAGCTCCAGCATCGGCAGCAACACCAACGGCCTGCAAAACTACGACGACCTCTATGCCGACGTGCTGATGTGGGTCAACAACGGGTGGCTCGACTATTGCGTGCCGCAGCTCTACTGGGAGATAGGCCATAAGGCCGCCGACTACGACACGCTGATACGCTGGTGGAACCAGTATGCCGGTGCTCGTCCCTTGGTAATCGGCGAGGATGTGGAGCGCACCGTCAAGAATGCCGACCCCCAGAACCCGTCGCAGCATCAGCAGGCCGCCAAGCAGCGCCTGCACCGGCAGATGTCCAACGTCAAGGGCACCGTGCTGTGGTATGCCAAGGCGGCCGTCGACAACGTGGGCAACTATGGCATGAACCTGCGCAACAACTACTGGCGCACGCCGGCCCTGCAGCCCGACATGAGCTTCATCGACAAGAAGACCACCAAGAAGGTGCGCGGTCTGAAACCCATCTGGATGAGCGACGGCTATATCCTCTGCTGGCGTGCTCCCAAGGGTAAGAATTGGCAGAACACCGCCGTGAAGTATGTGGTCTACTGCTTTGCCAAGGGCGAGAAGGTCAACCTCGACGATGCCTCTAAGATTGTGGCCGTCACTACCGACACCTTCTACAAGCTGCCCTACAACGACGGGCGTCAGAAGTTCACTTACGTCGTCACCGCCCTCAACCGCCTGCAAAACGAGTCGAAAGCCCGTAAGAAGTCCGTCAAATTGTAATGACTTCTGACTCCCTCTAACTCCTTCTAATTCCTTCTAACTCCCTCCTAGAAAAAAAGCAGAAATCCCGCCTCTCAAGCTTGAGAGGCGGGATTCTGTTGTTTGTTTGGAATAAATTATTTGCTGGTTTGTTACTTAGGCCTCAGCGTTGGGGATAACAGAGACAACACTCTTGTTGTACTTGCCCTTGTGGAACTGTACCGTTCCGTCGGTGAGCGCATAGAGCGTGTCGTCCTTACCAATAGCTACGTTGTTGCCCGGATTGTGCTTGGTGCCGCGCTGGCGAACGATGATGTTGCCGGCAATGCACTGCTGACCGCCGAAAATCTTGATGCCCAGTCGCTGGGCTGCCGACTCGCGGCCGTTCTTAGAACTACCTACACCTTTCTTATGAGCCATTTCTAAGTCCTCCTAACTTTAAGCGATTACTGATTTAACTTCTACCTGTGTGAACTGCTCACGGTGGCCGTTACGCTTGCGTGAGTCCTTGCGACGCTTCATCTTGAAGACAATCACCTTGTCGCCCTTGACGAGCGGGTTCACAACTTCACATACTACTTTCGCTCCCTCTACGGTGGGGGCGCCAACCTTCACGGCACCGTCGGCGTCGACCAACAGTACCTTGTCAAATTCAACAGTCTTGCCGGCCTCCACATCCTTGATGTGGTGAACGAAGAGCTTCTTGCCCTGCTCTACCTTAAACTGCTGACCCTGAATTTCTACAATTGCGTACATTTTGCTTTTTTGTTTGTATTTTAGGGTTTTTTCCGCGAGGCGGTGTACGGCCGTACACACTTCATTCTGCCCCAACGGACTCTAACGGGCTGCAAAGGTACTACTTTTATTTGAGATTTGAGGTTTGAGATTTGAGATTTACAACATCTTTAATATAGTTTAACAGTCGGCGGGCGGAATGTCTCATGCCGCAGCATTTTTCTTCAATAAAACGATGATATATTTGCTTTGAGTGTGTCTTACAAAATATGAACGGAAACTATAACTACTGATGAGAAATATTATTTTGACGTTTGTGTTCTCACTGTTTTGGGTGGCTCAGTCGCTGGCTCAAGGGTTGGTGTCGCTGTCAATAATTGACAAGCCTATAGCTGACGCTATACGGCAGATAGAGCAATCGACAGGCTATGTATTCGTGTTCGATGAGACAGCCCGCATGCAGTTGCAGCAACATGTCACCGTGGATGTGAGCAACCAGCCAATAGAGCAGGTGGTGGCCCGCTTACTGAGTGAAACAGCCCTGAATTATAAGGTATCGGCTCGCCAGGTGATGATTTTTGAAGGGGGCACCCGCAGTGCTCGTAATGCTCAAAGTGGCCGTAGTGGCAATAATACCGCCCAAAGGACTCAGGGGCAAGAGAGTGACCAGTTGACGATTATCGGCAAGGTCAGCGACGCCAATGGCGAGCCGCTGCCGGGGGCCTCTGTGGTGCTCAAGGGTAACAGCGCCGTTAATGCCATCACCTCGGCAGTGGGCAACTATTCTATTACTGTGCCCGCTCAGGGGTCGGTGCTCATTTTCTCGTTTGTGGGCATGGTGCAGCGCCAAGTCAAAGTGGGTCGCCAGCGCCAGCTCAATGTGGTGCTCAGCGACGATGTGGCTCATCTGAAAGGCGTCGAGGTGGTGGGCAATGGTATGTTTCAGCGTCGTAGCGAGACCTTCACCGGTTCGGCGGCCACCTTCAGCGGCGAGCAGTTGCGCATGAGCGGCTCTGTCAACGCCCTGCAAAGCCTGAAGAACTTAGATCCTTCGTTTGTCATCAACGAGAATGTCAATATGGGCTCAAACCCCAACACCATGCCCGACGTGCAGTTTCGCGGACAGAGTAGCATCGACCTCAAAGGCGACTACGAGACGTCGCCCAATCTGCCGCTGTTTATTCTCAATGGTTTTGAGACGTCGCTGGAGAAGATTGTCGACATGGACATGAACCTCATCTCGTCAATCACTATCCTCAAGGATGCCGCCGCCAAGGCCATCTACGGTTCTAAGGCCGCCAATGGCGTGGTTGTCGTCGAGACAGTGCAGCCTAAGCAGGGGCGGTTGCGTGTGAGCTATAACGGTTCGCTGGAGTTAACCGTGCCCGACCTCAACAGCTACAATCTTGTTGATGCCCGTGGCAAACTGCAGGCCGAATTGCTCGCCGGCAAATATACCAACGAGGGCAATGCTCACGACCAGGCGGCGCTCACCGAGCAGTATAATGCCTTATATAAAGAGGTGGCCCGCGGCGTTGACAGTTACTGGATGGCGCAGCCCCTGCGCACAGGTGTAGGCCAGCGCCACTCGCTGATGGTCGACGGCGGCGATCAGGCCATGCTCTATTCGGCATCGCTGAGCTATAATGGCATTGCCGGTGTGATGAAAGGTAGCGACCGCCGCACCATCAGTGGCAACATCACGCTCTCTTATCGGCTGACGTCGTTCCTCTTCCGCAATCAGCTTACTGTCGACGACAACATCGGCACGGAGTCGCCCTATGGCGATTTCTCGCTCTACTCGCGCATGAACCCCTATTGGCGCATCCACGACGAGCAGGGACAGTTGGTGCGCCAGTATAGCAACGGCACGTGGAACCCCCTCTACGACGCCGGTCTGAACTCCAAGAACGAGACTGGTTACACCCTCATCACCGAGAACTTCTACACAGAGTGGAATGTCCTGAACCGCACTGCTGAGCAGGGTTACACGTGGGGACAGAACCTGAAGCTCACCGGACGCGTGGGACTCACCGTGCGTAAGACCAAGAGCGACCAGTTCACCCCCGCCACCAACTCGCAGTATGCTGCTATCCTGCCTTCGTCGGAGGAATATCTCAACCGCGGCAGCTACACCCAAAGCCATGGCCAGGCTAATCAGGTGAGTGCTGACCTTGGCGCCAACTATAGCATCACCCGCGGCCGCCACATGCTTTTCACCAACCTTCAGTACTCCATAGAGCAGGCTACCAGTGAGACGGAGACTTTCACCGCTATTGGTTTTCCCTCCGACCGTATGGACTTCATCAGCTTTGCTGGAGGCTATGCCGTGGGCAGCAAGCCCAGCGGCTCGGAGAGTACCACCCGCAGCGTGGGACTTATAGGCTCGGCCAACTATTCTTACGACGACCGCTATCTGGCCGACGCCTCTTACCGATTGAATGCCTCGTCGCTCTTTGGCAGCGACAACAAGTGGGGCTCCTTCTGGTCGGTGGGAATAGGCTGGAACCTCCACCATGAGTCGTGGCTCAAAGGTAACAAGATATTGAACTATCTCAAGGTGCGCGCGTCGATAGGCCGCACGGGTTCACAGAACTTTAACTCCTATCAGGCACTCTCTACCTATAATTATATTACTGACCGTACATATAACGGCGACATGGGTGTGGTGCTCATGGCGCTGGCTAACCCTAACCTGAAGTGGCAGCGCCAGCTGGAGCGCACCGTGGGCTTTGACATCACGTTGTTCAACCGTCTCTCAGGGCGCTTCGAGTATTACAATAATCTCACCGACAACTTGCTGACAGATGTTACGCTGGCACCATCGTCGGGATTCTCAACGTTCAAGGAGAACCTTGGCGAGACCGTCAACCGTGGCTATGAGCTTACGCTCAACTACCGTCTGCTGACGCTGCCGCAGAGTCGTACGTCGGTGAACCTCTTCTGGAACGTGAGCCACAATACCAATAAGATTTCCGAGATTTCCAGTGCTCTGAAAGCTTACAACGAAGCCCAGGATGCCGCTAAAGACGACTATGTGGCTGGTGACCAGGAGCGCCAGGCAGCTCAGCGGCGCCCCGTCGTCCGCTATGAGGAGGGACAGTCGATGACCGCCATCTGGGCCGTGCGCTCAGCAGGCATCGACCCTACTACCGGCCGCGAGGTGTTCATACGACCTGACGGCACCACAACCTTTGAGTGGTCGTCGGCCGATCAGGTGGTGTGTGGCGACACACAGCCTAAGTATCAGGGCAGCTTCGGACTCTCTGCCCGCTGGCGCTCGTGGGAGGCCAACTGCTCGTTCAGCTATAAGCTTGGCGGACAGACCTATAACTCTACGCTCGTAGACAAGGTTGAGAACGTAGATGTGAGAAACTGGAACGTCGACGAGCGCGTGCTCACTGAGCGCTGGAATACGCCCGGACAGGTGGCACAGTTTAAGTCCATTGCCGACAACAGCACCACCAAGCCTACCAGCCGCTTTGTTGAAGACTATAACGAGTTGGCATTCTCGGTCATCACTATCGGCTACGACTTCTCGCGCCTGCCATTCATCCGTCGCTCGCCGCTGGAGTATCTTAAGCTCTCTGCTACGATGAACGACATCGGGTGGCTTTCTACCGTCAAAAAGGAGTGGGGACTGTCGTATCCTCGCGCGCGTACCTTTTCTTTTACTTTATCAGCACGCTTTTGAGTAATTTGAGATGTGAGATTTAAGATTTGAGAATTATGATTACCAATATTACCCTGTGGAAGTCGCTTCGTAGCATAGCCGTAGCACTTTTCACTATACACTGTTCACTATTCACTAGCGTAGCGCTCACCTCCTGTTCCGACTGGCTCGATGTCAGCCCCAAGGCTCAGATTAAGGCAGAAGACAATTTCTCCTCGGAGCAGGGATATAAGGATGCCCTTACAGGCGTCTACCTCCAAATGGCCAGTACCAGCACCTATGGCCAGGAACTCACTTACGGCATGCTCGATGCCATGGCGCAGTATTACACCGCCATGGCCACCAATAACACCTACCGCTATGATGCAGCCTTCGACTATGCCAACAGCGCCGTTGAGAGTCGCATCAATGCCCTCTGGCAGCAGATGTACACCACTATAGCCAATTGCAACGAGCTCATCAGCCGCATCGACGCTGCCGATGCCGCCACCTTCACCGGCCGTAACTACTATCTCATCCGTGGCGAAGCCTATGGCCTGCGTGCCCTGATGCACTTCGACCTTGTGCGCCTTTGGGGTGAGCCTTATGCCAAGAACCCGCATCACCAGTGCATACCCTACATGACACAGGTCACCTCCGACGTGCTGCCTCTGGTCACCGTCGACGAAGCTCTCACGCGCTGTCTCGCCGACCTTTCCATTGCTGAGGCTGCCCTCGCCGTGGACCCCGTTGTCGCCTCTGCACCAGCTTCCGCCTCTGCTACAGACTTCACGTTTACAGCGTCCAGCAGTTTTGCCGCCGGCACCATCCCCGACAGCAACTACGAGCGCAACCGCACGTTCAAGATGAACTATTATGCCGTCTGCATGCTACAGGCGCGCATCCATCTCTACCGTGGCAACTACACCGAGGCCCTTGCTGCCGCACGTAAGGTCATCAACCAGCAGACATTCTACTTCACCCCCGACGCCGAAATCAACGTCGCCGAGTCGGCACAGCGTAACCGCATATTCGCCGAAGAGCTCGTCTTCGCCCTTTACGACAGCGGCCTGCGCTCGCGCTATTCCACCTATTTCACTACCGACAACCAGACGTCGCTCATTATGAGCGAGCAGAGCTATCAGGCCGTCTACGAACTTTTTAACCCCGGCTTTTCTGGTGATTACCGCTTCGCCTATCAGACACAGGAACTCGACGGCAAATACTACAGCACCAAATACATGCAGCCCGCTGGTGGCAACACCAACTATATGTTCCGACTACCGGTGATGCGCCTCTCGGAGGCTTACTACATCGCTGCCGAATGTGAGCTTAAGCTTAACCATAACGCCAGCGAAGCCTTGAAGTTGCTCAACACAGTGCGTAGCCATCGTAACCTCACTGACCCATTGACCGCTGCCACAGCCTCAGAATCAACCGCTGCCAGTGCCGCCGAGCAGCAGGTCATGGATGAAATCTGGAAAGAGTATGTCAAGGAGTTTATGGGTGAAGGCCAGCTATATTTCTTCTACAAGCGCCTGAACTATGAGCAAATACCTATCCCCACTGCTCTGGGTAATACTGTGAGCTATACTTATGTTGTGCCCAACTACGTGTTCCCACTTCCCGACGACGAGGTGGAATATGGCGGCCGCAAGGATTAAGTTTTTGAGTTTTTGAGTTTTTTTGAGTGTTTAAGTTTTTTAGTTGAAGGTTTGAAGTTATGATTACTTTCCTCCATACCCTAAGGCGCCGTCTTGACAATTCCCGCCACCAGTCTTTGCCGCACTTCCGCTCCCAGTTATCGCCGCGTTTCCGCCATCTGTCCTTAGGCTGGCTGTGCTGCGGTGTGGCCGCAGCCCTCGGCTCTTGTTCTGAGAACACGCCGATAACCTACGCCCTCAACGACCGCGTCTACTTCTATGAAACGGAACAGGTGCTGGCCGTCACTACCACCGTTACCTCCATGAACTACTCCTTCGCCCTGAAGCCCTCGTCGCTACAGCAGGACACGGTGAAAGTCAATGTCCGCGTGATGGGCCGTACTGCCGACCATGACCGCCACTTCCGTGCCGTCGCCGTCGGCGACAGTACCACCGCTCAGGCGCCACAGCACTACGAGCTGCTTGAAGGCATTATCCCCGCCGGTCAGCAGGACGGTTATCTGCCCATTCTGCTCAAACGCACCGCCGACACCCAGCAGCGCAGCGTTACCCTCTTGCTGCAGCTGACCGACGGCGGTGACTTCACTACCGGTCACCCCGACATGCTGCACTTCCGTCTCTCGTGGGCCGACATGCTGCTGCGACCTGCTCACTGGCCCTACTATTTCGGTCAGTATAGCACTACTAAATACCGCTTTGCCATCGATGTGCTTGGCGTGACCGACTGGCAGCAGGCCACCCGCTTCAACAACGGCTCGGAGCCAGGACTCTATACTGCCGCTCAGTTGCAGCTCTTTGCATCGCAGCTCAACGATGCCTATAGAGAGTATCGCAAAACCCATGCCCCCATCTACGTAGACCCCGAAGCCTCCGACAAGCAGGAAATATATTATGCACCCAATAGTTAAGTAACTTTGATGTTTGAGTTTTGAAATTTGAAGTTTATGATTACCAGTAATATCCAGTGGAAGTCGCTTCGTGGCATAGTTGCGGCACTGTTCACTATTCACTGTTCACTATTCACAGGCGTAGCGCTCACTTCTTGCTATGAAGACAAGGGCAACTACTCCTATACCGCGCTCAACGAAATCAGTGTCAGCGCTCCCGTGGCAGGTACTTATTTTGCCATTGACCGCTACGACACGCTCCACATCGAGCCGCAGCTCAGCTTCACCCTGGGGGCCATCGATGACTCGCAGCTCACCTTCCGTTGGGAGATGTATCTCGACGACTGGGCCAACACCGAGGCCAAGGCCATCGTGCTGGGTACCGACCGCGTGCTCAACGCCGTTGTCAACCGCCCTGAGAGTACTACCAACTATGCCTTGGTACTCACCGTCACCGACAGCCAGACCGGTGCCGCCTACCGCACGAAATACAGCGTCAATATCCAGCCCAGCGTGCTCTCAGGCCTCATGGTGCTACAGGACGACGAGGGGCGCTGCCGCCTCGACTACCTCGCCTCGACATACGCCGAGCCTGCCTTCACCCAGAATCGCCATATCAAGGATGTCTACGCCACCGCCAACGACGGCCGCTCGCTTAGCGGAACGCCCCGCGGCGTGAGTTTCTCGCTGGTAGAGAAGAGCAGCTACGACCCGCAGACAAAGAATCTCTATGTGTGGACCGACCGCGAGGTGGCGCGCATCAGCAGCAGCGACTTCACTGAGCAGCACATCAATAGCGACCTCTTCATGATTGCTCCTGAGAAGATAGACGTGGCCAGCATCACCCGCTCCATATCCAGTAATTACGTTACCATCATGATTAATAACGGTCAGGCGCGTGCCCTCAACCAGCAGGCAACGATGGACTACGGCTATCAGTTCTCGCGCGAGCTGAAGGCCAATGGCAGCCTCACGGGCAACATGAGCTTTGCACCCTATGTCTACCAGCCCGACCTCTTCGGTTCGCAGACGGGCTACTGTGCCATCCTCTACGACCAGCAGGGCAAGCGCTTCGTCAAGGTGGCCAGCAGTTATGATGCCGAGCCCGCCATCTTCGCTTTTAACGAGCAAGACGAGGACGTATGCCAGTCACTCTTCGACGTCAACAATATCGGTATGGACATGCTCTGGATGGGTAAGAACTACGGGGCTCTGGCCTATGCCGTCTTTGCCGACGCAGGAGGGCGCCGTCACCTCTACCGTATGCGCTTCAACGTTGCCAGCACCACCACTGACGCTCAGGGCAACGAGCAGGTCAATCCGCAGGTGTATCGCCAGGCGGCGGCGAAGTACGACTTCTCGGCCGCCGAGGGAGGCAACGAGGCTCGTCTCTTTGAATGCGGACGATTCGCTGCCAACACCATGATTTATGCCACGCCGCGCAATCTTTACAGTTACGACTTTACCGCCCAAAAGGCCATTCTGCTGAACGACCCCTTCCCCGAGGGCGAGGAGATTACGGCTATGAAAATATATAATGTGGAGTTCTACACCCAAAACCTACAGAACGTCAAAGGCACGCTGCTCTATGTAGCCACCTGGAACGGCACTGAGGGTAAGGTTTACGAATTCCCCATCAACCGCACGACACTGCGCCTGAACAACCGTGCCGCTGCTGACGGCAACCTCAAGGCACCCTACAACGTGTTTACTGGTTTTGGCCGCGTCGTCGACATGTGTGTCAAACCCCAAGGCCGTGGCGACGGGGCTGTGTGAGCATTGGCTTTTTGAATTTTGTGGTATGAAGTTTATGATTAGATATTCCGTTGCAGTCTGTAAAAAATAGTAAAACGAAAAACAGTTAAATCAATATAATTTATGATGCAAAAACGCTTAATGACCGCCCTCCTGCTTGGAGGGATCGGCTGCGCCCAGCTGATGGCGGGCGTGAAGTATGTGCCCGAACAGATTATTGAGGGCTCAAAAGGACAAAAGATTGTTTACGACCCTGCCGGCACTAAGCTGGAGAACGAGACCAACATCCGTTGCGTGGTCTACGTGCTGAACGACTATTGGTGGGAGGCTAAGGACGTGGCTGTCAGTCAGCAGGAGGGCAAGTGGATAGGCTCGTTCGACGTGCCAGAGAATGTCGCCCTGCTCTGCGCCAAGTTCTATGCCAAAGCCAACGGTGTTGCTGCTGCCGAGGTGAAGACTGACTGGGGATGGTCCGCCACCTACGCCTCCTTCGTCTTGGACAAGCAGCAGAAGAACAAGGAAGGTGCCTGCATAGGGTGGGGCATGCTGCGCACCCGCGACTCCGGCCTCAACCTGCCAGGCATGATGGAAGACTCCACAGCCGCGCCTATTGAGCCGCAGGTGCAGGTGATGTGGTTTAACAACGAGTATCGCACCTACCCGCAGGCTCAGCCTGCCACCATGCGCTACCTTGTGCCCACCCTCAACCGTCTGCAGCCCGGACTCAACAGCGACAAGATTCGTGAGAACATCAACTTCTATCTCACCGACAAGAGCCAGCAGCTCAGCGACCAGGCAGTCACCGACATGTACGACATCGCCCGCCGCTCGCTCAATGATTCGGTGCTCACCGCCAAGGCTATGGCTCGTGCCAAGGAACTCTACCCTGACGGCATCTTGGCCCGCGCCGAGGAGTTGTTACGCATTCAGAATCTCTTTGGCAGCGTGAAGACCCGCGAGGCCAACGATCCCACGTCGGCACAGGCTCAGAAGGACTTCGTAGAGTTCCTCAAGCGGTTCCCCTCGGCCAAATTCTGGGATGCTCACAGTTTCACCACAGACCTGTTCTACGACAAGATATTCCGTGCCGTCATCTACGACCGCATCATGCGCGCCGACGACTACTCTAATCTGGGCAAGTATATCCACGACATCCCCTTCCTGGAGATGGTGAGCACCCATTGGCATGTCTGTGAAATTCCTTTCACCAACGGTCAGATTTCGGCTGAGAAGGCGCTGCCCCACTCAGAGATGCTTATCAACGAGATACTCTCCCGACCGCGTCAGACGCACCAGATGAAACTCATCTCGCCCGCCGAGTGGGACGATTATGTGACGGAGAAGTTCCAGATGGCTTTCTATGCCCACGCACGCATTCTCAATGCCGTGGGGCGTCGGGCTGAGGCTATGAAGTTTATGGAGCGCGTGTTCCCCTATTACGGCAAGACCGCCGAGTATGCCGACCTCTACGTGAAACTGCTACAGCAGCTGGGACGTCAGTCAGAGGTGATACCTTATATCAAAAAATGTGTACCCATAGATGCTACCACCCAGGACATGCTTGACGTGCTGAAGGCCGACTTCCTTAGGCAGCAGCCGCAGGGTAACTTCGACACCTACATGGCATCGCTGAAGAATTCCGACAAGCAGGCGCAGGACCGTGCCAAGGCCATCGGCGAACTCATAGACGTGCCGGTAGAACTCTGCGAGCTTGACAAAATGGGTGGCGGACGTGTCAATCTGGCAGCTAAGCAGGGCAAAATCGTGTTCCTCGACTTCTGGGCCACCTGGTGTGCTCCCTGTAAGGCCTCGATGCCCGGCGGACAGATGACTGTTGACCGCTGGAAAAACGACAAGGACGTGGAGTTTTACTTCGTAGACACGCAGGAAATGAAGGGCGACTACCGCCAGAAAGCCGCTGACTTTATTAAGCAGAAAGGCTTCACCTTCAACGTGCTCTACGACGAAGGCCCGGTGGGCAAGCAGGACAAGCTCTATAAGGCTGTCGCCGGGGTGCTTCACACATCGGGCATACCCCTGAAGGTCATCCTCGACAAGCGTGGCCACATACGCTGGATGGGCAGCGGCTATCATGGCAGTCCCACCCAGATGGCCGACGAAATCAGCTATATCCTGGAGTATCTGAAGAATGAGAAATAAACCTTCCTCCGCCTCATGATAATTTTTATCTCCAAAGGCGTGCCAAAGTGTCAGTCGCGACACTTTGGCACGCTTTTCGCTGTAGGGAAGAGCAGAAACGATAAACAAACAACAAATAAAACGATAAGCATTATGAACATTAAACCATTAGCAGACCGTGTGCTGGTATTGCCTGCACCGGCAGAAGAGAAGATTGGCGGCATCATTATTCCTGACACCGCAAAAGAGAAACCCCTCCATGGCACCATCAAGGCCGTAGGCCAGGGTACTAAGGACGAGCAGATGATTCTCAAGGAGGGCGACGAGGTGCTCTACGGCAAGTACTCGGGCACGGAGTTGGAGTTTGAGGGCACGAAGTACCTCATGATGCGCCAAAGCGACGTGCTGGCCGTCATTGAAAAATAGTTCTATTTGGCAATTGGACAATTTCTCAATTGGACAATTGTCGCAGGAAATAGTCAAATTGTAAAATCGTAAAATTGTAAAATCAAACTATGGCAAAAGATATTAAATTCAATATTGACGCCCGCGATGCTATGAAGCAGGGCGTAGACCAGTTGGCAAACGCAGTAAAGGTGACGCTGGGCCCGAAGGGTCGCAATGTAGTGATTGAGAAGAAGTTTGGCGCTCCGCAGATTACCAAGGACGGCGTGACCGTGGCTAAGGAGATTGAGCTGGAGGACAAGTTTGAGAATACCGGTGCCCAGCTGGTGAAGAGCGTGGCCTCTAAGACCGGCGACGATGCCGGCGACGGCACCACGACGGCCACCATCCTGGCTCAGGCCATCGTCAGCGAGGGTTTGAAGAACGTTACCGCCGGTGCCAACCCCATGGACCTGAAGCGCGGTATCGACAAGGCTGTAAAGTGTGTCACCGAGTTCATTGCCAAGAATGCTGAGCAGGTGGGCGACAACTACGACAAGATTGAGCAGGTGGCTACCGTCAGCGCCAACAACGACAAGGAGATTGGCGAGCTGCTGGCCGAGGCTATGCGCAAGGTGTCGAAAGACGGCGTCATCACCATCGAGGAGTCTAAGAGCCGCGACACCCACATCGGCGTGGTTGAGGGTATGCAGTTCGACCGCGGTTACCTGTCGGCTTACTTCATGACCGACAGCGACAAGATGGAGTGCGTGATGGAGAACCCCTATATCCTGATTTACGACAAGAAGATTTCTAACATCAAGGACTTCCTGCCCATCCTGCAGCCCGCTGCCGAGAGCGGCCGTCCGCTGCTGGTCATCGCCGAGGACGTTGACTCAGAGGCTCTGACCACACTGGTTGTCAACCGTCTGCGTGGCGGCTTGAAGATTTGCGCTGTGAAGGCTCCTGGCTTCGGCGACCGTCGTAAGGCCATGCTTGAGGATATCGCCACACTGACCGGCGGTGTCGTCATCAGCGAGGAGAAGGGGCTGAAGCTGGAGCAGGCTACGCTCGAGATGCTCGGTACGTGCGACAAGGTGACCGTCTCTAAGGACAACACCACCATCGTCAACGGTGCCGGCGACAAGCAGGCCATTCAGGACCGTATCGCCCAGATTAAGAAGGAGATAGAGGTGACCACCAGCAGCTATGACAAGGAGAAGCTGCAGGAGCGTCTGGCCAAGCTGGCCGGCGGTGTGGCTGTGCTCTATGTCGGTGCCAACAGCGAGGTGGAGATGAAGGAGAAGAAGGATCGCGTTGACGATGCCCTCTGCGCTACCCGTGCCGCCATCGAGGAAGGTGTGGTGGCCGGTGGCGGTACCACTTACATCCGCGCTCAGGAGGCTCTGGCCGAGCTGAAGGGCGACAATGCCGACGAGCAGACGGGTATCAACATCATCTGCCGTGCCATTGAGGAGCCGCTGCGCCAGATTGTCACCAATGCTGGTGAGGAGGGTGCCGTCGTCGTTCAGAAGGTGCGCGAGGCCAAGGGCGACATGGGCTACAACGCCCGTCTTGACAAATATGAGGACCTGCGCGAGGCCGGTGTCATCGACCCTGCCAAGGTGGCCCGTGTGGCTCTGGAGAATGCCGCTTCTATCGCCGGCATGTTCCTCACCACGGAGTGCCTCATCTGCGACAAGCCTGAGAAGGAACCCGCTATGCCGATGGGCGGTGCTCCCGGCATGGGCGGCATGATGTAAAATGAAAGCGTCTTAGGGGTGTCGTAAGTAAAAAAGTATTTTTGACACCTAAACATGACAAAAAGCGAGGAAAAGTCTTAAAAAGCCTTTCCTCGCTTTGACATAAATCAAAATCGCAACAAAATGAGACGAAAATATTTGGAAACTACGTGAAAACATCGTAACTTTGCACCGTGAAAGGATAAAGATATATTTTGATTTGTTTTAGTAGATTAGTTTTTAAGTAGTTTGTTTTTGAAATCGGGACGTCGTGACGACGTCCCGCTTTTTTTCTAGCGGCAAGCGTAACTGTTCAGTCATGCTGGCAAATGAGGAAAGAAAAGATCAAAAATCATTGAGTGTCAGCATGACTGAGTTGTTACCTATAAGTAGCTGAAATATTAAAAACCGTTAAAGTATTTATAAATCTCAACTCTCAGCACACAATTCTCAAATAAAATTTGTACCTTTGCAGCCGCTTTTTAAGCAAATATCACATTATTAATTATTTAACGTAGTATGAATCAATACGAAACCGTTTTCATTTTAACTCCCGTTTTGTCTGATGA
>CAMHKU010000051.1 GCA_946185805.1 uncultured Prevotellaceae bacterium | reverse complement strand
CAACAGAAAGTGAAGAATAGCCCTTGGCTCAGTATGCCGAAAGATAATCAGGAAACTGCCGTTGAAGCCCTGCTGCGTCGATATATGAAGGATGAAGAGGTCTGTTACTATATGCGCCAGATTCGCCAGAAGGCTCAGAACCTCTACGAAGGTTATGTGCAGGTGATGGAGGTCATCAAGGAGAAGGAGGGGCAGCCCAAGTTCCAGCGGGCTACACCCACCTACAAGCACAACAACATCGTTGACTATGCCCTGAAAGTGAATCTGAAGAACTACTTCGGATGGTCATTGGAACCGATGGAGAAGGGACAGAAGAAGCCTGTGGAGAAGGATTTGTTTGAGTAATGGAAGCAGCAATGAGAACAAACGAAATGGTCTTTTGCCGTCAGTTGGCGGCTTGTAAAAGTAGCCAAACTCGGTGTGTCTCATACACCCTAAACCCCAAATTTGGAAAGTTTAACAGTCCGATTTCAGCCCAAAGACACGATTTTTCCAAAAGGGGAAATGTTAAAATGGTGCGTTCCACGATGCTGAATGAGGGTTGCCGATACCCGATGCTCATCCTTGATTACATGAGCTGTCAGTTCACCAGCAGTTCACAGGACAAATTCTAAATAACGAAAAAGGAGTTGCGATTTCTCGTAACTCCTTGATTTTCAGCCTTTTATGTGGCGCTTCAGGATGGGCTTGAACCAACGACCCCCTGATTAACAGTCAGGTGCTCTAACCAACTGAGCTACTGAAGCAGGTTTGCTTGTCAGTTTGACTTGCGTTTGCTTGTCATTTCTGATTTGCGGGTGCAAAGGTACGATGTTTTTTTGGAACAGCCAAATTTTTTTCGTACTTTTTTTGCTTTTGCTCCAATTTTTTGCTAAAAAATTTATTTTTCAGTCTTTATTTGTGGTGTTTGAGGAATTGTTTGTACTCGTCGCATCGCGAAATGTATGTAGGAAGGGCGGTGGTTTTAGCTTTTTCATAAGCCGTGAGTGCGGCGAAAGCTTTGTAGTTTTGCGAAGCTATATTTGGTCTGTAGATGATATCACCAGAAGCGGTGTCCCAATCTTTGTTGTACCATTTTTTTGTATACAGTTCTCCGTAGCATAAGGCAAAGAGTACTTTTTCTTTCAGTGCACTGTTGTTTGTAAGGCAAGTTTTGTTTAGCAATTCTATAGCTTTGCCTGCAAGGTCTGCTTCATTGACGCGAACAGAGTCGGCACAGCTTTTTCCGTCGCGCATCAGGAACCAGCAGTCGCCGGTTACACATGCCTGCGCATAACGTACGGCGAGATCATAGCAGCGCTGTTGTTGTGCTTGCCCTGTCAGCATGTTCATTTCGCCTTCCATCTTCAGCATTTCTCGTGCGAAATCCATTTTTGGGTTCGATTTCAGGTTCCATTTCCGGTCGCTATATTCCATACCCTCTTTGAGCCATTGCCGTTTTATCCACGGTTCTATGGTGTAACGGCGGTTGGCGGCATAAACGGCATAGCCTTTATTGTTATAATATGTCAGAGGCACTTTCTGCAGCCATAGCATTGCCTGTTGCCATTGACATAGTCTCATGTATTTTGTGCCTACGAGGTCGTTCAGTGCATGTATGTCAGCTTTCTGCCGTGGCTGTAGGAATCGGTCGAGTGGGGTAGTAGGGTTTGAACTTAAGTAGCTGATATACTGCAGTAGTCGGTCAACGTGCATGGTGTCAATATAATCATTATAGTATTGGCTGTCAGCAGCCTTCAGCAGGCTCACGGCCAGTATGGGCTGTAGTGCATATTTGTCGGTTAGTTGTTGATGCACTAGCCTGTCGAGTGCGTTGCTATAGAACTTGTCTTCCTGTTGCTTGCCGTCGAGCCATGTGAGTTCTTCGGCCAGGAAGTTATCAAATTTGCTGGATGGCGGTGTTTGTGCTGCTACTATATATAATTTTAACACGCGTACATTATCTTTCATGCGTTGGGTGCCTTCCATTGCTGATGCCTTGGTGATGTCTTTCTCTGCTTTGCTGCTATTGCCGAAGAGATATTCCAACCATGCCTTTGCGCTCTGCCAAAGTGCGGGTGTGGCTGTCTTGCTTTCTTTCACCACTTGTTCTGCCAGCTGGCACATCTGCATTGCCTCTTTGCGCTGGATATTGCGCACAAAGAGCTTGCCGGGCATAACGTCTTCGCCATCAACAGCCTCCTGAGCATTGTTGACAAAGTCTTTCACCAGGAATGGCAGTACGGCAGAGTTTGGGTCACGCTGATATTCCTGCTTGATGGCATCGTATGATCGTTTTTTGTAGAACATTGTCATCAGGCTCTCCCAGTCGCCCTGTTTGGCAAAGAGGTCTGCAGCCTCAATGCTGTGTCCTGTTTTCAGCAATGCCCCGGCGTAGATGTTTTCCATCATGTCGCGATAGACGCTTTCTATCAGTTTGCTGGCTGTCTGTTGATAGAAGTTGACGTTCTCCGCATGCATGCCGAGCATCATGTTGCATCGCATAAGCAGCAGTGCGTGCTGTGAGCGCAATCGTGTCTTCAGCTTGCCTTGTGCGTAGGTTTTCACGCTTTTCAGAGTCTGTGTTCGTTTAGCTAATTGCGCCTTTGTGGGGTACTCCCATCGTTCGTTACGTTTTTCGTCGGCGCATGCAATGTATTTCTGCAGCTGCTGTATATAGCTTACCATCAGTGCGTCATTTTTCTTCTGGGCAGCCTTTATGGCCTCGTCGGCGTCGAAGTAATAGTACTCCTCCTTAGTTCCAAGGTATGCTTTCCAGTTGTCGAGTGTCACTCTGTCCGTGCGCTCCTTGAATTCCTCGCCAGTGCAGGGGCTAAACAGGTAATAGTTGTGTGTTGCTGGCCATGCGCATGCCAGTATTGACATCGAGATGGCGCACAATAGGCTAATGACGATAAATCTTTTCATAGCATTCAGGTTGATAACGTTCAATATTTTCTTTGTCTAAATGGTAAGTCAGTATGAGATTACTTAATTCTGGCCGTTTCTGCTCCACGGCCTGTTTCACTCGGCATATCTCCTGCGCCTCCACCCCGTGTTCTATGTGTACTCCGTGGATATTTCGTTTCCAGAGGAACACCGGGTAGGCAGCGCCCATAGGCAGTTCGTATCCGCTGAGGTAGCGCAGGTAGGGCTGCACGTCGCGCATGTCGAGCACGGGGTTACGTTCGGTAAATTTTTGCGGGTTGCCTGTGTTGTATAGCATCAGCACGCCATAGTCTACAGGTGGCGGTGTCATAGCCAGCTGATGCAGCCGGATGGTGGCTGATATCTTTGGCGGAGTGTTGAAAGTGAAGGGTTGATGGAGACTACTCCATGCTTGAGCTACCTCTTTCAGGAAGTCATAATATGTCTGTCGGCTACGGCTGGTGTAGTCACAGTCAATCTGAATCTCCCTTACGCCGCTGACGTCGTTCGTCTCGTTCATCTGCGCTATGCGCTTCACCAGTAGTTTGGCCATACCCTCGTGGCGTTGGTGCATGCAGTCCTCGGTGATGTATACCGTAGGCACGAGTTCCATCCCCTTTGGCAGGGTGTCGGTAAATGTCAGCGTAGCGTTGGGCATAGGCCCTTCGTCGGTCATCACCACGTCGAAATATCGGCAGTAGACCTTGCTGATATGATACCTTTTGAGAAATGCACTCTCAGTGGAGTCCAGCCTCAGCTCCGTGCGCCAGTAGTACACGGCGTTCTCTTTTTTAAGTTCCTCCCTTGACGCCTGGCAAGCCACCAGCAGCAAAGCCAATATCCAGTATTTAGTGTTCATAGCCCACCCTATATAGCCATTGCTTTTCCTAATAGCCGCGGTCTGTGTTTACAGCAATTCCGGCAACAGAAACAACTTGGTGCTGTTAGATCCCTTTATTAATATGTATCGTCCCTGCGGTTGCTCGTCTTTAATGGCTTCTTTCACCTGCTCTACGTTGTCAAACTTGCGGTAGGGGGAGTCTATCTGTTTAAACTCACTGCCAACGAGCCACACTTCGTCAATGTCTAAAGTGCCGATGAGGTCAATGATTTTCTGGTGCTCCTTCTGGCTCGACTTCCCCAGTTCGCCCATCATGCCAATGATGGCCATCTTGGGCTTTCCCTCCATCAGCTGAAAGTTTTCCAAGGCCGCTCTCATGCTGCTTGGGTTGGCGTTATAGGCGTCTACCACGAGATGGTTTTTCTCTGTAACGGTCAGTTGCGAGCGGTTGTTGGTTGGCTTGTATGCCTCCAGCGCACGGTTGATGTCGCTGGGTTCCACGCCGAAGTTCAGTCCTACGGCGATGGCGGCCAGCATGTTGTCGATGTTGTATGCCCCGATAAGCTGTGTCTGCACCTCATACCATATAGGCTGCGTTGCGTCGTGGCTTGTTTGTGTTGCGTCTTGCGCTACTTCTTGTTTGGCCTTTTCCGCCAGATTCGTATCGCTCTCGCGCCATCTGAATTTCAGGTACGGGTTGCATGCCACCACCTCGCCAACTGTGCATCCCTCCACGTTTTCGGCGTCGGTGCTGTATGGTGCTACCCACACATTGTCGGGCAGGATGTTCATCAGCCGCTCATTGTCAACATTGATAAACACGAGGCTCTCGCCGCGTCGGCTGAGGTAGTCGTAGAGTTCACCCTTGGTCTTGACAACGTTCTTAAACGACCCGAAGCCCTGCAGGTGAGCGCGCCCTACGTTGGTTATCAGTCCGCAGGTGGGCTCTGCCGTCTCGGCCAGGGTTTTGATGTCGCCCGGATGGCTGGCTCCCATTTCTATTACTGCGATGTCGTGCTCAGCATTGAGCCTCATCAGCGTTTTAGGCACTCCTACGTCGTTGTTGAAGTTGCCCTGCGTGAAGAGTACGCTGTATTTCTGCTGCAATACCGTGGCTACCAGCTCTTTTGTCGTCGTTTTTCCATTGGTGCCGGTAATGGCGATGACGGGAATCCTGAACTGCCGGCGGTGCTCTCGGGCCAGGTCCTTGAACGTCTGCAGGGTGTCGTCAACAGTGATGAGCTGCGTGTTGGCGGCGGCAGCGCTACTTTTTGCTACGTCGCTGTCTTTGCTTATGATGGCATAGCTACATCCCTCGCCGAGGGCTTTCATGGCAAACTCGTTGCCGTCGAACTTCTCGCCCTTCAGAGCCAGGAAGATGCTGCCTTCGGGGCAGTTGCGGCTGTCGGTAGTAATACAGGGATGCTGCTGGTAGATTTTGTATAACTCTTTAATATTCATGTTAACCATTGTTTTGCAGGCAAAGGTACTATAAATAAATTGAAAAAAGTACATTGCCGGATGAAAAAAACAGTTGGGCGGGCTTTTTTTAATTTTTATTTCATCTTTAGGCTATGCCCGAAAGTATTCACGTTCGAAAAAGTCAATTTTATTTGGCTTTTTGCTCACTTATTTGTACCTTTGCATCCGATGAACCAAAGAACACTACCAGGGATTATGAAAAACATCTATTTTCTCAGCGACGCCCACCTCGGTTCGTGGGCAGTGCCCCATCAGCGCATGCAGGAGCGCCGTCTCGTCAGGTTTCTCGACGACATCAAGCCCAAGGCTGCTGCCGTCTATCTCTTGGGCGACATGTTCGACTTCTGGTATGAGTATCGCTATGCTGTGCCCAAGGGTTACAGCCGCTTTTTAGGCAAACTCTCCGACCTGACCGACAGCGGTGTCGAGGTTCACTATTTCACAGGCAATCACGACATCTGGGCTTACGACTACCTGGAGCGTGAATGTGGCGTTGTCCTCCACAAGCAGCCGCTTACCACCGAACTTTACGGCAAGATATTCTTCCTAGCTCACGGCGACGGTCTGGGCGACCCCAATCGCTCGTTCAAGCTTATCCGTTGGATATTCCACAACCGTGTCTGCCAGTGGGCCTTTTCGGCCCTTCATCCCCGCTGGGGCCTGTGGTTTGGCCAGACCTGGGCCAAACATTCGCGCATGAAGCGCCCTGGCGGCGAGGAGCCTCCCTATATGGGCGACGACAAGGAGCATCTGGTGCTCTTTACCAAAGACTACATGCGCGCTCATGGCGATGTGGACTATTTCATCTATGGTCACCGCCATATTGAGGTCGACCTGCAGTTGCCTCCTTTCCTGCGTGGCGCTAAGAAGGCCCGCATGATTATCCTCGGCGACTGGATCAGCCATTTCTCCTACGTCGTCTGGGATGGCGACCATCTCTTCATGTCGCAGTATGTAGAAGGCGAAAGTATCATATAAATAAAAACCTTAATATCCAATGAAAAAGTCATTTGTTATTCTTACACTGTTGCTGGCAGTCAGCAGTTTTGCCGCCGCCGAGGACGGCAGCCGTTTGTGGCTGAGATATGCCGAAGTGAACCAAGCCAAAATTACAGGGCCGGAATGTGTGGCCGCCGACGAGCTTCGCAAATACTATACTGGCGCAGAAGCGCAGCTGGTCATCGACCCCACGGTGGCCAACGCTGAGGGCTATGTCGTCAGCGGCCATACCGTCAAGGCCAAGACCGAGCGCGGCCTGCTCTACGGCGCCTACGCGCTGCTGCGTGGCGAGCAGGGAGCCTCCGAGCCTTTCTTCAAGTTGCGCATCCTTAACCACTGGGACAACCTCGACGGCTCCATAGAGCGCGGCTATGCCGGCCAAAGTATTTTTTGGCCCGGCTACGATGCCGACCATATCCGTGATTATGCCCGCGCCAACGCCTCGATAGGCATCAACGGCACCGTGCTCAACAATGTGAACGCCTCGCCGCAACAGCTCAACCGTAAGAACCTGCTGCAGGCCAAGGCCATAGCCGACATTCTGCGTCCTTACGGTATCCGCGTCTACTTGTCTGTCAACTTCGCCTCGCCCATGGCCCTTGGCAAGCTGAAGACTGCTGACCCGCTGAACAGCCAGGTTCAGCGGTGGTGGAAACAGAAGACGGCAGAGATTTATAAGCTCATACCCGATTTCGGCGGCTACCTCGTCAAGGCCAACTCCGAGGGGCAGCCTGGCCCTGGCGACTATGGTCGCAGCCATGCCGACGGCGCCAACATGCTGGCTGCCGCCGTGGCGCCCTACGGCGGTATTGTCATGTGGCGCTCCTTCGTCTATGGTGCCAACCATAAGGGCGAGGACCGCGTGAAGCAGGCTGTCTCAGAATTCCTGCCTTGCGATGGCAAGTTTGCTAAGAACGTTATCCTGCAGTCGAAGAACGGCCCCCTCGACTTCCAGCCCCGCGAACCATACGCCCCTATCTTCGACAACATCAGGCAGACTCCCCAGATGGTGGAATTGCAGATTACCCAAGAGTATCTTGGGCAGTCGCGCCACTTAGTGTATCTGGCACCGATGTGGCGTGAGTTCTTCCGCTACGTCGAGCCTCAGCGCCTGGTGGGCATCGCTGGCGTTGCCAACATCGGCGCTGATGCCAACTGGTGTGGTCATCATTTCTCTCAGGCCAACTGGTATGCCTTCGGCCGGCTGGCCTGGAACCCGTCACTGACGTCAGAGACCATTGCTGCCGAATGGCTCTCAGCAACCTTTGTCAACGATGCCCGGCTCCTGAGCCTCATGCTTCGTTCGCGCGAGGCTTGTGTCGACTATATGATGCCCCTCGGCCTGCACCATATCTTTAAGTTCGACCATCACTACGGCCCCGAGCCCGACGGCTTTATCAAGAGCTATCCCCTGGAGTGGTGCCCGGTGTACTACCATCAGGCCGATAAGCAGGGCGTGGGCTTCAACCGCACACATACCGGTAGCGACGCCACGAGCCAATACCGTGAGCCCTACTGCTCGCTGTATGACAATCCGTCAACCTGTCCTGAAAACCTGCTGCTATGGTTCCACCACCTGCCCTGGACTTACCGTATGAACAGCGGGCGCACGCTCTGGCAGGAGCTGCAGTATCGCTACAACCGCGGCGTTGGCGAGGCCGAAGACTTCCGGAGCACTTGGCAGCAATTTAAGCCCACTATTGACGAGCAGCGCTGGCGCGAGGTTGATGATCGCCTGCAGCATCAGGTGGCTAACGCCCGCGAGTGGCGCGATGTCTGCCTAAAGTATTTCAAAGGCTTTGCTGAGTAGGGCTAATAGCCAGCATACTGTTATCGGCATTAGCCATCTGTCGCCGTGTGGTGTCGTTGAGGTGTCTGAGGTAGTCTGAGGGCGTAGTGTGGTAGGTCTCCTTGAAGTAGTTTGTAAACTGTTTGGCTGAGAGCCCCACCATCCGGCTTACCTCAGATATGTTGGTGCGTCCTTGGTCGAGCAAACTCTTTCCCCGTGCGGTCTTTATCGTGCGGATGATGTCGAGTGGCGACTTGCCGGTGATGGCCATCAGTTTTTTATATAGGTGCCCGCGCGTCATGCCCACGGCGCTGCTCAGTTGTGTCACGCTGTAGTCGGTGTCCTGCATGTGAGCTTCAATGTGTGCGATGACATGCCTGACGAGTTCTTCGTCAATAGAGCTGACCGTCACCTCGCTGGGCTTGACGTCGAGCACGACCGGTCTGCGCTGCTCACGGTCGTCTTTCTGAAGCCTGTAAAGTCGCCTGACATTGCGCAGTGCTTTTTCCACGTCGCTGCGCACCTCACTCGTCAAATCGTTTCTGCCAAGCACCCGTTCCAGTGGTGCAGTCACTGCGGCTATCGCCTTGTCTCGGGCGTCGTCAGCGTCAGTAATTGGTGTGGGTGTCAGCGCCGGTGTCTGCAGGCTTCTGAGTCTTCCCAGTATTGAGGTCAGTAGTTGTTTCATGTCGCTTTAAGGTTTCTTTTGCAAAATTAATCATTAATTCGGCTTTTATTACTTTTCGTTCGCTTCTTTAAACTATGATACGGTTTTTTAACTTTTTTAGTCTAAAATGTATCTGTTTTGTGCCGTAATGTATTATTGATACAAAAAGGAAATAAAAAGTTACTCTGAATGTTTGCTCGTATTGTGAATGTTTTTTATTTTTGCAAAGAAATATGCCTTGTTAGCGCCGCCCGAAACTAAATAACCACACATACGAACCAAATTTTTATTACTAATACTATCAATAACTAATGCCGACATGAAGAAAAAAAGTAAATGTTTGCTATTGGGCCTTCTTGCTCTGTTGAGCTTGGTGCCTAATGTGGTGTTTGCCCAGGATCTGACGGTTACAGGCACGGTAAAGGACGAGACAGGCGAAGGCCTGATTGGCGTCTCTGTACGTGTGCAAGGCCGCGGTGCCGGTGGCATTACTGACATTGACGGTAATTTCCGCATTCAGTCAGTTAAGAAGGGAGCCATCTTAGAGTTCTCTTATGTAGGTTACAAGACTTTGGAGCGCCGTGTCGAAGGTTCCCGTATGGGCACCATCGTCATGCAGCCTGACCAGACGAACCTTGAAGAGGTGGTGGTCATCGCTTACGGTCAGCAGAAGAAAGTCACCATCACCGGTGCCGTTTCGGCCGTTGGTGGCGACGAGCTGCTGAAGTCGCCGGTGGCCGACGTTGGTAACGCCCTGCAGGGTAAGCTGCCCGGTATTTCCGTCGTCCAGCAGTCAGGCATGCCTGGCGAGGACAACCCTGTCATCCGCGTGCGTGGTACCGGCTCGCTGAACTCGGCCGAGCCGCTGGTGCTCGTCGACGGTGTGGAGCGCTCCTTCGGACAGCTCGACCCCAACGAAATTGCCGACATCTCTATTCTGAAAGATGCCTCCGCCACGGCCGTGTTCGGTGTGCGCGGTGCTAACGGCGTGATTCTCGTTACCACCAAGCGCGGTACGCCCGGCAAGGCCTCAGTATCTGTTTCGGCCAGCGCCGCCGTGCAGCAGATTTCGCAGTTCGTCGACTTTGCCGACTCCTACACTTATGGTAAGATGTGGAACTACACGGCCATCACCGACGCCCTGCCCATGAGCCAGTGGCCTAAGTCGGCAACCATTGCTGACTACACACCCTATGCCGACACCGGCATACGCTTCTCGCAGGACATCATGGAGCACTTCCGCACCGGCGACATGCCTACCACCTTCCCCAATACCGACTGGATTGACTATCTGATGAAGGACGCCGCCTGGCAGGAGCAGATCAATGTCAACGTCAGCGGCGGTACCGAGAAGATGCGCTACTTCATCTCGGCCGGCTTCCTGAACCAGAACTCGCTCTTCGAGACCTTCTCGAGCAACAAGGACGAGACCTTTAAATATAATAGGTTTAACTACCGTGCCAACTTGGACATCGACGTGTCGAAGTACAGCCAGCTGTCGATGACCCTCGGCGGCCGCGTGCAGAACCGCACCACGATGGGTAGCGGCGAGGCTTTCCTGTTCCGTTACCTTCAGGGCGCCACGCCATACGCCGGTATCGGTGTCGACGACCAGGGCCGTCATATCATTGCCGACAAGAACATCGTCGGTCCATACGACCGCGACGCCCTCTCCAACTTCTACGACCTGGGTTACAACCAGCTGAGTACCAACGTCTTGAACCTCGACCTGCAGTACAAGCTCGACATGAGTTTCCTCACCCCCGGTCTGGATTTCAAGATCAAGGGCTCTTACAATACCGAGTACTACGCCCAGAAGAACCGTCAGAACGGTTTCGGTACCGGCGTGACCTATGTGGCCACTTTGGTCGACGGTCAGGAAGTGTTGCGTAAGGAGAACATCACATGGCCCTTGCCTTACAGCGACAGCCGCTGGGGCAAACGCAACTGGTATGCTGAGGCCAGCTTCAACTACGCCCGCAAGTTTGGCAAACACAATGTCGGCGCCCTGCTGCTCTACAACCAGAGCAAGACCTATTATCCCGAGGACTCCGACGGCAACCTTTACATCTCTATTCCTAAGGGCTATGTAGGCCTTGTGGGTCGTGTCACCTACGACTACGACACCCGCTACATGATTGACTTCAACATTGGTTACAACGGCTCTGAGAACTTTGCCGAGGGCAAGCGCTACGGCACGTTCCCCTCATTCTCCGTGGGCTGGATACCCTCCAACGAGAAGTTCTGGGAACCCATCAAGCCTTACGTCGGCTACCTGAAGCTGCGCGGCTCGTGGGGTAAGGTCGGTAACGACAACACCAACAGTGCCCGCTTCCTTTACCTCCCCGGTGCCTGGCAGTTCTACCAGGGCCTGATGACCACCAACCCGCAGAACCGCGGTGCCAACTTCGGTACCAGCGGCAACTGGCTGCAGGCCGTCAAGGAGCTTACCGCCGGCAACCCCGACGTGACGTGGGAGACCGCCTCAAAGTTTAACATCGGTCTCGACGCCGCCTTCCTCAAGGACCGTCTGACGGTGAATCTCGACCTGTTCTGGGAAGACCGTAAGGACATTCTCGTGGACAACGGCTCTACGCTGCCCGCCGTCACCAGCCTGCCCGCCAGCCGCGTGAACGAAGGCCGCGTGAAGAACCACGGTTACGAGCTTACCCTGAAGTGGGCCGACAAGGTGGGTCAGGACTTCCGCTACAGCATTAGTCCCAGCATCGCCTTCGCCCGCAACAAGGTTATCGAGATGCTTGAGGTGCCGCCTATGTATGAGTATCTGCGCCACACCGGCCTGCCCGTAGGCCAGCGCTTCGGCTACGACCTCTTCGAACTCTATCAGGAGGGCACCGAGGAGCGTTACAAGGCTGCCTACGGTGTCGACATGCCCGACCAGGTGGTTGAGCTGAAGTATGGCGACGCCGTCTATGTAGACCTCAACGGCGACGGTATCATCGACCAGAACGACCAGAAGCCCCTGGGCTATGGCGACAACCCCGAAATCACGTGGTCGGTCAATGCCAGCCTCAACTGGAAGGGTCTCGACTTCTCGATGCTCTGGGTGGGTGCCGCCAACACCAGCCGCCTGCTCAACGGCTACTACCGCCAGTTCGGCTCTACCAACACCTCGGCCCTGGCACAGTGGGTGGCCGACAACTCCTGGACGGTCGACAATCCCGGTGCCAGCCTGCCGCGTATCTCGTTTACCAACCGCGTGCACAACAACTACAACTCTCAGGCCTGGATTATCGATTCTAAATATGTACGCCTGAAGAACGTGGAGATTGGCTATACCTTCAACAAGCCCAAGTGGCTCGACCTGCTCAACTACATCCGCGTCTATGCTTCCGGCCAGAACCTGCTCACCTTTGCCGACTTCAAGGGCAACGACCCTGAGGCTCCCGGTCAAGGCTTAGAGGGCTACGGCATGCGCTATCCTATGACCCGCGTCTATAACTTTGGTGTGCAGGTCAACTTCTAAGTGAAGAGTGAAGAGTGAAGAATTTGCTACCGCTTTTCGAACCTCGGAACTATCAAATCGTAAATCGAAAATATCGTAAATCGAAAATATACTGATATGAAAAAGATAACTAATTACATACTGGCCCTGGGGATGGCCTCCGGCATCCTGACCGCCTGTGTCGACGATATCAACGTGGGTAACGCCTTCCTGGAGAAGTCGCCCGGCGTTGACGTCAACATCGACACGGTGTTCTCCAAGGCCGAATACACCCGCAACTTCCTTTGGAGTGCCTACGGACAGCTCTACTGCACCTACACCCAGGGCAACATGATGAACGGTGCGCCCATCGACGTGCTCTCCGACTCCTATCACTGCTATGTAGGCTGGGGCGGCCCCATCCAGAGCTACTATCCCGGCAGCCTTACCGAGAATGCCCAGGATACCGACGACGGTAACTTCCAGGGAAAGTTCTCTTACTCTACGAAGACCGGTAGCAGCGACGATGCCAATGCCGGCGGCCGCGTGTCTATCTATGAGACCGTGCGCAAGTGCTGGCAGCTGATTGAGAACATCGACCGCGTGCCCGACATGACCGACGACGAGAAGAGCCGTCTGCGCGGCGAGGCCTACACCATCATGGCCAGCCGCTACTACGACGCTTTCCGCAATTTCGGCGGTCTGTGCCTCGTTGACAAAGCCTACGCCGTGGGCGAGGGCTATACCCAGGGCCGCTCTACAGCCTGGCAGACGGTGCAGTTCATCGACTCCCTGATCCAATGCGCCATCAAGGAGCCCGGCTACATCTGGAACGTTCCCAATGCCGACATCGGCCAGTGGTCGGGACGCCTGACCAAGGCCTCCGCCTATGCCTTGGGTGCCAAGGTGTGGATGTTTGCTGCCTCGCCGCTGTTCAACAACTCAGAACCCTACATGCGCTACGACAAGACGCCTACCGGTCTGGAGAATGAACTTCACGTGTGGTTTGGCAAGGAAGACCCCACGCTGTGGAACCGCTGCCTGCAGTATTGCGACGAGTTCTTCTCTCAGAACGCCGCCAATGGCAACTACTACCAGCTCATTCAGCCCGAGACTCAGGACGAGGGTGGCTACCGCATGGCCTACCGCCGCGCCTACCGCTATCGTAACAACGAGTCGCGCCACGAGAAGATTTTCGACGTGCATCCCACACAGTACCTCAGCGACGCCGTGGTCAACGGCCAGCGCCAGAACAGCTGGGGTTGGGGCTGGGCAGGCTTTGCTCTCGACTGCTACCGTCAGGGTGGTGCCGTGCCTACCAACGAGTTGCAGGAGTGCTTCGGCATGGCCGACGGCACCAACTTCCCCTACGCTGACATCTACGGCGCCGGCAAGAACCCCAACGGCATCGACATGTTTGCCGACCGCGACCCGCGCCTGTATGAGACCATGGTGGTGCCCCGCCGCTCGTTCCCCTCGGCTGTCGTGGGCGACTACAACGGCTTCACCTATATCGACACCTGGTATCACGGCGGCATGACCTCGTCGCCCGACCAGTTTGGCGTGGAGGGCAGCGACGATGTGCGCTCAGGCTACCGTAAGTTCAAGTGGATGCTTGACTACAGCAACGACAAGATGAACGACGAGTATATCGGTGTGGCCTACATCCGCCTGGCCGAGATGTATCTCATCCGTGCTGAGGCCCGTGCCGAGACCGGCAACATGTCGGGCGCTCTCGACGACCTCGACGTGGTGCGCAGCCGCGTGGGCTTGGGACGTATCGAGAAGATGAACCCGAGCCTGAACCTCACCACCAACAAGGAGAACCTGATCAACGAGATTCTCCGCGAGCGCAACTGCGAGATTGGTGCCGAGTGCGGCGACCGCGTCTACGACATGATCCGCCGCATGCGTCAGGACCTCTTCTGCAAGCCTCTGCACGAGATTGTCATCTACCGTCTCGACGACAGCGGCCAGCGCATGACGGGCGACAAGACCAACTGGGACGCCAGCACGCCGTGGCCGAAGTTTGAGTATGAGAAGCCACAGATCTCTATCGGTGCCCGCCGCTGGTGGACCCCCGGCTACTGGACCAACAAGTGGTATCTCGATCCCGTCTCCCGCGTAGAGATTCAGAAGGGCTACGGCCTGACGCAGAACCCGGGATGGTAAACCTCTTATAGATTAAGAGTTAAGAATTAAGAGGTATCGGCTTCGCCGAGTAAGAATTAAGAATTAAGAATTAAGAGATTATGAAGATCAAAGACATATTTATATATACCCTGGTGGGACTTTGCGGCGCCCCTTTGACGGCTGGCGCGCAGGTGACGCTGAGCGACAAGACGTCGCAGAAGGTAGATTTAGGCTATGGCGTTGAACAGACGGAGTTTCTCACTACCGCTGCCGCTACCACCATCACTGCCGAGGAGCTACGCCGCACGTCGGCCATCTCTCTGGCCGACGCCCTCTATGGCAAGCTCTTAGGACTGAATGCTTACCAGAACACGGGTTTCAAGGGCGAAGAGAACACCGGCGCCACGTTCAACATCCGTGGCGTGCAGACCACCGGCGAGACGGGCATCCTGATTCTCGTCGACGGTGTGGAGCGCCCCATCGACCGCCTCACCGTTGAGGAGGTAGAGAGCGTCACTGTGCTGAAAGACGCTGCCGCCGTGGCCCTCTACGGCCATGAGGCTGTCAACGGCGTGCTCCTGGTGAAGACCAAGCACGGCACCAAGGACGGCAAGTACCACTTCAAGGTGGGCGCTTCGCATAAGTTCCAGTTCAACCCGCAGACCGCCGACATGGTGAGCGCCTACGGCTATGCCCAGGCCCTGAACCGTGCGCGCCAGAACGATGGGCTGGCCGCCGCCTACAGCGACGCCGAGCTGCAGAAGTTCCAGGACGGCAGCGACCCCCTGGTCTATCCCAACGTGAACTGGAAGGACGAGGTGTTTAAGAACACCGCCCACGAGACCAACGCCTACCTCGCCTTCTCCGGCGGTACCGAGAAGGTGCAATACTATGCGCTGCTTGACTATACCGACGCCCGCGGACTCTATAAGAACCCCAGTCAGGGCGACTGGAACTCTCAGCTGAAGTATTCGAAGGCCAATATCCGTGCCAACGTCGACTTCGAGGTGAGCAAGACCACCCATGTGAAGGCCAACGTGCTGGGCATCCTGATGGAGACCAACGGTGTGCCAAACGTCAGCTCCAACGACGCCTGGTGGCATCTCTACAAGGTGCCCGCCCTGGCCTTCCCCGTGAAGACCGCCGGCGGCGTGTGGGGCGGCAGCCAGACCTACGGCGACTTCAACCTGCTGGCCAAGTCGCAGGGCGCCGGCTACGCCAAGACCCACCAGCGCCAGATCTGGGCCAACATGACCTTGGAGCAAGACCTCGACGTTCTTACCGAGGGTCTGAAGTTCTACGTCGGCGCCTCCTACGACAACTCGTCGAACACCGTGGAGACGCGCTCCAAGGGCTATCAGTATGGCTGGAACTACTACGATGCCGCCGGCCAGATGCAGGAGAAGGTGATGGGCACCATCGAAGACAAGCTGGCATTCAACCAGTATGTAGAGTCGCAGTGGCGCATCGCCACCTTCAACCTCGGCTTCAAGTATGCCAAGCAGCTGGGCAATGGCGACAACATCGGCGCCAATGCTAACTACAACGTGAAGGGCGAGATTCGCGACGGTCAGAACAACACCTGGTATCGCACCAACTGGCAGCTGGCCCTGCACTACGACCATGCCAACCGCTTCATGGCCGACGTCGTGCTCGCTGCCAACGGCTCTAACCGCAGCTATCCCGCCAAGTGGGCCTTCTCGCCAACCTTGGGCTTGGGATATATCTATGCCAACAATCCCGACGGCATCCTCAACTACGGTAAGGTGCGCCTCTCCGGCGGCATCCAACATTCCGATTACGTGCCCGCAGCCGGTCTTTGGCTGGCCCGTTGGAACAATAGCCACGGACAGTTCTGGTATGGCAACAACTTCCAAAGCTCCTGGGGCGCTTTCCTGACGCAGTTCCCCACCGAGGACTTCGTGCAGGAGGCTGCTTACAAGGCCAACATCGGTACCGACCTGCGCCTGTTCAACCAGCTCGACGTCACCCTCGACCTGTTCTACCAGCAGCGCCGCAACATTCTCGTCAGCGCCGCCTCGCTGAACTCCGCCGTCGTGGGTATCCAGTCGTCGTACGACGACAAGGGCCGTGTGGCCAGCTACGGTATGGAGCTCGGCCTGCGCTACGCCAAGACCTTCGAGAACGGCCTCAACGTCAATGCCGGAGCCTCATTCTCGACGGTGAAGAACAAGATTCTGCAGTGGATTGAGACCCCCGCCTATCCTAACCTCTCGGTCATCGACGACCCCGCCGACGCCCAGCGCGGACTCATCGCCTTAGGCTTCTTCCAAAGTCAGGAGGAGATTGACAACAGCCCCGTCCAGCAGTTCGGACAGGTGAAGGTTGGCGACATCAAGTATCAGGATGTCAACGGCGACAATGTCATCAACGAGAACGACCGTGTGGCCCAGGACTATGGCGGCACCTTCCCCGCCCTGAACTACGCCTTCAGCGTGGGTGCCGAGTATAAGGGCTTCGGTATCAACGCCACCTTCCAGGGTGCCGGCCATCAGGTGAAGAACCTGAGCTATGTCGACGGCGTCTGGGGCGCCCTCTCCGGCAACCGCAACCTCTCTCAGGAGTACTACGACAACTGCTTCGACGTGGCCGGTGCCGGCGCTGCCTATCCCCGCCTGTCTACCGAGAGCGTGGCCAACAATGCCCAGGCCTCAACCATCTGGTTCCGCAACGTCAGCTGGTTCAAGCTCCGCGACTGCGAGCTCTACTACAAGCTCCCCGCCAGCGTCATCGAGCCTCTGAAGATTTCCGGCGCCCGCGTCTTCGTACAGGGTCAGAACCTGCTGTCGGCCGACAACATCGACGCCATGGATGCTGAAAACCTCTCTACGGGCTACCCCGTGATGAAGGCTGTCAACGTAGGTCTTTCAGTTCAGTTCTAAGACATTGAAGAATTGAAGAATTGAAAAAATGAAAAATTGAAAAATTGATAATTATGAAGACATATATATATAATAAGGTGGCGGTAAAACTATCCTCTTACCTCTTGCCTCTTGCCTCTTGCCTCTTCATCTCCTCCTGCGTCGACCTGAATTATACCGAGGAGACGACGCGCGACGAGCAGTGGACCTACAACTACTTTGGCGACGGCATCAAGAACCTGGTGTTCGACGTCTATGCCCAGGTCTACAATACCGAGTTCGACGACAACAGCCCATACTTCCTGGCCGGCGCTACCGATGAGGCGCAGTATGCCTTGGAGACCGGCGCCGTCAACAACTACGTCAACGGCGGCTGGAGCCCGGCCAATCCCTATTCCAACACGTGGTCGAAGGCTTATACCGCCATTGCCGACGTGAACATGTACTTGGAGAAGATTGACCAGGCCGACATCTCCGACTGGAAGTACAACGGCGACTACAACAACTGGGTGGCTCAGATGGAACTCTTCCCCTACGAGCTGCGCTTCCTCAGAGCCTACTTCTATTTTGAACTGTTCAAGACCTACGGCGACGTGCCTCTGGTGACCACCACGCTGACCAACGCCCAGGCCAACAACGTGGAGCGCACGTCGGCCGACAAGGTGGTGAAGTTCATCGTCGACGAGTGTGATGCCGTGGCGCCCTACCTGCCCGAGTCCTACGGCACGGAGGTTGGTGCCGAGGTTGGCCGTGCCACCCGCATCGCCGCCTACGCCCTTAAGGCTCGCACGCTGCTCTACTACGCCTCGCCGCTGCACAACCCCGATGGCGACAAGAGCCGCTGGGAGAAGGCTGCCCAGGCTTGCAAGTATATCCTCGACAATGCCTCCCTCTGGAACCTGAAGCTCAGCAACTACGGCTCACTCTGGGGCCACGATGCTTTCTTCAACACCGAGCTCATCTTCGGTATCGGCCGTGGCGAGAGCAACACCTTCGAGAAGGCCAACTATCCCATCGGCGTGGAGAACGCCTCGTCGGGCAACTGCCCCACGCAGAGCCTCGTCGACCAGTATGAGTATCAGGACAACGGCCAGACCTTCGCCGAGCGCCATCCCGGCAGCATCGACCTGACGGCTGAAGACCCCTACGAGGGCCTCGATCCGCGCTTCGCCCTGACCGTGGTGAAGAATGGCGACGAGTGGCCTTCCAACGGTGCCCAGAAGAAGGCTATCGAGACCTTCACCGGCGGTTTCAACGCCGCTCCCAAGTATGGTGCCACGCCCACGGGCTACTACCTGCGTAAGTATGTGGACGGTGGCTGCGTGACTACCGCCGACAACCAGACCACCCGCCGCCACACGTGGATTGTGTTCCGCCTGGGCGAGTTTTATCTCGACTATGCTGAGGCTGTGTTCAACGCTACCGGCAGTGCCAACGACGACACTTACGGCATGACCGCCAACGAGGCTGTCAACGTGCTGCGCAACCGTGCCGACATCCAGATGCCTGAGTTCAAGGAGGATGGTGCCGAGTGGGTGACTCGCTACGAGCGTGAGCGCCTGGTGGAGCTGGCCTTCGAGAACCACCGCTTCTGGGACGTGCGCCGCTGGAAGAAGGGCGCGCAGTATTTCAAGACCATCCAGGTGGCTACCATCAGCCCCAGCCTGCAGCTCACCCGCTCTACCGTTACCCGCCAGTGGGACGACAAGTTTAACTTCTATCCCATACCGCAGTCGGAGCGTATCCAGAATCCAAAGCTTACTCAAAACCCGGGCTGGGAAACCTCTGCTGAGTGAAAAGTGATAAATGATAAGTGAAAATTGAAAATTGGAAATGATTATGAAGCATATCATCAATTATTTAGGCGCGCTGCTGGCGGTGGTTCTCATCGGTGCCACGTTCACAGCCTGCTCTGACGACGACGATAATGGTTCTGCCAACGTGGGGCTGGGCATCAAGGTGTTCTTCCCCACGAAGGTGGTGACCAATCAGCCGATGACCATCAATGGCTCCGGTTTTGGTGACGTGACGGAGGTGGAGTTCCCCGGTGGCGTCAAGGTGACCGATTTTGAGATTGTGAGTGGAGACATGATCCGTGTCAATGCCCCGGCAGGCATCGCCGCCGAGGGTGGTACTATCAAGGTGCGCACGGCCAGCGACGAGGCCGAGTCGCGCCTGCCGCTGACCATCGGCGGCACCAAGGTGACGGGATTCTCCAAGCAGCCCGGCGAGGAGGCTAACGGCGGCGAGCTCATCACCGTCTACGGCACCGACCTGGAGTTTATCAACGGCGTGGAGCTGCTCGACCCTGACTCTGTGGCTCAGGTTATCGACCAGAAAGACTTCTACCGCAAGGGTACGAGCAACCTCGTTTTCCGCGTACCTCTGAAGAATATCTACGACGGTACCTTCACCGGTAAGCTGCACACCTACGACGGCAAGACCTTCAACCTGCCGGAGCTTACCTATATTCCTGCTGCCGACGAGGGTCACTTCGAAATCGTGAAGACCTCGATCTGGAAGAACGACGGTTCGCTGGGCGAAGTCAGCTGGAACGGCATCTACCGCTTCGGCCTCGACGGCAAGGACGGCAATAACGAGTGCGCCGCCACTTTCGCACAGGAGGTTTGGGACGCCATGAAGACCGGCACCTTCTATGTCACCGTCAAGGGAGCAGCCCCGCAGATTCGCGTCACCTCCGGCT
>CAMHKU010000050.1 GCA_946185805.1 uncultured Prevotellaceae bacterium | reverse complement strand
CGTTCCTCACCCCCGTGTTCCGCCAGCTGCCTCCCGAAGGCAAGGGCCGTATTGCCCTGGCCATGAGTATTCCCGTTGCTGCCAACCTCGGTGGCATGGGCACGCCCATTGGCACGCCGCCCAACACCATCGCTCTGAAATACCTCAACGACCCTGAGGGCCTGAACTTGGGGCTGGGTTTCGGACAGTGGATGATGTTTATGTTCCCCTTGGTGCTGGTGCTGCTGTTCATCAGTTGGCGCATACTGCTCAAGGCGTTCCCCTTTACTCAGAAGACCATTGAGCTCAACATCGACGGCGGCATGAAGCACGGGTTCCACGCCAACGTGGTCATCGTGACCTTCTTCCTCACCGTGGCCCTGTGGCTCTTAGACCGCGTGACGGGCATCAACTCCTATACCGTGGCCATGATTCCCTTCGCCGTGTTTGCCGTGACAGGCGTCATTACCAAGCGCGACCTGGAGCAAATCAACTGGAGCGTCATTTGGATGGTGGCCGGCGGTTTTGCCCTCGGCTACGGTCTTAACGCCTCGGGACTGGCGGCCAATGCCGTGGAGAGCATACCCTTTGGCGAATTCTCGCCGCTGCTCATCCTGCTCTTAGGCGGTGCCATCTGCTATATGCTGTCAAACTTCATCAGCAACTCGGCCACGGCGGCACTGCTGATGCCTATCCTTGCCATCGTCTGCGGCGCCATGGGCGACAAGCTGGCACCCATCGGCGGCACGCCTACTGTGCTCATCGGTGTAGCTATCGCTGCCTCCAGTGCTATGATTTTGCCTATCTCTACGCCGCCCAACGCCCTGGCCTTCGCCACCGGCTTTGTGCAGCAGAAGGATATGGCCAAGATGGGTATCGTCATGGGCGTTGTTTCCATGGTGCTGGGCTTCGGCCTGGTCTACCTCATGGGTACGCTCCACGTGATTTGACCATACATCAAACTTTACTTGAATAACTGAAAACCATTATGACACAGATGATTACCGTTCGCTGCCAGAACGACGGGCAGAAGTATGAAGTGCCCGCGGGCAGCACCCTTGAAGAGTTCTATGCCATGACAGGCCTGCAGATGTCGCACGGGCCTATCAATGCGCACGTCAACAACAAAGTGGAGGGCATGCACTATCGCCTCTACACACCGCGTGTGGTAGAGTTCCTCGACATCACTTCGCCCTCGGGGCTGCGGGCTTACACCCGCACGTTGTTCTTCGTGCTCTGCAAGGCCGTCCACGACCTCTACGACCGTTGCAAAGTGGCCATCGATATTCCTGTGTCTAACGGCTATTACGTCGACCTCAACATCGGCCACCCTGTCACCCTTGAGGATGCCGGCAAGATTCGCCGCCGCATGCAGGAGATCATTGATGCCGCCATACCCGTCCACCGTCACGAGACGACTACCGACGAGGCCATCTGGATGTTTGAGTCGCTGCACACCTTCTCAAAGGTGAAACTGCTCAAGGGCACCGGCCGCCTCTATACCACCTATTACGACATTGACGGATACGTAGACTATTACTACGGCTCGCTGCTGACCAACACGTCGCAGCTTTACCTCTTTGGCGTAGAGAAGTATTACGACGGCCTGCTGCTGCGCCTACCCTCGCGCGACAATCCCGATGAACTGGGCGAGATGATACATCAGGACAAGATGTTTGGCATCTTCAAGGAGCACCACCGCTGGCAGGACATCCTCGGCCTGCGCACCATTGGCGACCTGAACGAGGCCATCGACAAGGGACTCTCTGGTCGGCTCATACAAATCAGCGAGGCGCTGCAGGAGAAGAAGATTGCCCAGATTGCCGACGAGATTGCCCGCCGCCGCGACATCAAGATGGTGCTCATTGCCGGTCCCAGCAGCAGTGGTAAAACCACTACTTGCAAGCGCTTGTCGGTGCAGCTGGCCGTCAATGGCATCAAGCCGGTGGGCATCTCGCTCGACGACTACTTCGTAGACCGTGAGAAGACGCCGCGCGACGCCAAGGGCGACTACGACTTTGAGCACCTGCACGCCCTGAACCTCGACCTGCTCAACCAGCAGATGAGCGCCCTGCTCAATGGCGAGGAAGTGGAGCTGCCCCGCTATAACTTCCAGCAGGGCCGCAGTGAGTGGAGTGGTCGCAAGCTGAAGCTCACCGACGACGAGGTGCTGGTGGTGGAGGGTATCCATGCCCTAAATCCTGAGCTGATGGCGCAGGTGCCCCGCGAGCGTGTGTTCCGCGTCTATGCCTCGGCGCTGACCACGCTGCTGCTCGACCGCCACAACTACATCCCCACCACCGACAACCGCCTGCTGCGCCGCATCATACGCGACTACAAATACCGTGGCGTGTCGGCCGTCGACACCATCCGCCGCTGGCCGTCGGTGCGCGCTGGCGAGAACCGTTGGATTTTCCCCTTCCAGGAGCATGCCGATGCGATGTTCAACACGGCTATGCTCTTCGAGCTAGCCGTCATCAAGAGCCAGGCAGAGCCGCTGTTAGAACAGGTGCCGGAGAACGTGCCCGAGCATGCTGAGGCTTACCGACTGCTGAAGTTCCTGCGCTATATCAAACCCATTCCCGACACTCAGATTCCGCCAACGTCGCTACTCCGCGAATTCCTCGGCGGCTCGTCGTTCGAGTATTGACTATTATATATACTCAACTAAAGTAGGCGGCATCACAAGGAGATGTCGCCTACCGAACGGCCCAATTGTAAATCTTTATTTATAAGACGAAAGCTATGCGGCATGTATTGAAAGGTTTATCGTTTGCCTTATGTCTTCTGCCATTCAGCGCAGCGCAGTCACAGCAGTATGACACGACCTACATCGCACGCCCCGGCAACAGACTTACGCTGAAGGCTTTCACCCGTTTAAGTGGCGATGCTATCCATGCCCGAGGCACGGTGAACGACATCTATTCGGAGGCAGACCTGCATACGGATAACAAGCTGACATTCTCCATTGGTGCCGTCTACCGGGGCGTAGCGCTGTCACTGGCGCTCAATCCGGCAAAGATGGCGGGTAAATACGATGACTTCGAGCTGAACTTCAACATCTTCACCCCCCGCATCAGCATCGACGCCAGCTACCATCGCGCCAGCTCGCTCTCCGGCGACATCAGTCGTAATGGCAGCTTTACCTTGGAAAAAGACTATGCTGACATGACGATGCTGAACATTGCCGCCTACTACTGCTTTAATCACCGCCGCTTCTCCTATCCTGCAGCCTTCACGCAGAGCTACCTGCAGCGGCGCTCCGCAGGCTCGTGGTTAGCGGGGCTGTCGTTCCAAGGTGGCACAATCACCACCAATCCCGAGGCTAATCCCCGCCTGCCCGACATGCGCATCAAAGCCCGACACCTCGGCATTGGCGGCGGCTATGGCTATAATCTCGTGGCAGCCTCGGCCAGAGACGCAGAGAAGGGGCGCGGATGGCTCTTTCACCTGTCAGCCATGCCTACGATAGTGGTGCTCAACTATAACAGCCTGATCATTAATGACGTGCGCAAGGAAGCCGAAGCCATGCGCCTGAACATGATCTTCAACGAGCGCATGGCCATCGTCTACAACATCTCGCCGCGTTATTTCATCAGCCTCACCGGCAACATGAGCAACTCCATTTTCGATGACAACGTCGTCGTCGTCAACCAAAACAAATGGAGCGCCAAAGCCTCCTTCGGTGTCAGGCTGTAGAAATCCGCACGTTGCACAGTACTGTGTAAATGATAATAAAGTAGGCGTCATCATAATAAGATGGCGCCTACTTAGGTTTAGTTACGGGGAATGTCTGCTTCTATTTTAGCACATAGATGCGGAAGTTCTTGATAGAGCCGGGAGCACCCTGCTCGGCGCGCGGCAGATATTCTAAGGCGGTGACGGTGTGCTCCTTTCCGAGGTCGATGACCAGCAGGTGGGGAGCCTGTGCCGACTTCTCGGTCTGCCAGTAGGTAGACTCCTGCAGGTCGAAGACCTTGTCGAGGGTGTGGTTGCCGTTCTCCTCCTCGCTGTTGGCGTATTTGGCTACCCACGGTTCGCGGCTGAGGCGCTTGCCGTCGGCACCCTGCAGGTAGAGCTCGGCGATGGCCACGCGGTCGCCGTCCTTCTGGGTGGAGAGCACCTCGATGGCGAGGTAGCGGCCCTTCTGGGGGGAGGAGAAGCGGAAGGTCTGCCAGCCGTTGCCGGGGGTGGCGGTGACCGTTCCGGCGGCAGAACCGCCGGACACACTGATGGGCGTCTGTGAATTCAGGTCGGGCTTGTCGCCGATGTTGTTGTGCTTGTTGCTCTTTTCCAACTGCAGCTTGTTCAGCTCGGGCTTGTCCTGACCCCAGACGACGGGCTGCTTCGGGCCGACGACGTCGAGGACGATGATCTCGTTTTTGCCCTTCTTCAGCCAGCAGCCGGGGACGTAGAGTGTCTGCTGCGGGCCGATGCTCCAGATGCGTCCCATGGCGTGGCCGTTCACGTAGACCTGACCCTTGCCCCACGTCTCGAAATTCAGGAAGGTGTCGCCCACCTTCTTCAGCGTGAAGTAGCCGCGGTGGTAGCCGGGCTTCATGATGTCGGCAAGCTTCTTCGACCCCTCATAGCCCTGTGTAAAGGCAAGCGCAGGAACACTGCCCTTCACCTTGCCTGCAGCCACCTGGTCGTTGACGCCCTTCACCATATCAAGTGCCTTGGTGGCTGTCTCGTAGTCGTCGGGGATGGCGACGTTCAGCCATTGCTTCGGCGTGAGCGTCATTTCTATATTGTCGGTCTCGGTGGTCAGCGTGACGTTGCCGACAATACCCTTGAAGTCCTTGATGGCACGGCCAAAGTTGATGCGGCCCATACCTTCGACGATGATAATCAGTTCGGCACCTTTCTTCACGGCAGGGATGGTGAGCGACTTCTCGTTCTTCACGCGGTCAATCTTACCAATATATTTCTTGTCGATGAACACTTGGGCGAAGTCGTGGAACTCGCCGGTGAGCACACTCTGCGAGGCAATCTCGGGCAGACGGGTAGAGTACATCATCGTGCCCCAGCCCATATCCATCTCCTCGAAGGTCTTAGGTGCGCCATTGACGGGCTTGGTCATGGCGGCCATGAAGGGTGCAAACTCCTTCAGTTCGAACTTCGGTACGGTGATGATGGGCATCGGAGCCTTGGGCACGGCAGGCATCTTCTTGCCGTCGTTGTATTTCTCCATCATCTTGCGCAGCTCCCAGAACTTCGGCGTTGCCTGACCATACTCGTTGATGGGAGCATCGTAGTCGTAGCTGGTCACGTCGGGTGCGAAGCCGGGGCTGTTGGCGCCGGCCCAGTGGCCGAAGGAGGTGCCGCCGTGGGTCATGTAGAGCGAGAAGCTGATGCCCTTGGAGAGCATTTCGTCCATACCCTCCACCATGTCCTTGGCCGGGCGCGTCTCGTGGCGGGCGCCCCACTTGTCGAACCAGCCGCTCCAGAACTCGGAGCACATCTTCGGGGCATTGGGGCGCAGCTCGCCGAGGCGGCGGAACTGCTGGTCGATATTGGCGCCGGTGCCGAAGTTCATGGTCCATGTCAGGTCGTCGAGGCCGTTCTTTTCGAAGTTCGACGACCAGTCGCACTGGAACAGCTCCAGCTCCTTGCCGTAAATGCCGCGCAGGCAGTCGCGAATCTCGCTGACGTAGGGCTTGTCCTCGCCGTAGGAGCCGTACTCGTTCTCCACCTGCACCATGATGATGGGACCGCCGCGCTGGATGGTCAGCGGGGCCAGCTGCTCGCCCACCTTCTGCTCAAAAATCTTCACGCGCTCCATAAAATAAGGGTCGCGCTCGCGCAGGCGGATGTCCTTCTTCTTCAGCAGCCACCAGGGCAGCCCCCCCATCTCCCACTCGGCGCAGACGTAGGGTCCGGGGCGCACGATGACGTACATGCCGTTCTTCTGCGCCAGGCGGCAGAACTCCGCTACGTCGTTCTGGCCGGTGAAGTCGAACTGTCCTTCGCGCTGCTCGTGGATGTTCCAGAAGATGTAGATACACACGGCGTTCATGCCCAACGCCTTGCACATCTGGATGCGGTGCTCCCAGTAGGGCTTAGGAATACGAGGGTAATGCACTTCGGCCGCCTTGACGATAAAAGGCTGCCCATTGAGCAGGAATGTCTTGTCGCCGACAGTAAAGGTGCCGGGCTTGTTGGCGGCATGCAAGGTAGCCGCCGCCATGACGAATAAGGCCACCAGGGCCAGTAGTTTCTTCATATTGATAGTTGTTATAGGTTTTATTGTTTCCATCTACCTAATGATTATTACCATCCGCTTTGCATTGGTACGCAGGTGTCTCACCTGCGGCTGCCGCAGGTGAGACACCTGCGTACCAATTTTTGCTTGCAAAGGTAGTCATTTTTCCACAAAAGTAGTAACGCTGCGCGCAGAAAGTTTCATCTGGCCGTCGTTTTCGCCTACAGGCTTCAGGTTTTCACCCTCTGCATCGCTGGTGCGATACGCCTGCCAGCGTCGCTGACGGCCGTCGGAGGCGGTGAGGCGGAAGTCTTGAGGTTCGGCGCTGTAGTTGATGACCACCGCCACCCAGCGGCCGTCGCTGTTGCGGTAGGCCGTACACATCACGCCGTAGGGGTCTTCCTCGGGGCCGCTGACGTCGAAGCGCTGCGCACCGGGTCGCACAAAGCGGCTGTAGTTGCCCATGGCCCAGAGTAGCTTGGAGTCGCGGGCATGGGGAACGTCAGCGCCGCCCTGCTGATGGCTGCTCATGCGCTGACGCTCACGCTCGTCGTAGACGCGTATCAATCCGTCTTTATAGTCGCCGCCGCAAGCGCGCCACCACGACCAGCTCTCGGCGTCGGCATACTTCAGGTCATGGTGCATCACGCGGGCCACGTAGAGCGCCGTCTTCATGGTGAAGTCGTAGCCGCCGCCACCGCCAATCTCCTCGTCGTTGCCCATGATGCAGAGCTCCGACTGCCAGAACTTGATGCCGTACTTGCGGCAGGTGTCGCGCAGCTGCTCGCGAATCTTCTTCATAAAGGGCACCGGGGTGTTCGTCCAGTAACTGTGGCCGAGTATGAGCCGCGGCACCTGCGGCATGTCGCCTAAATAGGTGGCCGTGCTGTCTTTCGAGAAGAATGTGCTGATGGTGTTGCCGCGCTGCCAGTCAGTCATATAGACGCCGAGCAGGCAGCGCAGGTCGCTCGACTCGTTGACGAGGATTTGGGTGGTGGGTGATGGGTGATGGGTGGTGGGTGATGGGCGGAATGCTTTGCTCGTTTCCTTCACAATGCGGGCTATTTCGCGGTTGGTGGCCGGCGAGCCCTCCTGTTTCGGGCCTTGCCAGTTCCAGTGGCCGTCGGGCTCGTTCACGGGGCAGAGGTAGTCGAAGTGTATGCCGTCGTGCTCTTCGATGCCTTTCAGCGCCGTGGCCATGAAGCGTGCAAAGTCGTCGTAGCAGTCGTCGCGCAGGTTGAGCGTACCGCCACGTCCGGTGTTGGTAGCCAGTCCGTTCTGGGTGTAGTAGACTGGCGGCGAGTTGAGGAAAGCCAGGAAGTAAGGCACGCCGCGCTCCTTGGCCATGCGCAGGAACTTGCGCTGGCCGGCCTGGCGGCTCCAGTCGTAGGTGGCGCTCTCAGGGTTGTACGCGCCCGTCGGTGTGCGCTCCATCTGCAGGAAACACTCCGTGCGGGTGCCTCGGTTGATCTGCGACTCGCGGCCCTGCTCACTGCTGCCGGCACCGAGGTTGAAGCGCCAGAGCGACAGTCCGATACCGTGAGGCTGCCCGTTGGCGTCGGTCTCCATCGAGAAGAGCCAGTCGGCAATCCTCGTCTGCTCGCCTTCATCGGGCCAAGTGCCTATCGACTGCATCGACCACGCATCGGAGGCACCGAAATGCCGGATGGTCTGCCGAGGGGCGTCGGTGTTAATCACAAAGTCGCTGGCTTCTGCGGGCAGAAGCAGCATTGTAGAAGCTAAGATAGTTAAAATACGGTTCATTGTGCGGGATTTTCGTGCAAAGTTACTAAAAAATGAAAAAAACGTACCTATTCTAACACTTTTTAAAACTTTTCTTTGCGATAGTTCCAGAAAAAGCCGTAACTTTGTCGCCGAATTTATGTTGAAAGATTATCTATAGTTTTTTTGCCTTGGACTTTTCCAAGGGTTGTGTTAAATGTAAATCCTCCCAATTCCCGTGAGGGAAGTAAGAGAGCCCGAAAAATTGACCATAAACCTTCGGCCGTGAGGTCCAAGGTTTTTTTTATGGCCTAAATCTAAACAATAGGGGGAAAGGTACTTTGATGTCCTCTCCCCTAATTGTATAGCTTAAACTAAGCTTAATCACGCTATATGTTAAGTCCTATAGCAAACAATTATTTGCTAAAGTCGAATCCGAGACGCAGTCCGTCGTAGCTCTTGCTAATATCACCGACGGCCTGTATGCTCTGGTTGCCGCTCATAGCAGCCATGGTCTGCAGCATCGTCAGCAGCTTCGAAGCCTCGAAGAGCAGGCCTATGCCGTTGGCGTTGCGCTTAGCATAGCAGTTGATGGTGAGCAACAAGCCCTGGAGTGACACCTTGCTGGTGGCCTCGTCGTAAGTCCACTTGCCTTGCATCGGCGTGCCGCGGAACTGTGCGCTGTAGGTGCCGTCCTCCTTGAAGGTGATGGTAGTGTTAGCACTGCTGATGCCTATCTTCTGGTAGTAAGGCAGCGCCTTCGTCTTGATTTGTGCTGCCATCACCTCGCCGCCGGCCTTGGCCAGCAGCTGCTCGCTGGTAAAGGCGCAGCCTGGGCCGCTGTATTTCCAAGAGCCCACGAGGTCTTGAGCCGTCACCTTCTGTGCGCCGATGACGCTGGTAATCACATTGCCGATAGCGCCGCCCTGCAGCACACTGCCGATGACGCCTCCTAACACACTGTCGGAACCGGCGCCGGCGTTCTGTCCTGTCATGCCGCATCCTACCATCAGCAGGGTGGCAGCGGCCATCATCATAATTTTTGCTTTCTTCATAATTGTTATATTGGTATAGCTTGTTTAGTCTTCAAAGTTGAGGCTTAGCTGTCCGTCGCCCAGCAGGTTATATGACAGACGGTGGTAGGGTGTGGTGCCATATTCACGGATGGCTTCGCGGTGTTTCTTTGTAGGGTAGCCTTTGTTCTTGCGCCAGTCATACTGCGGATATTCCTCAGCCAGCTTGTTCATATAGTCGTCGCGGTAGGTCTTTGCCAGGATGGAGGCTGCAGCTATGGCCATGTACTTGCCGTCGCCCTTGACAATGGTAGTGTGGGGGAGGGGGGTGGGGCTGAGGGTGGAAAGTGGAGGGTGAAGAGTGGAGGGTGGGTAGTAAGGTTTAAAGCGGTTGCCGTCTACAATGATGGCCTCGGGGCGCACTGACAGTTGATCCAGAGCGCGGTGCATAGCCAGGATGCTGGCGTTGAGAATGTTGATGCGGTCAATCTCTTCGGGCGTAACAATGCCTACGGCCCAGGCCAGGGCGTCGCGCTCGATAATGGTGCGCAGCTCGTAGCGCCGCTTCTCGCTGAGCTGCTTTGAGTCGTTGAGCAGCGGGTTCTCATAGTCGTCGGGCAGGATGACGGCGGCGGCATAGACGCTGCCCGCCAGGCAGCCGCGCCCGGCTTCGTCGCAGCCGGCCTCAATCTTTCCTTCGTAGTAGTGGGGCAGAAGACCTTTATCGGGCAGATTCTCCCCCGACCCTTCCCTGTGAGGGAGGGGAGTGATTACTTTTACCCTATTATTTTCCTCTTTCATGACCTTAGTATCATCCTTTTTTATTTTATGGTCTTTGTATCACCCTTTATATTTCTCTTCATAGCTATGGCACTTCCTCCTCTCCCCTTTTGTGAGGGGCAGGTGGAGGTTCTCTAAAACATCTGTACGACGCGGCGCACGCCTGCGACGAGTGTATCTACTTCTTCTTTGGTGTTGTAGAGCGCGAATGAGGCGCGCACGGTGCCGTTGATGCCGAGACGATTCATCAGTGGTTGGGCACAGTGGTGACCGGTGCGCACAGCAATGCCGAGGCGGTCGAGCAGAGTGCCGATATCAAGGTGATGGATGCCAGCGACGTTGAATGATACCACGGCGTCTTTGATGGTGGGTGATGGGTGAGGGCCGTAGATGGTGAGGCCGTAGATGGTCTGCAGCTGTTGCATGCAATAGCGGGTGAGTTCGAGTTCGTGTGCCTCGATGGCATCGAGGCCAATGGAAAGAAGATAGTCGATGGCCGTTGCCAGGCCGTGGGTAGCCACGTAGTCAGGGGTGCCAGCTTCAAATTTGAATGGCAGGTGCTCGAAGGTGGTGTGCTCCCACGTCACTTTGTCAATCATTTCGCCGCCGCCCTGATAGGGTGGTAGTCTGTCGAGCCATTCTTCCTTGCCGTAAAGCACGCCAACGCCCGTAGGGCCGTACATCTTGTGGCCGCTGAAGGCTAAGAAGTCGCAATCCAGCTGCTGTACGTCTATCGTCATGTGGGGTGTACTCTGAGCCGCGTCTATCATGACAGGGATGTCGTGGCTATGAGCCTTGCGGATGATGTCTGCTATAGGGTTTACAGTGCCTAGGACGTTACTCACGTGGGCGATGCTTATGAGTTTGGTGCGCTCCGTGAGGAATGGTGTGATGTCGAAGTCAGAGTTTGAATCTCTATACGAAGTGCTGTCGGTGTCATGAGTTGCTGCGCTGTCGACACTTGGGCACAGCCGTCCGTCGTCGGTAATGGGCAGGTGGCGCACCACGATGCCGCGCTTCATGGCCTGCAGCTGCCAAGGTACGATGTTGGAGTGGTGCTCCATCTCGGTGACCAGCACCTCGTCGCCAACCGTCATCTGCGATTCACAGAAGGAGCTGGCCACCAGATTGATGGCCTCCGTGGTGCCGCGGGTGAAGATAATCTCCTCTGTCTTGCGGGCGTTGATAAAGGAGCGCACTTTTTCGCGTGCCGCCTCGTGCAGGTCGGTGGCTTTTTGCGACAGATAGTGTACGCCGCGGTGAACATTGGCGTTGACATTGAGATACTCCTGATGCATGGCGTCGAGCACACACAATGGTTTCTGTGTGGTGGCAGCATTATCTAAATAGACCAGTGTGCGTCCATACACTTGACGTGACAAGATGGGGAAATCCCCGCGTATTTTGTTGATATCTAACATCGTTTTCCGCTTTTGCGCTGCAAAGTTACTAAAAGTCGAGAGAAGAACAAAAGAAACTGGTTCCTTTTTCTTCTAAGACAGTGCAACTTTTCATTGAAAGCCTACGGTTAGGCTCAATTGCGAGAAAAAGCCAAATTGATGTTGGTTTCAGGAGATGTATGTGTAAGCTAAACAAGGAAGTAGGGGCCGTTTCCTCAGCGGAGCGGCCCCTATCGTTTGTGTTTCAAAGTATGTTATGAAATAATTTGAGAGAATCGAAACTTCACAGTTTCTTTGTCCTTTGTTTTGATTTTGTTAATTGTGTTTTATAGAGAAAGCATAGAAAAAAATTAGTCTTAATACTTAGCCTCGGGCAGTGGCGCGGCAGCGGCGGAGTCAATCATGTTCTCTGCCTGAATAGGTCCGAGGCGGTTGATGGAGTCCTGATGCTGCTGTTCCAAGAACTTGGCGTATTCCTCGCGGGGATTGTCCCATCCGCGGTCCCACGGTGCCTGGGCTGCATTGCCCAAGGTGAGTACGATAGCCACGATGGCAGCAGCCTTGAACAGCGGTTTGAGGCGCTGCGTCAGTGTGATAACGTGCGCTTTCACCGGAGCGTTCTGCTCAATGATGTTGAGCATGCGCTCGTCGAAGTCGTCGCCTAACGGCTGTTCCTGCGCGGCTTCATAGCGGAAGAGCGACTGATATTTCACCAGCCAGACGGGTACATCGTCCTGGGCGAAGAAGGTACGCAGGATTTCTTCTTCCTTCAGTGTGGTCTCACACTGGAAGTAGCGTTCCAAGAGTTGCTCGATGTACTTATAGTCCATTCTTTTGTTTTTCTGATGTGCTCTATTAGTTAGACGTTTGGTTAGGTCGTAAGTTACAGATTTGTCTGTTTTTTTATTTTCGTTAACGTTGCAGTCTCATTTTTCATTGTCGGTGAACAGTTGTTAACTATTTTCACTCGTCAGCACTGAGGAATCGTTGTTTCACCGTTTGGCGGGCGCGATAGATATTAATCTTTACCTGTTCTTCGCTGATGCTCATAATGTCGGCAATTTCTTTGTAGCTCTTGCCCTCGAAGTCGCGCAGCTGCATGGCGGTGCGCTGTTTCTCGGGCAGGGTGTCGATAATTTGCCTGACGAGCTGCAGCCGGTCTTGCTCAATGGCTTGCCGCTCGGGGTTGGCGTGATAGGCAGTGTCGGCAGTGTCGTGCTCCTGGGTGTCGAGGGACTGGCGGTCGCCACTCATACGGCGCACCTTGTCGAGGGCGATGTTGCGACAGATGGTCATGCAGAAAGCTTCCATCGACTCTATCTGGTCCCACTGCTGCCGCCGGTTCCACACTTTAAGCATCGTTTCCTGCACGGCGTCCTCGGCATCCTCCTGTTGCAGGGTGATGCGCAGTGCCAGTCTGTAGAGCTTGTTCTTCAGTGGCAGAACATCGTTTTGGAAACTTTTCTGCTTCATTACATAGTGTTAGGTGGTGGGTGCTGGGTGATAGGCGTCAGGTGATGATGGTGCCGTGGTGGCCGTCGATGGCGGTGGCGAGGGTGATAATGACGCGGCTGACGCCGGCATCGATGGCGGCCAGTGCATTTTCAATCTTTGGCAGCATGCCGCCGCTGATGGTGCCGTCGAGGCGGTAGCGCTCAAAGTCGGCACGCGTGATGACAGGTATGATGCTTGTATTGTCGTCGGCATCGCGCAGCACGCCAGGCTTCTCAAAGGCGTAGATGAGTGTGACGTCGTAGAGAGCGGCCAGTGCCTTGGCCGTTTCCGAAGCCATGGTGTCGGCATTGGTATTGAGGATATGTCCCTTGCCGTCGTGCGTCAGCGGGGCTATGATAGGTGTCACGCCTACCGTTATTAGCTTGCTAAGCATGTCGCCGTCGGCACGGTCAACATCGCCTACATAGCCGTAGTCGATGCCGTTTTTCAGTGGTCGTTTGTGCGAGCGTATCACGTTCATATCAGCGCCCGTCAGTCCCAAAGCGTTGACACCGATAGCCTGCAGCAGGGCCACCACATGCTTGTTGACGAGGCCGCCGTAGACCATCGTCACCACCTCCAGCATCTGCTCATCGGTTATGCGTCGGCCGTCTACCATCTTGGTCTCGATGCCCAGTTGCGAGGCAATCTTTGTGGCCCGCCGACCGCCGCCGTGGACTAAGACCTTAGCGCCATCGATAGCTGAAAAGTCGTTTAGTAGCTGCTGTAGTTGTTCTTCGTCTTCTACTACGGCACCGCCAACCTTTATTATTGTCAGTTTTTCTTTCATTTTAATTATTTTCTAGTTATCCTAGTTATCCTAGTTGTCCTAGTTTTACTAGTTATCCTAGGTGTCCTAGTTTTTACTAGTTTTACTAGTCTTACTAGTTATTCCAAATAGGTGTAGCCATAGAGCCCGGAGCGATAGGTGGAGAGAAACTCCTTGCCCTCCTCAAGCGTAATCTTACCCTCCTTGACGCTCTTAGTCACCCAGATTTCGAGTTGACGGACGAGCTTCTTGGGGTCGTACTGCACGTAGTCGAGCACCTCGGCCACGGTCTCGCCGTCGATGACCTGGTCGATGTGATACTGGCCGTCCTTCACCGAGATATGTACGGCGGTGGTATCGCCAAAGAGGTTGTGCATGTCGCCGAGGATTTCCTGGTAGGCGCCCACGAGGAAGACGCCGAGATAGTAGTCTTCGTTCTTACGCAGCGTGTGAACGGGCAGCGAGTGTGAGTTGTGGCGGTTTGTAACAAAGGAGGCTATCTTGCCGTCGCTGTCGCAGGTGATGTCCTGCAACGTGGCGTTGCGCGTGGGGCGCTCGTTGAGGCGCTGGATGGGCATGATGGGAAACATCTGGTCGATGGCCCACGAGTCGGGCAGGCTCTGGAACAGCGAGAAGTTACAGAAATACTTGTCGGCCAGCAGCTTGTCGATGTTCATCAGCTCTTCGGGCACGTGCTTGAGGTTCTTTGTCAAGGCGTTAATCTCGTGGCATACGCTCCAGTACATAGCCTCTATCTCGGCGCGTGTCTTCAGGTCGACGATGCCGTGCGAGAAGAGGTCGAGCACCTCCTCGCGTATCTGCTCGGCGTCGTGCCAGTCTTCAAGCACGTTGCGCGGCGAGAGGTTGTCCCAGATGTCGTAGAGGTCTTTTACCAGCTGGTGGGAGTCGGCATCGGGCTCGTATTCCTCAGGCATTTCAGGCAGCGAGGCCGTCTCCAGCACGTTGATGACCAGCACCGAGTGGTGGGCGGCCAGTGAGCGGCCGCTTTCGGTAATAAGGTTGGGGTGGGGCAGGCCGTTCTTGTTGGCTGCCTCTACGAAGGTGTAGATGCAGTCGTTGACATATTCCTGGATGCTGTAGTTCACAGAACTCTCACTGCTGGGCGAGCGTGTGCCGTCGTAGTCGACGCCCAGGCCGCCGCCGCAGTCGACGAACTCCACCTGGAAGCCCATCTTGTGCAACTGGATATAGAACTGCGAAGCTTCGCGCAGTGCCGTCTGTATGCGGCGTATCTTGGTAATCTGGCTGCCGATGTGGAAGTGGATGAGTTTCAGGCAGTCGTGCATGTCGCGCTTGTCGAGGGCATCGAGGGCTTCCAACAGCTCGGCACTGGTAAGTCCGAACTTCGAGGCATCGCCGCCGCTCTCTTCCCATTTGCCGCTGCCGCTTGAGGCCAGCTTGATGCGGATGCCGATGTTGGGCCTGACGTCGAGCTTCTTGGCGATGCGGGCAATGATGTCGAGTTCGTTGAGCTTCTCCACGACGATGAATATGCGCTTGCCCATCTTCTGGGCCAGCAGGGCCAGCTCGATGTACGACTGGTCCTTGTAGCCGTTGCAGACGATGACAGAGTCGCTTTGGCTCTGCACGGCGAGCACGGCGTGGAGCTCGGGCTTGGAGCCGGCCTCCAGTCCGAGGTTGAACTTACGGCCGTGGCTGATAATCTCGCTCACCACGGGCTGCATCTGGTTCACCTTGATAGGGTAGATAACGTAGTTTTCGCCTTTATAGTCATATTCCTCGGCGGCTTTCTTGAAGCAGCTCCACGTCTTCTCAATGCGGTTGTCGAGGATGTCGGGGAATCGGAGCAGCACCGGCGCGGTGACGTCGCGCAGGGCCAGCTCGTCCATCACTTCGCGCAGGTCTATCTGCGTAGAGTCTTTACACGGCGTGACGTAGACGTTGCCTTCGTCGTTGATGCCGAAATAGTTGGTGCCCCAACCGCCGATGTTGTACAGTTCGCGGGCGTCGTCAATGGTCCATTTCTTCATGGGCTTGGGTTATGGGGGTTAGTGGGTGTTTTTTTGGGGGGGGGCTTCTGGGGCTACTGGGGCTACTGGGGCTCCTGGGGCTTCTGGGAGATTTGAGACTTACAGGTTCAGCAGTTGCTTGAGGTTGTCAATGGTGATTTTAATCTTGTCGTAATTATCCATGAGGCTTACGTCGAGGGTGTAGCGCGCCTTGGAATAGAACTGCTCGCGGTAGTTGAGCTGCTCGCGGATAAAGGCTATCAGCTCCTCGGGCGTCTTGTCCTTCAGCAGCGGACGGTCGCCCTTGCCCATGAGCAGGTGCTTGTGAAGCACCTCGGGCTCGCAGCGCAGCCATACCACCTGGGCCTGACTGTTGAGGTAGTCGATGTTGTCGAAAAAGCAGGGCGTGCCGCCGCCACAGCTGATGACTACGTCCTCGAATTCGGCCACCTCGTGCAGCATGTTACGCTCGATACGGCGGAAGCCATCCTCGCCCTGGTCGGCAAAGATTTGGCTTATCTTCTTGCGCATACGGCTCTCGATATACCAGTCAAGGTCGTAGAAGGGCAGGTCAATCTCTTTGGCCAGTGCCTTGCCAACGGTGGTCTTGCCCGACCCCATGTAGCCTATCAGGACGATTCTCTTCATTTACCTTTATTGATAATCTCCATACATTCCTCGTACTTCAGCTCAGCAGCCTTGTCGTGAAGGGCTTTCGGCAGGCGGTAGTTCTTGCCGTCGTAGGCTAAGTAGGGGCCGTAGCGGCCGTTCATCACCTCCAGCTTCTCGTCTTCGAGGAATATCTTCAGGTGTTTCTGGGTTTCCTGCTTGCGCTTCTCTTCAATCAGCTTGGTGGCCTCGTCAAGGGTGATGGTCAGGGGGTTGCTGTCCTTTGGCAGCGACGTGTATTTGCCGTTGTGCAGCACGTAAGGACCGAAGCGGCCGGCGCCGATGGTCACCGTCTTGCCCTCAAAGTCGCCAATCTCGCGCGGCAGCTTGAAGAGTTCCAAAGCCTCCTCCAGGGTGACCGTCTGCATGCTTAGCTCCTTAGGCAGCTGGGCAAACAGCGGCTTGTTCTTGTCGTCGGCAGAGCCTATCTGGATGACAGGGCCGAAGCGGCCAATCTTGACGAACACGGGCTTGCCCGACTTCGGGTCGGTGCCTAACTGTCGCTCGCCGGCCTTATGCTCGTTGCGCGCGTTCATGGCCTTGTCTACGGTGGGCTCAAAGTTCTTGTCGAAGCCCTTGAGCATCTTTGTCCACACCTCGTCGCCTTCGGCAATCTTGTCGAAGTCCTGCTCTACCTTAGCCGTGAAGTTGTAGTCCATGATGTCGGGGAAGTTCTTCATCAGGTAGTCGTTCACCACAGTGCCTACGTCTGTCGGCATGAGCTTGCCCTTGTCCGAGCCGGTCATCTCGGTGCGGCTCTTCTGCGTAATCTGCTTGCCTTTGAGCACGTCGATGGTATAGGTGCGCTCCTCGCCCTTGCTGTCGCCTTTCTGCACGTATTCGCGCTGCTGGATGGTAGAGATGGTGGGGGCGTAGGTAGACGGGCGGCCGATGCCGAGTTCCTCAAGCTTGTGTACCAGCGAGGCTTCAGTGTATCGTTGCGGACCCTGCGTGAAGCGCTCCGTGGCGCTAATCTCGCGGCGGGTCAGCGGCTGGCCTTCCTTCAGGTCGGGCAGCACGGCAAACACCTCCTGGGTGTTATCGTCATCGCGCGACTCGTGGTAGACCTTCAGGAAACCGTCGAACTTGACCACTTCGCCCTGGGCTACAAATGATAATTTTGAATTGGTAATGGTTATCTCTGCCGTTGTCTTTTCCAGCTCGGCGTCGGCCATCTGCGAGGCCAGCGTGCGCTTCCAGATAAGCTCGTAGAGGCGCTTCTCCTGGGTGCTGCCGTCGATGGTCGGCTGGTTCATGTAGGTAGGACGTATGGCCTCGTGAGCCTCCTGGGCACCCTTCGAACTGGTGTGATACTGGCGCGGCTTGGCATACTGCTCGCCATAGAGGCTGGTAATCTCTTCCTTAGAGGCTCCTAAGCATAGGCTCGACAGGTTGACAGAGTCGGTACGCATGTAAGTAATGTAACCGTTCTCATACAGATGCTGCGCCACCATCATCGTCTGGCTCACGGTGAAGCCCAGCTTGCGGGCGGCCTCCTGCTGCAAGGTCGACGTGGTGAAGGGCGGTGCCGGCGTGCGCTTCATGGGCTTTTTCTGCACGCTGCTCACGGTGAAGTCTGCATCCTTGCAGGCCTCTAAGAACTGCACCACCTCGTCGTGGCTCTTCAGGCGCGTGGCCAGTGTGGCTTTCACCTCCGACTGCGAGCCGTCGCCATTGTCGGCGCCGAAAAGGGCACTCACACTGTAGTAAACCTCGCTCTTGAAGTCCTGCACTTCGCGCTCGCGCTCAACGATGAGCCTGACGGCCACACTCTGCACGCGACCGGCCGAGAGGGCGGGCTTCACCTTGCGCCACAATACCGGCGACAGCTTGAAGCCTACCAGGCGGTCGAGCACGCGGCGCGCCTGCTGAGCGTTCACCAGGTTCATGTCCAGGTGGCGAGGATTGTCGATGGCCTCCAGGATGGCCGACTTTGTAATCTCGTGGAACACGATGCGGTTGGTCTTCTCCTCGTCAAGGCCAAGCACCTCGCACAGGTGCCACGAGATGGCTTCTCCCTCGCGGTCTTCATCGGATGCTAACCATACCTTCTCGGCCTGGCTGGCCTGCTTCTTCAGCTCGCTCACCAGCTTCTTCTTCTCCTCGGGTATTTCGTATTCAGGCTCCAGCGTGGAGTCGTCAATACTGAGTTCCTTTTTCTTTAAGTCACGGATATGGCCGTAGCTCGACATCACCTTGAAGTCCTTACCTAAGAACTTTTCGATGGTCTTTGCCTTGGCCGGTGACTCCACGATAACCAGATTCTTCTGCATCTTAATTCTCGATTCTTAACTTATCACTTATCACTCTTCACTCTTCACTCTTCACTTTTCACTAGCGAAGCGCAACAGGTAGTAGTTCTTCTTGCCCTTCTGAGCCAGCAGGTATTTGCCGTCAATCAGGTCGTCGGCGCTGATGATACGGTTCTGATCAGTGAGTTTCTCCTTGTTGAGGCTCACGCCGCCGCCCTGCACCATCTTGCGCATCTCGCCCTTGGAGGGAAACACGGGGGCGATAGTGGTCAGCAGCTCAATGGCAGGCTGGCCTAACTGGTCTTTCGACACCTCAAACTGAGGCACGCCGTCGAACACGTCGAGGAACGTCTGCTCGTCGAGCTTTTCCAAGGCCTCCTTTGTTGACTTGCCAAAGAGGATGTTGGAAGCCTCGATGGCGGTGTCGAGTGCATCCTGCGAGTGTACCATCACCGTCACCTCCTCAGCCAGGCGACGCTGCAGCACGCGGCGGCCGGGATCCTGGCGGTGCTCCTCAACGAGGGCGTCGATGACGTCTTTTTCCAGCGACGTGAAAATCTTGATATACTTCTCGGCATCGTCGTCGCTGACGTTGAGCCAGAACTGGTAGAACTTGTAGGGTGTGGTGCGCTTCGGGTCGAGCCAGATGTTGCCGCTCTCGGTCTTGCCAAACTTCTTGCCGTCGGCCTTGGTGATAAGCGGACAGGTCAGGGCGAAAGCCTCGTTCTCGTAGCCCAGGGTGCGGCGAATCAGCTCCGTGCCGGTGGTAATGTTACCCCACTGGTCGTTGCCGCCCAACTGTAGCTTGCAGTTCTTATGCTGGTAGAGGTAGAGGAAGTCGTAGCCCTGCAGCAGCTGGTAGGTGAATTCTGTGAACGAAAGGCCGTCGCGGGCCGTGCCGTTGAGGCGCTGCTGCACCGAGTCCTTGGCCATCATGTAGTTTACAGTGATATGCTTGCCTACCTCGCGGGCAAAGTCGAGGAACGTGAAGTTCTTCATCCAGTCGTAGTTGTTCACCATCTCTGCGGCATTTTCGTCCTTCGACTCAAAGTCGAGGAACTTAGCCACCTGAGCCTTGATGCACTCCTGGTTGTGGCGCAGCGTCTCCTCGTTCAGCAGGTTGCGCTCCTGCGACTTGCCGCTGGGGTCGCCAATCATGCCCGTAGCACCGCCAACGAGGATAATGGGTTTATGGCCGCAGCGCTGCAGGTGGCGCAGCATCATGATGCCGCAAAGATGTCCTATATGCAGCGAGTCGGCCGTGGGGTCGGTACCTAAGTAGGCCGTTACCATTTCCTTCTGAAGCAGTTCTTCCGTCCCCGGCATCATCTGTGCCAGCATGCCGCGCCAGCGCAGCTCTTCTACAAAATTCTTTCTCATCAGTCTTATACCTTTATTTATACCTTATTATATATGCTTTTGGTTTTTTGGGTGCAAAGGTACGAATAAGAAAGCGAAACGCAAAGGAAATCTTAAATTTTCTTATTTGTCTGGCGCTGAACCCTGTGCTCAGAACTAGATAAGTGTTGAGTCGGGGCTGGGGTCAGTAATAAGAATATCCCGCAGCCACTCAGCTGCGGGAAATTCTTTCTGTCTCATTTCTGTTCAGGTTGCGGGGAGATTTCTCTTGTCTGACATTCTTACTTCTCCCAGGG
>CAMHKU010000049.1 GCA_946185805.1 uncultured Prevotellaceae bacterium | reverse complement strand
TTCACTATAGCAGAGTATCTATCTCCCCTCCCCTTTGGGGAGGGGCAGGGGGAGAGGTTGTTGGGGGAGAGGTTGTTGGGGGAAAGGTTCACATCCCCAAACACAAAAAACACCGCATTGTCGGGTCGGTAGTACCGCCGCGTAAACCTTAAGGCGTCCTCGGTGGTGAAAGAGCGCAGCTGGTCTTCCTCGCCGAGGATATTGTGGCCCAAGGGATGACCCTCGAAAAGCAGGTTCTCAAACTCGTCGTAGATCAGTTCGGCAGGCGAGTCGTTGTAGCTCTCTATCTCGTCGCAGATGACCTCCACCTCCTTGTCAATCTCCACCTGCGGATACTGGCTGTTGAAGACGATATCCGTCAGCAGTTCGACGGCCAGACGGAAGTGGTCGCGGTGGATGGCGGCATAAAACGTGGTATCTTCCTTATTGGTAAAAGCGTTGAGCTCGCCGCCCACACGCTCCAAGGCGTTGATAATCTGCAGGGCGTTGCGCTTACGGGTGCCCTTGAAGGTCATGTGCTCGCAGAAGTGGGCCAGTCCCTCCTCGCCGGGTGCCTCGTGGCGCGAGCCGGCGGCAATCTGATAGCCGCAATACACCACCGGCGACGACGACGGCAAATGAATCACGCGGAGGCCGTTGGACAGGGTTAAAATGTTATATTTCATCATTAGGGCTGCAAAAGTACAAAATAAATCGTAATTCAGCGTGCTTTTTCTGATTTATTTTGTACTTTTGCAGCGTAAACAATATAACCATAGCTATGCAAGAAACCCGACAGAACCGTATTTCACGCCTGCTGCAGAAGGAGCTGAGCGTAATCTTCCAGGAGCAGACCCGCGCCATGCACGGCGTGATGGTCAGCGTCACGCGCGTAAAAATCTCGCCCGACCTGAGCATCTGCACCGCCTACCTGAGCATCTTCCCATCGGAGCGCGCCGACGAGCTGCTGAGCAATATCGAGCAGAACCAGAAGTCGATACGCTACAACCTGGGACAGCGCGTGCGCAACCAGCTGCGCATCATTCCCGAACTGAGATTCTTTATCGACGACTCCCTCGACTACATCGACCGCATCGACGAACTGCTGAAGAAGTAACTCATGAACGTCTCCCTCTACATCGCCCGCCGCTACCTCTTCTCCAAGAAGTCTACCAACGCCATCAACGTCATCAGCGGCATCTCCGTCGTAGGTGTCGCCGTGGCCACCATGGCCCTGGTGGTGACGCTCAGCGTATTCAACGGCTTCCACGACCTGGTGGCGTCATTCCTCACATCGTTTGACCCGCAGCTCAAGGTGACGCCCGTCAAGGGCAAGACCATGGCCGCCGACGACCCGGTGCTGACCAAGATTCGCGAGCTGCCGCAGGTAGACGTGGCCACAGAATGTATGGAAGACCAGGCGCTGGCCGTCTACGACGGGCATCAGGCCATGGTGACGGTGAAGGGCGTCGACGACAATTTCGACGAGCTGACGCACATCGGCGAGATTCTCCTGGGCGACGGCACCTTTGAGCTGCATGCCGCCGACCTGCACTACGGCATTCCCGGCATACGGCTGGCCGAGGCCCTCGGCACAGGCTACAAATACGATCGCCCCCTGAAAATCTTTGCACCGAGGCGCGAAGGACAGCTCGACATGACGGCACCCGAAGAGGCTTTCATTGAAGACGAGCTTTACTCCCCCGGCGTGCTCTTCAGCGTGCGCCAGGCCAAATACGACAAGAGCTATATCATCACCTCGCTGGGCTTCGCCCGCCGCATCTTTGAGCAGCAGGGCATGGTGTCGTCGTTAGAGCTGCGCCTGAAGCCCGGCAGCGACATCGACGCCGTGAAGCAGGAGATGCAGCAGATTGCCGACGGCAAATGCTACGTCAAGGACCGCTTTGAGCAGCAGGACGAGACCTTCCGCATCATGAAGATCGAGAAGCTCATAGCCTACATCTTCCTTACCTTTATTCTCGTCGTGGCCTGCTTCAACATCATCGGCTCGCTGTCGATGCTCATCATCGACAAAAAAGACGACGTGGTAACCCTGCGCAACCTCGGCGCCAGCGACAGCCTCATCACCCGCATCTTCCTCTTCGAAGGGCGCATGATCTCGGCTCTCGGCGCCGTCATCGGCATCGCCGTCGGCCTGTTGCTCTGCTGGCTGCAGCAGGCGTTCGGCATCGTCAAGCTCGGCTCCAGCAGCGGAGCCTTCGTCATCAATGCCTATCCCGTCAGCGTTCACCCCGAGGACGTGCTCATTGTCTTTGTCACCGTCCTCGCCGTCGGCTTCCTCGCCGTCTGGTACCCCGTGCGCTACTTCTCACGCCGCCTGTTACACTAATCCCCCGCCGCCTCATATCAACCACAATAATATTAAGCCACCATAACTATCAACTGACTATGAAAAAAAACATCACCCTCCTCACCGCCCGCGCCAAAGCCGCCGCCCTCATCACCACGGGTTGGCTGTGCTGCGGCGTTGCCGCAGCACAAACCGCAGACCAAACCGCAGCCCCCCGCCAAGTCTTCATCTACAGCCCCGCCCCGCAGGCCGGCCTTCACCTCGCCGTCAAGGACAACGGCGCCTGGCGCAACGTAGGCCAGCTCTGCTCCTCCGACTACGGCACCTGGGGCGCCGAGAAGCACATGCACCACCCCTCCGTCACCCGCGCCAAGGACGGCTCCTGGCGACTGGTGTTCCAGGTCAACGACCGCGCCCCGCTCTTCGCCGCCGCCTACAGCCGCGACCTGGTGAACTGGCGACCGCAGGACTACCCCATCATGACAACCTCGAAATGCCTCGAACCCGTGGTGTTCGAAAACCCCGACGGCACCTTCGACATCTACTACAAGTCGCCCGAGGGCAAGCGCTGGACATCGGCAACGCCCAACTTCCGTAACTTCACCCCCGACCGCGCCAGCCAGATCAGCGACGATGCCTGGATTCGCGACACCGCCACCGTTGTCGGCCGTCTCTACGATAGCAACAGCAGCACCGCCGCCGGCCGGCTCTACGAGGGCTACAGCTTCGACATTTCCCCGATGGAATGGGCAAAAATCGACGCGTTCTTCCAAGAGCGCGCCCACGACGCCCGCCTCTCCGCCGAGCGCATGCACGACGACAACACCGCCCCCACTGTGCTCAGCGGTTCTGCCGCTGAGTCCCAGCTCGCCGCCACCCTCACCATCGACCCGTCGCGCCAGAAAGCCATCAGCCCTGACCTCATAGGCATCTTCTTCGAAGACATCAGCTACGCCGCCGACGGCGGCCTCTACGCCGAACTCATCCAGAACCGCGACTTCGAATACAACAGCCGCGACCGCCGCGAGTGGAGCGCCACCACCGCCTGGCACGCACGGCGACCCATAGAGATAGCCACCAAGAACCCGCTCAGCAAGAACAACCCGCACTATGCCCTGTTGTGGCCGAATGACACGCTCTGGAACGAGGGCTGGGACGGCATCGCCGTGGAGAAGGGTAAGAAGTACGACTTCTCTATGTATGTGCTGGGCGGCGGTCAGAAGCAGGACTTTATGATTCAGCTCGTCGGCGATGATGGTACTGTGCTGGCCAAGAGTAAGCTGAAGACGGCTGCCGGCGCCTGGACGCAGTACAGCACCGTGCTCACCGCCAAAGGCAGCAATGCCAAAGCCAGGCTGGCCATCGTGCCGCTAAAGGCTGCCCACGTAGGCGTCGACATGATCTCGCTCTTCCCGCAGGAGACGTTCATGAACCGCAAGAACGGGCTGCGAAAAGACCTGGCACAGGTCATCGCCGACCTGAAGCCTAAGTTCATGCGATTCCCCGGCGGCTGCATGAGCCACGGACAGGGCATCGACAACATCTACCACTGGCAAGAGACCATCGGCCCCCTGCAGGACCGCAAGCCCGACTTCAACATCTGGCACTACCACCAAACGCGCGGACTGGGGTTCTATGAGTATTTCCAGTTCTGCGAGGACATCGGCGCCGAACCCCTGCCGGTACTGGCCGCCGGCGTGCCCTGCCAGAACTCCGTAGCCAACGCCCAGGGCATCGGCGGACAGCAGGGCGGCATACCCATGGACGACATGCCGGCCTATATCCAGGAGCTGCTCAACCTCATCGAGTGGGCCAACGGCGACCCTGCCACCAGCGAGTGGGCCAAGAAGCGTGCCGACGCCGGACACCCCGCGCCCTTTAACCTTAAATATATAGGTATAGGCAACGAAGACATCATCAGCACCGTCTTCGAGGAGCGCTTCACGATGATTGCGCGCGCCATACGCGCCAAATACCCCGATATCAAGATCTGCGGCACCGTGGGGCCCTTCCACAGCCCCTCGGCCGACTATCAGGAGGGCTGGGACTTCACCCGCCGCAACCCTGACCTGCAGTACATGGTAGACGAGCACTACTACGAGTCTACCGGCTGGTTCATGCACCACCGCGACTACTACGACCACTATCCCCGCACCAACGCCGACGGCACGCCGGCCACCAAAGTCTACCTCGGTGAGTGGGCGGCCTCTACCAAGACCAAGCGCCCCAACATTGAGACGGCACTGGCCGAAGCCCTCTACCTGACAGACATCGAGCGCAACGGCGACATCGTGGTCATGACCAGCTACGCACCCATGCTGGCCAAGGACGGCCACCACAACTGGAACCCGGACATGATCTATTTCAGCAACACCGACGTGCGCCCCACACCCGCCTACCACGTGCAGCGCCTCTTCTCGGTAAACAGCGGCGACACTTACATCAATTCACAACTGACAATTGATAATTCGCAACTAAAGCACCGCCTCGGCGCCAGCGTGGTGAAGGACAGCAAGACCGGCCATACCTACCTCAAGCTGGTGAACGCCCTGCCCTCTACCCTCCATCTGACCGTCAAGGGTCTCAACATTCCCGCCGACGCCCCCACCGAAGGCTTCCACGGCCAACCCACGGACCAGCAGCTCGTCATCGAGACCGGCAAAACGGACAGCGACAGCGCCGGGCAAACGGGCAACACCATCGCCCTACCCCCCTACTCTTTCCGCGTCATCAAGCTCTAACCCTATCCACATCAGCATCCTAACCCCCAAAACCACCCCCTAACTATGAAAAAAATCCCCCTCCTCGCCGCCTGTTGGCTGTGCTGCGGCGTTGCCGCAGCCCAAGTCACCATCGACATCGACGCCGCCGACCGCGGCCCCAAGATCAGCCCCACCCACTACGGCATCTTCTTCGAAGACATCAACCACGCCGCCGACGGCGGCCTCTACGCCGAGCTTATCCGCAACCGCTCCTTTGAGGACGGCCCCGCATACGGCAAGCCCGCCGACATGCAGCACTGGTCCACGTATGCTGCGCTACCAGCGCAGCTCACCGCCCGCCTCATACAGCCCACCAAGAAGACACCCCTGCTGAACAGCGCCCAGCAGAACGCCCTGGAGCTCACCGTCAACGCCACGCCCCAGCAGCCCGCCTGCCTCGTAAACACCGGCTATTGGGGCATCAACGCCGTGCAGGGCCGCACCTACAAGCTCTCACTATGGCTCAAAGCCAAATACAAAGGCACCATCAAGGCCCGCCTACAGTCAGCTCAACTCCCATCAGCCCCATCATTCCCATCAGCCCCATCAGCCCCATTAGCCCCATCAGCCCCAGAAGCCCCATCATCCCCAACCACCTACGCTGAAGCCCTCGTCACCCCCTCTAACGAGACAAGTGGCACCTGGCGCAAATACACCGCCGAGCTCACCGCCGAGGCGAACGACCCGCAGGCACAGTTCGCCCTCGTCTTCGACGGCAAGGGCACGCTGCAACTCGACGTCGTCAGCCTCTTCCCCCCGACATGGAAGAACCGCGACAACGGCCTGCGACCCGACCTGGCACAGATGCTCTACGAGATGCACCCTAAATTTATGCGCTTCCCCGGCGGCTGCTTCGTAGAAGGACAGATCTCGTCCGAGAATGCCTTCCGATGGGAACGCACCATCGGCCCCATCGAGGAGCACCCCGGCCACTGGAACGTCAACTGGGGCTACCGCACCACCGACGGCATAGGGTTCCATGAGTACCTGCAGATGGCCGAGGACCTGGGCGCCAAGCCGCTCTACGTGGTCAACGTGGGTATCTGGCACGGCGGCCACACACCCCTCGACAGCCTGCAGCCGTGGATTGACGAGACCCTCGCCGCACTGGAGTATGCCAACGGCCCGGTGACGTCGAAATACGGCGCCCTGCGCGCCAAGAACGGCCACCCGGAGCCATTCAACATCGAATACCTGGAGATAGGCAACGAGAACAACCAGCCCGACCAACACCAGCAGAGCGACCACTATTATGAGAGGTACGCGAAGTTCCGCGAAGCCATCCTGGCCAAATATCCCAAGATGCAGCTCATCGGCAACCTCGTAGCCTGGGGCGACGACAACCCGAAGTGGGAGTCGCAGCTGCCCGTAGACCTGCTCGACGAGCACTACTACCGCACGCCAGCATGGTTCAGCGACGCCTTCCGCAAATACGACAGCTACGCCCGCACCCTGCCCGACGGCAAGCCCGCCCCCAAGATCTACGTCGGCGAGTATGCTGTCACCAACGGCTTCGGCAACCTGGGCAACATGAACGCTGCCCTCGGCGAGGCCATCTACATGATGGGCATGGAGAACAACAGCGACATCGTGCCGCTGAACAGCTACGCCCCCATCTTCGTCAACGAGAACGACGCCAAGTGGCGCCCCGACATGATACGCTTCTCGTCAAGCCGCGTCATGGGCACACCGTCGTACTACGTGCAGATGCTCATGCCGCGCAACGTAGGCACGCAGGTGGTGAAGGTCAGCCAGACAAACCCCTACCAGGCCAAAGCCCTGACGAAGCCCATCACGCCTAAGAAGAGCCGCGTAGGCTACGGCTCGTGGGCAACGAAAGCCTCCTACACGCACATGGACCCGCTGCCCAAGACTGGCAAGCCGCAGTTCGTCAGCGGCGACTGGATGATGGACAACGGCCTGCTGAGGCAGACAGGCATGGGCGAGCAGTGCATAGCCCTCTGCACGGCCGAGGTGGGCGACCACTACACCGTGAAATGCCGCGCACGCAAGGACGACGGACGCGAGGGCTTCATCATCGTGTTCAACTACACAGACCCCGAGCACTACTGCTGGGTGAACTTCGGCGGATGGGGCAACACCCAGCACGGCATAGAGCAGGTGAACGGCGGCAAGTCGCAGACGGCCACCAAGCGCGGACGCATAGAGAGCGGCCGATGGTATGACGTCACCCTCACCGTGGCCGGCGACAGCGTCAAGGCATGGCTCGACCAGGAGCTGGTGTTCGACACCGTGCTCAAGCACGACACGTCAACGGGCATCTTCTCCAGCGCTACCATCGACGACGCCTCTAATGAACTCATCGTCAAGATTGTGAACTCACAGGACGAGGGCACCACGGCGCGCCTCAACCTGAAGAACTTCCCCGTAAAGAGCGCCAAGCTGATACGCCTGCGCGCCAACAGCGGCAACGACGAGAACACCCTGCAGCAGCCTACCAACATCAGCCCCACAGAGCACGAACTGTCGCCGGAGTGCAACGCAGTAGACGTGGAACTGCAGCCTTACTCGCTCAACATCATTCGCATCAAGAAATAACATCCCGTCCCCCTCGCCCCTCCCCTCACAGGGGAGGGGCTGGGGGTAGGGTCAGTAACCTACAAACAATGAAAAAGATACTATTAGCACTCGCAGTCTTCGCCACCGCAGCAGTACAGGCGAAGTCATGGACACCGAAACAGGTGGAAGATATCATCAGAAAGGTAAATACCTACTGGCAGCAGAACAACAAGGCGGAAGTGCGCGCCTTCTGGGACAACGCCGCTTACCACACTGGCAACATCGAGGTCTACAAACTGCTCAAGGACAACCAGATGCTCAGCTACAGCACCCGCTGGGCAGAGCATAATGAATGGAAGGGCGCCAAAGAGGCCGACCCCGCCAAGTGGAAGTACAAGAACTACGGCGAGGGACAGGACTACGTGCTCTTCGGCGACTGGCAGATCTGCTTCCAGACGTACATCGACCTGTTCTTCTTTGAGGTTGGAAATTCCAACTTTGATGTTTATAATTACTTTGAGAAGCAGAGCAACCAGAAGGTTCAAACATCAAAGCACAAAGTTCAACGAGCTTTAGAGGTGATGGGCTACGAAGCCGACTCCAAGGCCAACGACTACTGGTGGTGGGCTGACGCGCTGTACATGGTGATGCCCGTCATGACGAAGATGTACAAGCTCACCGGCGACAAGAAATATTTAGACAAGCTCTACGAGAATCTGCTCTACAGCGACAGCATTATGTACGACCGGGAGACGGGCCTCTACTTCCGCGACGGCAAGTACGTATGGCCTAAGCACAAGAGCGCCAACGGCAAGAAAGACTACTGGGCACGCGGCGACGGGTGGGTGCTCGCCGGCCTGGCCAAGGTGCTGCAGGACATGCCTGAGACTTACGTGCGCCAGCCCTTCTTCGTAGACAAATACACGCGCCTGGCACGCGCCGTGGCCGCCCTGCAGCAGAAAGAGGGCTATTGGACACGCTCCATGGCCGACGCCGACCACGCCCCCGGCCCCGAGACTTCGGGCACGGCATTCTTCACCTACGGTCTGCTCTGGGGCGTCAATCACGGCTACCTGTCGAAGAAGGAGTTCAAGCCCATCATCGACCGCGCCTGGCGATACCTCACCGAGACGGCCATGCAACCATCGGGCAAGGTGGGCTACGTGCAGCCCATCGGCGAGCGCGCCATACCCGGACAGACCGTCGACCAGAACTCTGAGGCCAACTTCGGCGTAGGAGCCTTCCTCTTAGCGGCCTGCGAGTACAGTCGCTACCTGTCAAAGAAATAGCTGTCTAAAACCGCCATGAATGTTGAGCGCCGCATCATACATGTAGACATGGACCAGTTTTTTGCGGCCGTAGAGCAACGCGACCAGCCAGAGCTGAAGGGACTGCCCATAGCTGTTGGTCACGACGGCCAGCGCGGGGTGGTGTCTACCGCCAGCTATGAGGCACGCCGCTATGGCGTCCATTCGGCACAGAGCATCCAGATAGCCAAGCGCCTGTGTCCGCAGCTGATCATCGTCGAGCCCCACTTCCAGAAGTACAAGGAGGTGTCGACACAGATACGCAGCATCATGCTAGACTATACTGACCTGATAGAACCACTGTCGCTCGACGAAGCCTTTCTCGACGTCACCGTCAACAAGCGCAACATCGAGCTAGCCATCGACATTGCCCGCGACATCAAGCGCCGCATCCTGGCTGACACAGGTCTGACGGCATCGGCAGGCGTCAGTTACTGCAAGTTTTTGGCCAAGATTGCCAGCGACTGGCGCAAACCCGACGGTCTGACGGTGGTACATCCTGACCGTGCCCTCGCCTTCATTGACAAGCTGGAGGTTACCCGCATCTGGGGCGTAGGACAGAGAACCGCCGAACACATGCACCGCCTCGGCATCTTCACTGGCGCAGACCTGCGGCGGGTGTCGCTGCAGCATCTCATGGAGGAATTCGGCAAGATGGGGCGCGTGTTCTACGACTTTGCCCGCGGCATCGACGAGCGACCCGTCATCTCGGAATGGGAGCGCAAGTCAGTAAGTTGTGAGCAGACATTTGAAAAAGACCTCACAGAACCTTCTGCAGTGACCATCGTCCTCTACCACACCATGGAAGAGTTGCTGCGGCGGCTGGCGAAGAGTGGGTTCCGAGGGCGCACACTCACGCTGAAGGTGAAGTTCAGCGACTTCCGACAGATCACGCGCAGCCTGACCGTCAGCGACGTGCTGCTGACAAAGGAGCAGATTCTGCCACTGGCCAAGCGTCTGATGAGCGAGGTGGACTATGGCCGCCACCACCCTATACGCCTGTTAGGACTGGGTGTATCAACGACAACCGCCGACGCAAGCCAAGAAGAGGCTTCTACCACGCCACAATGGCGACAGCTGGAACTGCACTTCAAGCCGTGGCCTGACGAAAAGGAGGATTAACAACATAAAAAAAGAAAAAATGAACATTACCGAACGAGACAAGGAACTGATGCGCGAGGCCATCCGCCTCTCGCGCGAAAGTGTTGAAAAAGGCGGCGGACCTTTTGGCGCCGTCATTGCTAAGGATGACCAAATAGTGGCTGCCGCCTCCAACTGCGTAACACTCTATAATGACCCTACCGCCCACGCCGAAGTGAGCTGCATACGTGAGGCCTGTCGCAAGCTGGGGACCTTTGACCTGAGCGGCTGCAAGATTTACACCTCATGCGAGCCGTGTCCTATGTGCTTAGGCGCTATCTACTGGGCTCATCTCGACGGCATCTTCTATGCCAACACCCGCAGCGACGCTGCCGAAATAGACTTTGACGATCAGTTTATCTATGAAGAGATAGCCAAGCCCATGAACCAACGGTCAACGCCTATCGTTCCACTACTGCGCGATGAGGCACTGCCGGTGTTCAGACTATGGGCTGACAAGACTGACAAGACAGCCTATTAAAAAGAAAAACAAGTTTTCCCTTTGCATTTCGCTCACTTATTAGTACCTTTGCACCCAAATTCGGAATAGACGTATGAATATAGAATCACTGATAAGCAAGGCTGCCGGCGAGGCCGTGAAGGCCCTCTACGGCATGGAGCCTACGGAAAAAATGTTGCAGCTGCAGAAAACGCGCAGCGAGTTTGAGGGTAACCTGACGCTGGTAGTTTTTCCTTTTGTAAAAACCGCCAAGAAGAGTCCTGAGCAGACGGCACAGGAGATTGGCGACTATCTGACAGCCCACTGCCCGGCGGTAGAGAAGTTTAACGTGGTGAAGGGGTTCCTCAACCTCAGCATCGGCGACGGCGCATGGCTACAGCTGCTTGAAGCCATCGACGGCGACGAGCATTTCGGTACCAAGAGTGCTGACGAGGGTTCTCCCCTCGTAATGATAGAATACAGCAGTCCCAACACAAACAAGCCGCTGCACTTAGGCCACGTGCGCAACAACCTGCTGGGCTGGTCGTTAGCTCAGATTATGGCGGCTAACGGCAACAAAGTAGTGAAGACCAACATCGTCAACGACCGCGGCATACACATCTGCAAGTCGATGCTGGCATGGCTGAAATACGGCAACGGCGAGACCCCCGAGTCGAGCGGCAAGAAGGGCGACCACCTCATCGGCGACTATTATGTAGCCTTCGACAAGCACTACCGCGAGGAGGTGAAGCAGCTGATGGCACAGTATACCGCCGAGGGTATGGACGCTGAGGCCGCCGAGAAGAAGGCCAAGGACGAGGCTCCACTTATCAAGGAGGCCCACGAAATGCTGGTGAAATGGGAGCAGGGCGACCCCGAGGTGCGCGCCCTGTGGGAGAAGATGAACTCATGGGTATACGCCGGCTTCGACGAGACTTACAAGAAGATGGGCGTATCGTTCGACAAGATATACTACGAGAGCAAGACCTACCTCAAGGGCAAGGCCAAGGTGGAAGAGGGTCTGGCAAAAGGACTCTTCGAGCGTCACGCCGACGGCTCGGTATGGGCCGACCTCACGAACGAGGGCCTCGACCAGAAGCTACTGCTCAGGAGCGACGGTACTAGCGTCTACATGACCCAGGACATCGGCACCGCTGAGATGCGATTCCAGGACTACCCTATCGACAAGATGATCTACGTCGTGGGCAACGAGCAGAACTACCACTTCCAGGTGCTGTCGATATTGCTCGACCGCTTAGGCTTCAAGTGGGGCAAGGAGCTAGTGCACTTCTCCTACGGCATGGTTGAGCTGCCCAACGGCAAGATGAAGAGCCGCGAGGGCACCGTCGTTGACGCCGACGACCTGATGCAGCTCATGGTGGACGATGCCTACCAGACGTCGATGGAGCTGGGCAAGTTTGACGACATGCTCGAGGACGAGCGCCACGAGATAGCCCGCATCGTGGGCATGGGAGCGCTGAAATACTTCATCCTGAAGGTAGACGCAAGGAAAAACATGCTCTTCAACCCCGAGGAGTCGATCGACTTCAACGGCAACACAGGGCCGTTTATCCAATATACTTATGCGCGCATACGGAGCATATTGAGAAAAAGTGAAGAGTTAAGAATGAAGAGTGAAGAATTTGCTACCGCCATGCCTTCACCTGATGGTACGGCGGCAGCAGATTCTTCACTCTCCACTCTTCATTCTTCACTTAGTGTGAAGGAGGTGGAGCTCATCCAGAAGATGAACGAATACCCCGCCGTGGTGGAGCAGGCCGGCAAGGACTATTCGCCCAGCGGCATTGCCAACTACTGCTACGAGCTGACGAAGGTGTTCAACCAGTTCTACCACGACTTCAGCATCTTGGGCGAGCCCGACGCCGCCAAGCGTCAGGTGCGCCTCGTGCTGGTCAAGAACGTGGCCAAAATCATCAAGAGCGGCATGGCGCTACTGGGCATCGAAGTGCCTGAGCGCATGTAAAGTCAAGCAAGAGATTTACCTAAATAAAAGATAACTATGAAAAGAATGTTATTTTCGGCCGTGGCTGCATTGATAGCCACGCTGAGTGTCTGTGCCCAAGCTGGCTATGACACCAAACACGAGATTGGCATCACCTATGGTGCCGGTTGCAACAGCGACATCATCAGCAGCTTTGGCGGTGCCTTGGGCAGTGCCCTTGCCGGCTCTAGGGGCGAAAACGAGACACACTTCGGCACCATCGCCCTAGAATACTTCTATCACGCCAGCGAGGTGATTGGCGTCGGTGCCATTGCCGGCTTCGCACAGAACAAGGAGGACATCTACTTTCGCAACAGTGACAGCAAGATGGGCAAGAACAACGACACCTACATCACCATCATGCCCTCGGTGAAGTTTAACTGGCTGCGCAAGGACCACTTCGGCATGTACTCCAAGCTGGCTGCCGGCGTCATGTTCTGCAAGTTCAAGTATGAGAGCGACAAAAATAGCGACAACGACGACTCTACAAACGAGACTAAGTTCAACTGGCAGGCATCGCTCATCGGTGCTGAGGTGGGCGGTGCCAACCTCCGTGCTTATGCAGAACTGGGCTTCGGCGAACAGGGTATTATCCTGGGAGGTATACGTTGTAAGTTCTAAACATCCTGTTTGGTATACATTTTAAGTTCAGGAAAGCCAGTGCCAAGCATCCAGAATCCCCCTGACTACCGTCACGACACCGTGCTGCCACTTCCAATGGAAGTGACAGCCGATGCGTGGGCGGTGGATGCCGCCTGCAGCGGCAACCCCGGGCCGATGGAGTATCAGGCCATCGACCTGCAGACGGGTGCACGCGTGTTTCACTTCGGACCCGTCCACGGCACCAACAACATTGGCGAATTCCTGGCCATCGTACACGCCCTAGCCCTCTGCTGGCAGCATGGGCTCCACACAAAAACCATCTACAGCGACTCTGTCAACGCCATGCTCTGGGTCAGGAAGCGGCAGTGCAAGACCAAGCTCGAGCGCACGCCAAAGACCGAACAGCTATACCAGATTATACAGCGTGCCGAAAACTGGCTGCGCACCCACGACTACCACAACCCCATAGTGAAGTGGGAAACACAGAAGTGGGGCGAAGTTCCCGCCGACTTCGGACGTAAATAAGCCAATTCTGTAAGGTTTAATTCTTTTTAACCTTATTGACACCCCCGCACTCTTATTTTTTTCATATATTTGCACGCAATTATTATATTTTGCGCGCTAAGAGACGATGTCAGATATCACCATATCAGGTTTTCTTAGCTTGTTCGCTTTGTTTGGCAAAGAAGAACAAGTAGACGAGACGTGGGCACGGACCATGCTCGCCAATTATTTACGCCATTATTTCGGCATACGTAACGTTGACTCCTATCTTGACTTGTATAGCGACATGCGCGGAGCCTACGAGATGACGGCCGACGTAGACACCAAGGCCGTAGTGAAGTCTATCTGTGCCAGCCTCCACGGCAATGTATCTACCAAGGACGAGTCGCTGCTGCTGCTGCGACTCATGGAGTTCTGCGCATATGCCGAAAGCCAATCCAAGCAAATGTTCAACGCCATAGCTGAGGAGTTTCATATTCCCGCCACGGTGATGAACGACTATGCCGACTATGTAGCCAACCGCGAGACGGCCCACGTCATGATTCACCACCTTGACGATACCGACGGCCAGCTGAAAACACTCTTCAACCCCGACAACGGCGAGCTCATATTCACCTATACCGGCACCGACCAGGTGCTGTTGAACGATGTGCCCGTACTATCAGGCGCCTATCAGGTGTGGCGCAGCAGCAGCGTGCTCAAGGGGCACAACGGCCGCCCGCTGTATTACTCCGCCATTGTCGACGCCCACAACCGCAAGCTGGGGCGTGAACAGAGAGAGACGCAAGCCGTGGAGTTCTGCGCCCGCGACGTCAACTTCCGCTTCCCCAACAGCGACAACGGCATGCACGACCTCAGCTTTACCCTGCACGGCAGTGAGCTGGTAGCCATCATGGGCGGCTCGGGCACGGGCAAGACCACCCTGCTGTCGCTGCTCAACGGCAGCCTCACCCCCCAGAGCGGTACCATCACCATCAATGGCCACGACATCAGCGAGCCTGAAGCCAAGGCGCTGATAGGATTCGTGCCGCAGGACGACCTGCTTATCGAGGAGCTCACCGTCTACCAGAACCTCTGGTTTACGGCCAAGCTCTGTTTCGACGGCCTCAGTGACCAGGAGCTTGACCACCGCGTGACGAAGACGCTCAAAGACCTGGGCCTCGACGCCGTGAGCCACCTGAAGGTAGGGTCGCCCATCAACAAATACATCAGCGGCGGCCAGCGCAAGCGACTGAACATTGCCCTGGAGCTGATACGCCAGCCCGCAGTGCTCTTCCTCGACGAGCCTACGTCGGGACTGTCGTCGGCCGATACCGAGAAAGTGATTAACCTGCTGAAGGAGCAGACTTTCAAGGGCAAGCTCATCGTGATGAACATCCACCAGCCGTCGAGCGACGTCTACAAGCTCTTCGACCGCCTGTGGCTCTTAGACCGCGGCGGCTACCCCGTGTTCGACGGCAACCCCATCGACGCCATCACCTATTTCAAGAAAACGGCATGCTATGCCGACGCCGAGACCAGCGCTTGCCCCACCTGCGGCAATGTGAACCCCGAGATTGTACTCAACATTATCGACGAGAAAGCCCTCAACAGCAGCGGCGAACTCTCCGACGAGCGCAAGATGTCGCCGCAGGAGTGGCATGAACTGTATCTGAAGCAAATGCCGCCCATGACCGCCCCAGCCGTGAGCGACGTACCGTCGTCGGACCAGAAGCAGCCGGGGGTGCTCAAACAGCTGGCCATCTTCCTCAGGCGCAACTTCCGCACAAAGATTACCAACACCCAATACCTGCTCATCACGCTCTTAGAGGCACCTGTGCTGGCTGTCATCTGCGCCATGCTCACCCGCTATGCGCCGCCTGAGGGCTACTCCGTGATGGACAACAAGAACCTGGTGAGCTACTTCTTCATGTCAATCATCGTGGCCACCTTCCTCGGCATGAGCGGTTCGGCCGAAGAGATTATCAAGGACCGCGCACTGCTGAAGCGCGAGAAATTCCTGCACCTCTCCTACGGCAGCTACATCTGGTCGAAAATCCTGCTCATGGGAGCCGTCTCGCTGCTGCAGACGCTGCTCTTCATACTCGTAGGCAACACCATCATGGGCCTACACGGACTGTTCGCCACCTGGTGGCTCATACTCTTCACGACAGCCTTCTTAGCCAACCTCACGGGACTGTTGCTCTCGCAGTGGCTCAACTCGGTAGTAGCCATCTATATCACCATACCCATACTGCTCATACCCCAGATCCTACTCTGCGGACTGGTGGTGAGCTTCGCCGACCTCACGCCTAAGAGCACCACGGGCAACGTGCCCGTCATCGGCGACCTCATACCCTCACGGTGGGCCTACGAGGCTTTGGCCGTCACGTCGTTCAGCGACAACCGTTACGAGAAGCCGTTCTTCAATATCGACCGCCGTAAGTACGAAAACCAGTACTATCAGGCCGGCATGCTCTACGAGCTGCAGTCGCAGCTGGAAACGATGAACGACGAACAGCAGAAAGGCCGCGAGGTGAACCCCAGCCACATGGCCGTCATCAAGACCAACCTGCCGCGGCTGATGGACTATTGCGGCCTCAGCTACGACGCCGGTGCCGACAGCTACGAGGCTCTGCGCAAAACCATGGACGAGGCTGAGCGCGTGCTCACCAAGCGATGCAACGAGGCCACCCTGCAGGGTGACCGCCTCATGGCCTCGCTCATACGTCAGCACGGCAAGGAGGGCGTCATGCAGATGAAGCGCGACCACTATAACCTCAAGCTCGAAGAGTGGGTGATGGGCGCCGACCAAGGGCGCATGCTCGACGTCGTCGATAACCATATCGTGGCGCGCATGAGCCACATCTTCCTCACGCCGCAGAGCCACATCGGCCGCGCACCGTTCTACAGCAGCGTCAAGATACTGGGATCCTGGCAGGTGAAGACCCTGTGGTTCAATCTCGGCGTGATGCTGCTGATGTGCATACTCACCACACTGATACTATTGCTCGACATCAAGAAATACATTAATCATAGTAATAACTAAAATTATTAACGCAATGAAAAAATTATCTATTCTCGCTGTGGCCTTCGCAGCAATGACCTTCGCCGCTTGCGGAGGCAACAAAAGTGCACAACCCGTTGAACAAGAAGACACCGTAAAGACCTTTGAGCAGCAGCAGATTGAGGCCAACATCAAGATGCAGTTCGACAGCCTTGCATCAGAATTAGGCAAGCTCAAGCAGATGCCCGTCATCAGCAAGGACGGACAGATTAGCCTCAGCGCTGACGAGAAGAAAGTGAAGCCTGACTATCTGCTCAACCTCGCCGCTGCCGACAACGCAATGACACTGTCAGAGAAATACCGCGTACTGAGCGCCGTAGAGGTTGACAAGGAAGTGGCCAAGCTCTATGAAATGACACTCGACGACTACGATAAGGTGATTGCCAAGCTCGTGGCCGAGATTAACGACCCATCATTCCAGGCTATCGAAGATGCTGGCAACATCTACGAAGCTTCGCAGACACTCTACGATGCTATGGACAAGAACGGCCGCATCAACTACTTCTGGCAGATTGTGGCTACCTCTATCGTGGAACAGCTCTATATCACCACGCAGAATACCGACAAGTTCCTGGCTTCCTTCACCGACGAGGCCGCCGCTAACGTCACCTTCCGCATCGTGCTCCTACAGGATGCTCTGAAGCGCCTGACAGAATACGACCCTGAGATTTCACCCGTCGTGCAGGCTGTCGAGCCTCTGTCAGTGCTCAATGCTACCACCGTTGACGAGTTCAGGGGCCAGCTCATTGAGGCTAAGGAGAAGATTACCGCTTCGCGCAACGCTCTGGTAAACCTTGCCCAGTAAGCCTAATAGCCTCACAAAGAACAAGACTAAATAGCAAAGAATAAGCAAGAGTCCCCCGGCAACACTATTGATGCCGGGGGACTTTAGTATTTACGCGCCTGAATGGTCGTTTATCGCAAATGGTAGTCAGACCGATTTGGATTTATTCACTTACGAAGTGAAGTATCTGCTGGTGACCGTAAATCTCGTGGCGAACCACCCGGCCATTAGCTGGCACCAGCGGAGCCCGCGTACCACCACTGACGGTCTGCAGCAGGTTGGTCTCGACGCGCAGCTCATCCCACAGCCCTTGGTCGATAAACGACTGGAGGGTCTGCGCGCCGCCCTCAACAATGAGCGACTGCACGCCGTGGGCATGGAGACTCTGTAGGTTCAGAGGATGCAGACGGTCGATAATCAGGCGTCTCGGATTGCGACCCACCCAGTGGCGGACGGTCAACTGCGGATGCTCGCGCTCGTCAGTGACACGACCCACGAGGATAGCGTCTTCTTCAGCCCGCAGCTTGTGCGAGAGCATCTGCGTGAAAGGCGATGAGATGGCCAGCGGTTGGCCGTGGTCATCGATAAATCCGTTGGCCGTCTGTGCCCACTTCAATATAATGTACGGGCGCGCATAGCGGTGGAAAGTGAAAAAACGACGGTTGAGTGCACGACACTCAGCTTCCAAAACGCCCACAGTGACGTCGATGCCCGCCGCGCGGAGCTTCTTAATGCCGCGCCCCTGTACCTCGGCGAAGTCGTCTTGACAACCTATCACCACGCGCCTGATGCCTTTCTTGATAATCAAGTCGGCGCAGGGCGGCGTCTTGCCATAGTGAGAGCAAGGCTCTAAACTGACGTACATCGTAGCCTCCGGAAGCAGCGGCTCGTCCTCAGGCCTGACAGAGGCAAAGGCGTTCACCTCGGCATGGCCCTCGCCGCAACGCACATGATAGCCTTCGCCGATGATGCGGGTGCTGGGAAATGGGTGATGGGTGATAGATGATGGGTGATGAGTGACAGGCGATGGCTGTTGGGTGACGGGTACTACAATCACTGCCCCCACCATCGGGTTGGGCTTAGCGTTCTGCCGTCCATTCCGGGCCAGCTGCAGGCAACGCCGCATGTAAAATTCATCTACAGTCATATCTCTTACCACTCACCTCTCACCCCTCAATTTCTCAACATCTCAACCTCTCACCCCACCTGGCTACCGGGCTTCACGTCCTTGGTGGTGGTCACCACGCTGAGACTCTCGTCGCTGTCGACGGCCGAGAGGATCATGCCTTGACTCTCAATGCCCATCATCTTGCGCGGCTCAAAGTTAGCCACGAAGAGTATGCGCTTGCCTATCAGCTCCTCGGGCTGGTCGTAGAAAGCGGCAATGCCGGAGCAGATGGTGCGGTCCTGACCGCTACCGTCGTCGATGGTAAACTGCAGCAGCTTCTTCGACTTCTTCACCTTCTGGCAGTCCTTTACCAGGCCCACGCGGATGTCGAGCTTCTCAAACGCTTCGAAACTCACGTTCTCTTTCACAGGTGCCGCTTTGTAGTTAGCAGCCTCATTGGCCTTCTTTGTAGCCTCCAGCTTGTCGAGCTGTTTCTGTATGACGTCGTCTTCAATCTTCTCGAACAGCAGTTCAGGCTCCCCTAACTGGTGGCCGGCCTGCAGCAGGTCGGTGCTGCCCAGCTGCTCCCACTCAAAGTTGTCGATATTGAGCATCTGGCGAAGCTTCTTGCTCGAGAATGGCAGGAAGGGTTCAAAGGCGATGGCGAGGTTGGCCGTGAGCTGCAGGCAGATATTGAGGATGGTTTCGCAGCGTGCGGGGTCGGTCTTCCATACCTTCCAAGGCTCGCAGTCGGTGATGTATTTGTTGCCGATACGCGCCAGGTTCATAGCCTCAAACTGCGCGTCGCGGAACTTGAAGTTCTCCAACAGCCGCTCCACCTTCTCCTTCACGTCCTTAAACTCCGAGAGTGCCTGCTTGTCAACATCCTGCAGCTCGCCGCAGGCGGGCACCACCCCACCCCAGTATTTCTTTGTCAGCTGCAAGGCACGGTTGACGAAATTGCCGTAGATGGCCACCAGCTCGTTGTTATTGCGGTCCTGGAAGTCTTTCCAAGTGAAGTTGTTGTCTTTGGTCTCCGGAGCGTTAGCCGTGAGCACATAGCGCAGCACGTCCTGCTTGCCGGGCATGTCGACGAGATACTCATGCAGCCAAACGGCCCAGTTGCGCGAGGTCGAGATCTTGTCGTTCTCCAGGTTGAGGAATTCGTTGGCAGGCACGTTGTCGGGCAGAATATACTTGCCGTGGGCTTTCATCATCACGGGGAAGATGATGCAGTGGAACACGATGTTGTCCTTGCCGATGAAGTGCACCAGCCGGGTGTCCTCATCCTGCCACCACTTCTGCCACGAGCCCCACTTCTCGGGCTCGCGCTCGCAGAGCTCCTTGGTGTTGCTGACGTAGCCGATGGGGGCGTCGAACCACACGTAGAGCACCTTGCCCTCGGCACCCTCCACGGGCACGGGGATACCCCAGTCCAGATCGCGCGTCATGGCGCGGGGCTGCAGGTCCATGTCGAGCCACGACTTGCACTGGC
>CAMHKU010000048.1 GCA_946185805.1 uncultured Prevotellaceae bacterium | reverse complement strand
GGCAACAATGAGTATGCTCTCGCTGCCTAATCGAAGTATAGTAGATTACTGGCTTAATTCCTTTACAAGGTAGAGGAACGGGACGTCGCTCCGAGGATGTTGTTCCGAATCCGGAGATCAAGCGGCGCAGGTTAAATCGGGAATAGTCTCTGCAGGCTCCGATGCAGGGATGAAGCTTTTGGGAGCTAAGGCTGTGGTTGGTGGCTTAGGTCTTGCCACAGCACGAAAACCGAAGTCTAAGATAAGCGTGTAGAAAGCGTATGGTTTCCTTGTGCGGACGAGGGTTCGACTCCCTCCAGCTCCACACCCTTAAGCCCTTGCGAGACAAGACTCGTGAGGGCTCTTTGTTTTTAAGTAGATTTTTACGATACAACGAAAGCAATATAGAAGCAGCTAATCCAATACAAAACATATAGGAAGAAACAGATGGGAAACAAGATTGTAACATTCGGCGAGCTGATGCTTCGCTTTTCCAAGGAAGACAAGAAACGACTGTCGCAGGGCAAGATGTTCTGCGGCAACTATGGCGGCAGCGAGGCCAATGTGGCCGTGTCGCTGGCCATGCAGGGCGACGCTGTGGAGTATGTCACTCGGCTGCCCGCCACGCAGATGGGCCGCGGCGGCGCCATGAAGCTCAGCGAGCTGGGCGTGGGCACGAAGCATATCATCTATGGCGGCGACCGTATCGGCGTCTACTATTTCGAGGAGGCCGCCGCCCTGCGCAATGCCAGCGTGGGCTACGACCGCGCCGGCTCGGCCTACTATTACCTGCAGCCGGGCATGATCGATTGGCACGAGGTGCTGCGCGATGCCTCCGTGCTTCAGGTGTCGGGCATTACGGCCGCCATCTCGCAGCCCGCCGCCGACGCCACCTTCGAGGCGCTGGACGTGGCTGAGGAGATGGGGCTGATGATTTCGTTCGACATCAACTACCGCAAGAACCTGTGGCGCTACGACGGCGCGCAACCCCGCGAGACGCTGAGCCGCATGATGGAGCGCGCCGACGTGATGTTTGGCGACGTCATAGAGTATGAGTTTATTACCGGCCACGAGAAGATACCCTTCAAGGCGCTGACGCCCGACTACGACATGAACCTGCCCGCCTACGAGGCGTGGTACCGCGAGCTGCACCAGCGATTCCCCCGCTGCAAGAAGATGATGATCGGCATGCGCAACGAGATCAGCTCCAGCCACCACACGCTCACCGGCCTGCTCTGGGCCGATGGCAAGATGTATAACGGCCCTATCGTCGACATTCCCGAGGTGGTGGACCCCATGGGCGTCGGCGACGCCTTCGTGGGCGGATTCCTGCATGCCCTGCGCCAGACGCCCGACGACAACCAGCGTATCATCGACTACTCGCTGGCCGCCGCCTCGCTGAAGAACACCATCGCCGGCGACTTCAACCTCTCTACCGAGGACGAAATCCTGGAGGTGATGAACGACCACTACCACATTCACGACGTGAAGATATATGATTAAGAAGTCATTCAAGCAGAGCTTGAGGACGCTGAATTAAGTAATAATGGAGAAGAATACAGCTAAGATTAAGGATTTCAATTTCTATGCGCCCACCCGCGTGGTGTTCGGGCGTGAGTCGGAGAAGCAGCTCCCGGAGCTGATACGTGCCAGCGGCGGCCATCGCGTGCTGGTGCACTATGGCGGCGGCAGTGCCCGCCGGTCGGGCCTGCTCGACAAGGTGTTCCAGATGCTCACCGAGGCCGGCATCAGCTTTGTGGAGTTGGGTGGGGTAGTGCCCAACCCCCTGCTGTCGATGGTCTACGAGGGCATACGCCTGTGCCGCGAGCAGCAGATAGACTTCATCCTCGCCGTCGGCGGCGGCAGCGTCATCGACTCGTCGAAGGCCATCGGCTACGGCGTGGGCTACGAGGGCGACGTGTGGGACTTCTGGGACGGCAAGGCCACGCCCCAGTCGTGTCTGCCCATCGGCGTGATGCTCACTATCCCAGCGGCGGGCAGCGAGATGTCGAGTTCGACGGTCATTACCAAGGACGAGGGCCTCGTCAAGCGCGGCTTCAACAGCGACCTGTGCCGCTGCCGCTTCTGCATTATGAACCCCGAGCGCACCTACACCCTGCCGCCCTACCAGACGGCTGCCGGATGCACCGACATCATGATGCACACCATGGAGCGATACTTCTCTAAGTATGACGACATGATGCTTACCGACGCCCTCAGCGAGGCGTTGCTGCGCACGGTGAAGGAGTGCGCCGTGGAGGTGCTGCAGCGCCCCGACGACTACCGGCTGCGGGCGCAGATTATGTGGGCCGGCTCGCTGGCACATAACGACCTGACGGAGTGTGGCACGGAGAAAGACTTTGCCACCCACCGCCTGGAGCACGAGCTGAGCGCCCTCTTCGGCGTTACCCACGGCGCCGGCCTGGCAGCTCTCTGGGGCTCGTGGGCGCGCTATGTCATGCCGCGCCACGTGAGCCGCTTCGTGCAGTTTGCCGTCAACGTGATGGGCGTTGCCAACGACTTTGCACACCCCGAGGAGACGGCCCTCCGCGGCATCGAGGCCGTGGAGCGATTCTACCGCCGCATAGGTATGCCCACGAGTATTCCCGAGCTGATAGGCCGCCAGGCCACCGGCGACGAGATAGCCGTCATGGTAGACAAGTGCAGCCGCGGCGGCACCATCACCGTCGGCGCCGTGGAGGTATTGCAGCCGCAGGATATGGAGGCCGTCTATCGTAGGGCTAACACGGCTTGTTAGGCTGTAAGAAAGGAGTAAGACCAACGGTCAGCTGGCGGCGTATGGTCAGGGAATAGCAATCAGTTGTGAGCCGCAAAGTGAGCGGTCGGCGCTGCTGACCTGTATGGCATAGAAGCCGGCAGGGAGCGCCGGCAGCGGAATATAGGTTTTGTCAGTGAGTGGGGCGCTTGCGCTCTGCTCACTTTCTGTTGTAGGGATGTCCGGATGGTGAACGGTGTGGACAACCCTGCCCGCCGTGGAGTAGATGGTGATGGTTAATGGGGGGTGATGGGTGATGGGTGATGGGTGATGGGTGATGGGTGATGGGTGATGGGTGATGACAAGGGCGTTGTCCTCGACGTAGAGACGTAGGCGGGCGGGCTGGTGGAGGCTGACGTCGCTGATGGCGTCGATGCCGAGGATATGGAGCAGTCCGCGGTAGGCGTCAATCTCGCCGTAGCCATAGTCGTTGTTGGGGTATGTGAGCGAGGCGTCAGGCTGGCGGCAGGTGTGGCTGAGGATGTCGCGAATGTCCTGGTTCGTGAGGTCGGGCTTGGCCTGCAGCCAGAGGGCTATGACGCCGGCCACCACGGGGCAGGCCATCGACGTGCCGGTATTGGCGTTCCAGGCGTAGGTGCGGCCGTGGAACAGGAAGTGCTCCACGTCGGAGTTGATGTCGCGGGCGTCGGGCTTGGCTTCTAAGTAGTAGCTGCTGTACGAGGAGATAATATTGTCGCCGGGGGCCGTCACCTCCGGCTTTATCTGTCCGGTAATCGTGGGACCGGTGGACGAGTAGGGGGCACGCAGACCTACGGTGCGCCCTTCGGAGTAGTCTTTGTATTCGCCTTTGTAGTTGGTGAAGCCCAAGCGGTGAGCGGTGGCGCCGACAGTGATGACGTTGGGGAAGCTGGCCGGCGCCAGTATGTTGTGACCCTTCTGGGCGTCGCTCCACAGGGGGTATTCGGCGCGGTTCTGCAGATGGTGGGTGGAAGAACCGAAGAGCTCGGCCTCGGCGGCGGTGGGCTCCAGGGTGAGCGCGGTGCGGAAGGCGAGCTGCGCGAGGGGCTTGCTGGCGCGGTATTCCAGGATGATGGTTTGAGACTTGAGGCTTGAAGATTGAGATTGGAGGCTTGAAGATTGAGATTGGAGTGTCAGGGCGAGGGTGTCGGAGAGGCAGAAGAGGGTGTCGGTGATGAGGGTGTCGGCGGAGGCTGCGGCAGCGCCGCCGCACGGCCAACTCATGGATATGGAGCGGAGAGGAGCGGGGGACGAGGGGCGGGAAGTGGAGGCGGGGGCTGCTGCGTAGGCGTGGAAGGTGAGGGTGATGGGGGCGTTGGCTATGAGGCGGTATTGACCGTCGCGGCTGTTGCTGTCGAGGAAGGCACCGGCGCTCTTGTTGGGGGCTTTATAGAGGTAGGTGGGGTAGTAGCCCTCGTTGCCGGCAGCGCTGACGATGATGTGGCCGGGGGTGGCGGTGAGGCTGTCGAGGAAGGCGGCGTAAAGGCTGTCTTCGCTGTCGAACGTCGGGGTGTAGCCCTCGCTGAAGGATGCCACGCAGGGCTTGCCCTGGCGGTCGGCATAGTCGAAGATGTACTTGAAGCCGAGGGCGTCGGTGGCCGTGGTGTATTTATAAAGGTCGGCAGAGTCGATGAGGGCGATGTCGTCGGTCACGGCGTTGCTCACCACACAGAGGTCGGCGTCGTAGGCAATGCCGCGATAGGGGGAGTTGTAGCCGCTGCCGGCGGCGATGCCGAGGGTGTGGGTGCCGTGGGTCTGGATGAGACCGTCGCGGGAGTGGAGCTGCGCGAGCACGGCGTCGTAGCCCTCGAAGGCGCGGCCGACGGGGAGATGAGGGTGAAGGGAGGTGTCGTTGGCGAGCTGGTCCCAGAAGGCGCCGATGCGGTAGCGGGTGGCAGTGGCGTCGTAGAAGTTGGGGTGGGTGAGGTCGAAGCCGATGTCCATGACGCCTAAGACGACGCCCTGGCCGGTGAAGGGGGAGGGGGCGGAGGGGGTGGAGGGGGTGGCGGGGTTGATGGCGGCAAAACCGCCATCCACAGTTTGTTGGTGATATAGTTTGTCGGCGCCGACGATGATAGCGGTGGTGTCCATGGCGACACGTGACGTGGGGCCGGCCTCTATACGGCTGACGGCGGGGTGGTCGGAGAGTTGGCCTATGGCGTTGAGGGGTATGCTCACGATGGCGATATGACCGTAGCGGCAGTGGAGCTGACAGCCGTAGTTGCTACAGAGGTGGTCGATGCTGTCGGCGTCGGCTTTGATGAAAGCGGTCAGGGTGGGACGTTTCGTGAGTAGTGATGAGTGACGAGTGAAAAGTGATGAGCGCGATGCTGCCGAACTGGTCTCGTATTGCTGCATCGCGCTCTTGACATAGGCTGACATCTTGCGGCGGTCAGTGGCGTGACCACCAACCGTCGCTGCTATCAGCACTGCTATGAGCATGATTCGTCGTATCATCGCCTATCACTTATCACTCATCACTTATCACTTATCACTTATCACTTATCACCTATCACCCATCACCCATCACCTATCACCCATCACTTATGCTTCTGGTAATAGTCCAGTGCCAGCTGTACATTCTGGATAATGGCTTCAGAGGAGAAGGTGGCGCCGGTGACGCCGTCGACCTTCAGCTTGGCGGCGTCCTTGACCTTCTGGCCGTCCCACTTGCCCTGCAGGGCTTTCTTGACTTTTACCATGTATTTGGGCGTCTCCTGATTCTTCAGGAACTCCACCTTCTCAATCTTGTTCTTCTTGATGTAGACCTTCACTGGCGTGGCGCTGACATAGCCCACGACGTCCTTGCCCAGCGTGGTGGTGTTGACGATGTAGGTGCCGTTCTCCTTGGTCATCACGTCGTCGCCCTTCTGTGGGGCGGCGCTCTGTAAGGTGGCAGCCAGCACGATGAGTGCCAGGCTGCCGAAAAGGTTTTTCTTCATATTTCTATTTTATTTGATAATAATCTTCTTTCCGTCTTTGACGTAAATACCCTTAGAAGGTTTAACGACGAGGCGGCCCTGAAGACTATAATATTTACTATTTACAGATTTACTATTTACAGATTTACTATTTACGGATTTACTATTTACGATTTCGGTGATGGCGGTGGCGGCATCGTCGGGCGTGGCGCCATGCCAGGGGATGAAGTCGAGGGCATCCCAGCTGGCAGCGCCGCACGCCTCGTAGATACGTGCGCCGATGGCGTCGGTGAGCATGATGTAGAGGCGGTTGCCGTCGCTGAAGTCGGCCACGTTATACTTACCCTCGGCGGTGGCGGGCACGCGCTGGAAGCCCACCTTGCCCTCAGCATTAGAGAACTTATAGATGCGGCGCGAGGCTTGGCTGCCGGTGAGCGTCTTGCTGTCGTCGGTGCTCCAGGCCTGCGACGAACTGCGTGAGCGCATGACGCCCTGCGATGCTGACAGCTGCAGCTGGTAGGTGCCGGGCTTGGCGATGGCTATCCAGTCGCCCTTCATCAGCAGCGTGCTGTCGCCGCGGAACTCGTTGTAGCGCAGGTCGGTGGTCTGCGCGTTGTTAGAGGCGTTGACATAGCAGAGTACCATATCCTTGGGGCCGAAGAAGGGCTTGTCGATGTTCACGGCGAGGAACCCGCTGGCGGGGATGGTGATGTCCTGAGCCGTCAGGCCGGCGGGCGTAGCGTCATACTGGCGGGGCTGCAGGGTGGTGGAGACGGCGAAGTCCAGCGAGCTGTTGTTGGTATCGTAGAGCACTGTCTTCGTGCCGCCGACGACATAGGCCGTCTTGCGGTAGACCACCTCGCCGGTGTAACCCGTCTTTGAGGTGATGGCCACATAGCCCGTGTCGACGCCGGTGGCGTTGAGGCGCACAATGTCCTCCTCGGTCATCTTGACAATCTCCACGCCGTCGATGACCTTCGACTTCGGAGCGAGCATGAACTGGTTGCCCTTCGTCTTGCCGGGGCTATAGACCAGCGGCAGTTCCGAGACTTTGGTGTCCTCCGTCAGCAGCACCACGCCGCAGGGGCCGCCCTGCACGAGGTTCATATACGAGATGGTGGGGTAGGCGCTGTAGGCCACCTCCAGGGCGGGCACGGCGTCGTTGTTGGTCACCTTGCCCTGAGCATCTTTAGCCTCGTAGTCGGCTCCGCTGAGGTTGGGGAAGTTGTCGCCGTTGGGCGAGTGGTCGATGGCGCTGTTGGCAATGAGCAGCGAGGCGTATGGGTCGAGCTTGGCACCGGCGGGCAGGCGGAACACCTGCTTCAGGGCGATGCTGTCGGGGTGTTGTTCGGCCAGCAGTTGGGCAGTCCAGGCATTGGCCTTCGACTCGGCCTCCACCAGTGCGATGTACATGCCGGCCAGGTCGAGCGTGTCGCTGGAGATGTTGAACAGCTCCACGTACTTGCTGTTCATGTAGTTCTTGTTGTTAGCGTCCTTGGCGCCGGCATAGAACACCTTGCTCACCACCACGTTGGGGGTATAGGTAGAGGGCTTCACTAACTTGGCCTCGGCGGCGCCGGCGGTGACTAACATGCCGGCGGCGAGGGCCAGCGTTTTCATTCTCATTGGGGTAAAACTTTTCATGCTTTGTTATTTTGGATTTAGATTAATATTTTTTTGATGGAGTTTGAAGGAGTTAGGAGGAGTTTGAAGGAGTTAGAGGGCATTAGCTTAACTTTTTATGGGATAAGGATCAGTATGTCTATTGACTTCTAACTCCTTCTGACTTCTTTTTACTTCTTTATACTCCATTACGTTATATTTCTATTGACTTCTAACTCCTTCTGACTTCTTTTTACTTCTTTATACTTAATTGCGTTATTGTCTATTGACTTCTAACTCCTTCTAACTCCTTCTGACTTCTTCTAACTCCTTTCATTAATAGTATATGCCGATGGCGGCGCCGATGGTGGCGGTGTAGAGCGAGTTGTTGGTCTTGAGGTAGTCGCCGTAGGCGCGGACGAACCACTGTGCGCGGGTGCCCTTGATAGTGAGCGGGAACTGGTAGGTCAGGGTGAGGTGGCCGCGCCAGTAGTTGGCGTCGTAATAGGGCATGTCGGGCAGCAGCACGGCAACGGCATAGTCGGTGGTGGCCTCGGCGAGTTGCAGGTCGCTGCTGGCGCTGAGGTGGTAAGAGGCCTCGGCGTCGAGCCATAGGCGGCGGCTCTTGAGTAGCGACGTGCCGCCTTCGAGGGTGAAGTTCATGTGGTCGTACTTGAGGTGCGACTCCGGCAGCAGGTGCTTGTTTTTGGCGCTGCTGAGGGCGACGCGGGCGCCGAGGTAGTTGTTGACGGCAGAACCGTCAACCACATTGGCGCGGTAGTGGAGGGAGGCGTCGAGGGTCTGCACCTGGTAGCGCTTTTTGAAGGTGATGAGCGTTTCGTAGCGGTAGCTGGTGTAGCCGTGGTCGGCGTCGCGCTCCTGGAGCAGCTGCTGGCGGTACTCGTCGGCGTAGGCCTGCCGGTAGTCGGCCTGGAGGTCGATCTGGTGCAGCAGACGGCCGCTGCGCAGGCGGTTCATCGAGCTCAGGCCGTAACGGTAGCTCACGTAGTGGCCGGGCTCGTACTTATACTGGCCCAGCACGTCCTCAGAGCCACGCTCAATGCTCACGGTGTTAAGGCTCTTGGTGGTGCCGTCGTTATAGCCGTAAGTGAGGGCGGCGCCGAAGCGGTGGTCCACCCACTCGCGGCTGAAGCCGCTGTAGCCGCCGGTGGTGCCGGTGGCCTGCTCCATGCCGCTCATGAGGTAGTATTTCAGGTTGGGGTCTTGCTGCACGGTGGTCATGCCGGGAATCTTCTCCTTGCGGCGGTTGTAGTGGCCGCTGAGGGCTATGGTGTGCGGTTCCGAGGTGTAGGCCAGCGAGGGCGTGAGCTTATAGTCGAGCAGCTCGGAGCGCGAGCGCGGGTCGCGCAGTCGGCTGAGGTCGCCCACCTTGTAGTCGAGTCGCAGGCCGGCGGTGAGTCCCCAGAACTGGGTGGTGCCTATGGCGGCGGTGAGGTCAAACTGTTGGGTGTCGTACTTGCCGCTGACGCTGCTGCCAGCTATGAAGGGGTTGGCGTTGTAGGGGCGCATGACGTCGCACCAGGCGCGGTCCTTGGTGCGGTCGATGTCGAAGCGGAAGCTGCCGTAGGCCACGAGCAGGCGGCTGACGCGCTGGTAGCGCTCGGTGTAGAATTCCAGCTGGTTCTTTTGGCCGCCCTCTTGCACGCGGCGGTAGTCGCCCTCGCGGTGCTGCAGGTCGAAGTAGGCTATGCCGCGGTTGGCGGCGGAGTCGAGGGCGAGGCCTGCGGCGGCGTCGGTGAGTCGCCAGAGCTGGGTGGCGTCGTCGTAGCGGTAGGTGGAAGCGGAGGGCTGCGGCACCGCCGCAGCACAGCCGACCTGAGGGGAGAGGAGAGCTGCTGCGAGGGTAGCTATGAGTTTATTCGTCATACTGTCGGGGCTTGATGGTGGTTGAAACGTGGAAATCGTTGGAAGAGTTGTTGGTGTCGACGAGGATGAGGTGACCGTCGTCGGCGCGCTTGTCGCTGGTACGGCGGTAGACCACCTCGCCCGTCCATCCGCTCTTGCCCTCGATGTTGGTGTAGCCGGCGTCGAGGGTGGGGTAGAGGCGCTTGATGCTCACGTCGATGCCCGTAGCCTTGTTGGGCAGCACCTCTACGGCGTCGATGATGGTGCGCGTGGGTACGAGCATCCACTGGTTGCCGGTGGTCTTGCCATAGGCGTAGGTGGTGGGCCACTGTGCCACATCGTCGTCGGTGCGGAAGAGGACGATCGAGCAGAGGCCGTTCTGCACGAGGTTCATGTTCGATATGCTGGGATACATGGTGTAAATAAGCTCCATGGCCGGCACGGCGGGGTTGTTCTGCGTGCGTCCGCTGGCATCCTTGGCCTCAAAGTCGGCGCCAGTGAGGTCGCTTTCCATGTCGTTGCCCACGGTGTGGTCGGCAGCGCTGTTGACGATGAGCACCGTGCCGCCGGGGCTTACCATGAAGGGCTCAGTGGCGGGTATGCGGAACACCTGCTTCACCAGCACCACGCTGTCGGCATAGCGGTCGTGGAGGTTCTGCAGGGTGTAGGCCTGGTTGCTCTCGGCCTCCACCAGTCCTATGTACAGTCCGCTGGCGTCGATACTCTGGTTGCTCTGGTTGTAGAGCTCGATATATTTGCCGGGCATGTAGGTGCGGTTGTTGTTGTCCTTGGAGCCTGCGAAGAATATCTTGCCGATGATGATGTCGCGGTTGATGGCGAGGTTGGTCTTCAGCTCTATGGTCTGCTCCTGGCGTATAAGGTGGCTGTTGAGCGAACCGGAGACGGTGCATCCGCTGACCACCTGGTTGTCTCCGGTGAGGCGGTGGTAGTCGTCGGCGGTGAGGTCCCATGAGCAGGAGATGTCGTAGACGTCGGGAATAATGCCGCTGAAGGTGGCTATGCCCTGTGCGTCGGTGGTGGCCGTGAGCCGCGTGTTGCCCTGCAGGAGGGTGATGACATGGCCTTCGAAGTCGCTGCCGGTGAACTCTGCGGGCATCTTCAGCTGCACCTTGGCCGTCGTGGCCGTCGTGGCGTCGTCGTAATTGACACACGATGCCAGCACCATATTTATTAATAAGGTATAGAGCACCAGCCGTGCTCCAACTCCCTCTTTAGTCATCCTATACGTAATCATAAATATCAAATCTCAAACATCAAATCTCAAAACAGTCAAAGGTTAATAGACAGCTCGGCGCCGAAGGAGAACTTGCCCGTGTTGCGCTGTGTCAGGGTATTGGTGTTGTTGCCTTTGAGGTAGGGTTCATAGAACAGGCAGTTGTCGACATAGAGCGACAGTGCGCCTATGCGCCCCAGCTCCTTGGTGACGCGGCCGGAGAGGTTCCACGTCGTCGGCGACTCCGTAGGCTCGTTGTCGCTGTAGCGCAGCAGCAGTCGCTCGTCGTTGGTGGCTATGCGCCCGCCGTCGAAGTCGATATACTGAGTGGAGGCGATGTCGTGGTACTGCAGGCTGTTGTCAATCCATCCTATGGGGTCCTTGTCGGCGGTGTAGCTCCAGGTGGAGTTGTGCCAGATGACCTGTGCCGTGAACGACGCCACCATGTGCAGCTGCGGAATGTGGGTGACGGCTCGCAGCGTGTTGACAAACCGGCGCAGGCGTGTGTAGTCGAGCCCCGAGGGGTAGACGATGCGCACGGGCGAGAGGTTGCGGCCGGCATATTTGGTGCCGGTGAGCAGGGCGGTGGGCACGGTGGTAGTGTTCATGCGCGTGCTCCAGTCGGTCTTCGTCTCGTTCCATGCACCGCTGAAGTAGAGGGTCGTCTTCAGCAGCGGCAGTTCGCCGAGGTTGAAGTCGAACTCCACGCCGCGGTTGACGGTCTTGCTGGTGTTCTCCAGGAGTCCCGTGGTGGCGAAGTTGGTAAACTGCTGAGCGTAGCCCGTAGAGAAGTCGGTGATGGGCAGCGTGGCCGTGTTGTCAAACAGGTTGTATTGGTAGGTAAAATAGTCGGCGGCAGCCTCGAAGCCGTCGGGCGTGCGGTCTTGATAGGCCAGCAGGCTGAGGCGGCGGCCACGGGGCAGCTTGATGTCGATGCCCGCCTCCACCTTCGTCGTCGTGGCATTCTTCAAGCCTTCGGAGCGCTGCACGTCGTAGACCTGGGTGTGTACGTAGTAGGCCGGCGGCGTGGCCAGGGTGAAGTTGCCCACCACGTCGTCGATGTATTTCTTGTCGGGATAGAGGTGGTTCAGGCCCGGCGTCTTGGAGTTCATGCCTATGCCGCCGCGGATGTCGAGCCACTTGGCTACCGTGAAGGCCACATTGAGGCGCGGCGAGAGCGCCGTGGTGGCCAGCGCGCTGAAAGGCTGCAGGCTGGTGAATCGCAGTCCGAAGTTGACGCGTAGGCGGTTCACCTTATTAATATTATAGGTGAACTGGTCTTCGGCGAATACCGACAGCTGGTGCAGTCCCGGAATGTCGCTGAAGGCTCGTGGGCGTCCGTTGCTGTTGGGGCGGTATGGCAGGGTGTCGTCGGCATTGTAGTAGCCCTGTCCGCTGTTCCAGTCGTAGTGGTAGTCCACGCCCACCTTGAAGCTCTGCATGGTCTTTCCCCGTCGCAGGAAGAAGTCGTCGGTCAGCTTGGCGAAGACGTTGCCGGGCCGGCTCTCGGTGATACCCGTTGCCAGGTATGAGGTAGTCTTCCACGGCACGTCGTAGTAGCCCGTCTCGCGGGCGGTGAGTATGGGCAGCAGTCCGCTGCTCACGGCCACATAGCTGGTGTTGCGGTTGTCGGTCTTGGTGAGGCTCACGCCCAGAGTGTATTTCAGCGAGCGCGCCAGCGGGCGGTCTATCTGCAGGCGGCCGTTGTGGGTCAGTCCTACGACGGTGGTCGTGGCTTTTGTCTCCGTGCCGTCCTGCTGGGCGTCGGGGTCGCTGCCGCTCCAGTCCTTAGCCTGCATGAAGCGTAGCTTGGTGTCGGTATGCCAGCGGCGGGTAGGGTCGAAGCCCCAGCCCACGTTGGCCGTATAGCGGTCGTAGGAGCGCGTCTTCTGTCGCGGGTCGCCCCAGGCCTTGGCGTAGTCGAGGTTGGCGTTGATGATGCCGGCTTTGGCAAGGGCAAAACCCTTGCCCACACTGTAGTTTTGGAGGGCGGGGTTGATCTTGGCCTTTGCCTGCCAGGGGGTGACGCCCACCTTGGAGTGGACGACGACGAGGCCCGAGGTGAGGTCGCCATATTCGGCCGAGGGTATGCCCCGGATGACCTCCACCTCGTCGATGTTGTCGGCCGACACCTGGCGCAGGTCGGTGCCGGCGAAGGCCGTTCCCGAGAAGGTGCCCTGGCTGACGTCGCCGTTGTTTGACATCGGCACGCCGTCGACGACGATGCTCGTGCCGAAGGCCATGGTGGAGTTGTTCTGCAGCGTGCGCAGCTGCAGGCCCTGCTGCTGGGTGAGGTCGGGGCGGTCCATGAGCTGTCCGGGAATGAGCTGCATCACGTCGGCCAGCGACGTGGCCTGCAGGTGGTCGATGGCCTGGCGGCCGATGACGCTGCTGGTGGAGGCGCCGCTCTCGCGGGTCTTGGCGGTCACCGTCACCTCCTTCAGTGCCAGCGACGACTCGGTGAGCACGACCCTCAAGTGAAGGTCGAGGTTAGTGACGCTAATCTGCTGACGGTAAGGCTCAAAGCCCACGTAGCGTACGACGAGCGTATACCGTCCCTGGGGCACGTTGGCAATGGTGGCCTCGCCCTTCATGTCGGTGACGGCTGACAGGGCGGCGGGTTCCAGCACGACGGTGCCCATGACGATGGGTTCGCGGGTGGCGCGCTCAGTGACGTTGACGGTTATCTTACGGTTTTGAGCACCGACCGCCAGGCTGGTGAGCAGGGTGAGCATTAATAAGATTCTGTGCATAGTGACTATGGGTTATGCTTTGTCGTTGAGGGCTGTTAGTGACAACTTACTGGCCTTCCTTGCACTCATGGGCGGGCGGCACGGTGGCGTCGATACCGGCGGCCTTCAGCGCCTGCAACAGACGGTCGGCCGAGGTCTCGGTGTTGACATAGGTGATGGCCAACGACCCGCGGCGGGCGTTGACATTGGCATCGTCTACGCCGTCGATCACGATGGCCTCCTCGATGGTAGCCTCCGTGCACGCCTCCTTGGGAATATTGAAGTAGGCAAAGCTGATGTCCTTGCTCGTGTAATAGTTCACGGGCGTGAAGCCGAGCTGCTGCAGGGCCTCGCGGATGACGGCCTTGCAGGTCTTGTTGGCGTCGTAGCGTATGAATACATACTGCTTGTCGACGTGCGGCGCCACGCTGTCGACGCCCTCCATCGCCGTGAGGCGCGCCGTGATGCGGTCGGCACAGTTCTTGCAGTGCATGTCGCCCATCTGCAAGCCCATGCCTCGGCGGATGACCTCCGTGGCGCTGTAGGGCGACGACTTGAAGCGCCCGGTGGCGGCAAGGCGTGCGCGGATGCTGTCGGCGCTGGTCTTGTCGGCGTCGAAGCTCACGCTGACGGTGCGCTTCTCCAGGTCGAACTGTAGTCCGTCGATGCCCGGCAGGCGTTTCAGCACCGTAGTCACCTTGTGGGCGCAGTCTTCGCAGCGCATACCTTTCACACGTAATACAATCGTCTCGTTGGCAGCTGTCATAGTGATACTGATTAACATAGCTGCCGACAGAAGTAGTAATTTCTTCATATTCATCGGCTTATTTAAACTTTGGGCTGCAAAGTTACGCATATTTTATGGATTACACAATAGCAAAATGTAGGTAATCATTGTATTTTTAGTTAAATTGTTTGGCAATGTGGGAAAAAAGTAGTTATTTTGCACCGTTTTTTGAACATTTATTTAATTAAACGTAAAGGATATGAAGAAGTTTTTTACTGCTATTTTAGCTTTCATGCTGGCTGCGCCTTCGTTTGCACAGTTCGCCAGCGGTGGTTTCGAACTTGACAAGAGCAACCTCTACTACGGTGCCCGTTTCGGTGTTGACTTTGCAAGCCTCAGCGGCGACACCGAGGTGCAGGACGGCACGATGATGATGGACTACTCAGGTATGAAGACTGGCTTCACGCTGGCCGGTATCATCGGTTTGCGTGTGTCGCAGACGGCTCCGGTGTTCCTCGAGAGCGGCGTCTACTATACGCAGCGCGGCGGTAAGGACGGCAAGTATTCGGCCAGCATCAACTGCATAGAGTTCCCCCTGCTGGTGAAGTATGGTATCAAGGCCAGCGACGACATTGCCGTGCTGCCCTTCATCGGCCCTTACTTTGCACTGGGCCTTGCCGGCCAGCGTGAATATCAGGACCAGAAGTCGGGCGACAAGCAGAAGGAGAGCGTCTACGACAAACTTGCCAACCGCAACGACATGGGCTTCAAGCTGGGCTGCGGCGTAGAGTACAACATGCTCTATCTGGAACTGGCCTATCAGTTTGGTATTGCAAACATTGCCGACAACGACAATAACACCATGCACGCCAACCAGCTGTCGATTAACTTCGGCGTGAACTTCTAAAGATGTTTTTTTTTCTTGCGCCGCCTATGTTCACAAACGAAGGATGGAATAATTATTCCACCACGAGGAATTTTTATTCCGCGGGGAGGGATAATTATTCCATCTTGCTTTTTTACTTAGCTATTTGCTTTTTGACTGTAAACGTCTTACGACTGGAAAGAGTCACGCTCGCCGGGCTTGTAGGCCTTGTTGTTGTCGAGTTCGTAGACCTGTAGGTCGCTGAAGTATCCTGTTGTCTGAATCTCCTTCAGCTGTGCCTTGGCCGTGTCCTCAGCGGTGTACTCCTTGGCGCTGGCCAGATGGTTGGTAAACTCTAACTGCTTCTTCTCGGTGTCGAGCACCGAAATCCACTCGTCCTTCAGACGGTCGCCGATTACAAATTTGCTCATAGTTCTGTTGTTTTTATTAGTTTGTTTGATGGTTATGTTTTGTGCTGCAAAGGTAAACAAAATCTCTGTAGGTTGTACTGAAAATTGACAGAAAAGTGGTGCAAACGTTTGAGTGTCTGCACCACTTTAGGCCTTAGTCTTGGAACTTGCTGCCGTGTTACAGTCCCAGCTCCTGCTTGAGGAATCGCGGCGTGAATCCCTTGTCGCTCATGGCCACCTGCTGAGGCGTGCCCGTGGTGAGCACCATGCCGCCGCGGCGGCCGCCCTCAGGCCCCATGTCGATGATCCAGTCGGCCTGGCGAATCACGTCGAGGTTGTGCTCGATGACGATGACGGTGTTGCCGCGGTCGACGAGGCGTCGCAGCACCTGCATCAGTATGCGGATATCCTCGAAGTGCAGGCCCGTGGTAGGCTCGTCGAGTATGTAGACGGTCTTGCCCGTATCGCGCTTCGACAGTTCCGTGGCCAGTTTCACGCGCTGGCTCTCGCCGCCGCTGAGGGTGGTCGAGGGCTGCCCCAGCTTGATGTAGCCCAGGCCTACGTCCTGGATGGTCTTGATTTTGCGCAGGATGTCGGGCACGTTCTCAAAGAACTCCACGGCCTGGTTGATGGTCATGTCGAGCACGTCGGCAATCGACTTGCCCTTGTAGCGCACCTCCAGGGTCTCGCGGTTGTAGCGCTTGCCGTGGCACTCCTCGCAGGGCACCTGTATGTCGGGCAGGAAGTTCATCTCGATGGTCTTGTAGCCGTTGCCGCCGCAGGTTTCGCAGCGCCCGCCCTTGACATTGAACGAGAAGCGTCCCGGCTTGTAGCCGCGGATCTTGGCCTCGGGCAGATTGACGAAGAGCGCGCGTATGTCGCTGAACACGCCGGTATAGGTGGCGGGATTGGAGCGCGGCGTGCGGCCCAGGGGCGACTGGTCTACGTTCACCACCTTGTCTATCAGTTCCAGCCCCTCGATGCTGTCGTAGGGCATGGGTTTCTTCAGCGAGCGGTAGAAGTGCTGCGAGAGGATGGGCTGCAGGGTCTCGTTGATGAGCGTCGACTTGCCCGACCCCGACACGCCGGTGACGAGTATGAGCTTGCCCAGAGGGAACTCCACGTCAACGTTCTTGAGGTTGTTGCCGCGGCAGCCCCGGAGTAGTAACCCACCCCCAGCCCCTCCCAAAGGGAGGGGAGCTTGATTACCTTGCTGCGTAATTTTTCGGGTAGAAGTATCTAAACTCCCCTCCCTTGGGGAGGGGCTGGGGGTGGGTTGTTGGCTGGGGGTGGGTTTGTTGGGTTTTAAATACTGCGCCGTCAGCGTATTGGTTTTCAACAGCTCTGCGGGCGTACCCTGAAACACCACCTCGCCGCCTTTGCGGCCAGCGCGGGGACCAATGTCTACGATGTAGTCGGCGGCCAGCATCATGTCTTTGTCGTGCTCTACGACGATGACCGTGTTGCCCAGGTCGCGCAGCTCCTTGAGCGAACGGATGAGTCGCTCGTTGTCGCGCTGGTGGAGGCCGATGGACGGCTCGTCGAGGATGTAGAGCACGTTGACCAGCTGCGAGCCTATTTGCGTGGCCAGGCGTATGCGCTGGCTCTCGCCGCCGGAGAGCGACGCCGACGGGCGGTTGAGGGCCAGATAGTCGAGACCCACGTCGAGGAGGAAGTCCAGGCGCGTGCGGATCTCCTTCAGTATCTCCTTGGCAATCTGATACTCCTGAGGGGTGAGGGGTGAGGGGTGAGAGGCGAGAGATGTGTCTGCCTGTAGGGCTGTATTCTTTGGAGTGCATTGGCTCTCGAGGTCGCCTATCCACTGCCGCAGCTCGCTGATGTCCATGGCGGCCAGTTCTGAGATGTTCTTGTCCCAGACCTTATACGACAGCGCCTCGCGGTTGAGACGCTGGCCGTGGCACACGGGGCACTCCACCTCGGCCATAAACTGGTCGGCCCACTTCTGGCCGCTGGCGCTCTCGTCGTTCTCCATCACGTTGCGCAGGTATTTCACGATGCCGTCGAACGACACGAAATAGTCGCTCGAGGTGTGCACCAGCTCCTTGTCTATGCGTATATTCTCTAACGAGCCGTAGAGCACCTCGCTCAAGGCCTCCTCAGGCAGGTCGGCAATGGGCGTCTTCAGCGTATACTCATATTTCTTCAGGATGGCGTCAATCTGCCAGAAGATCATCTGGTTCTTGTATTTGCCCAAGGGCACGATGCCGCCCTCGTGGATGCTCAGCTGGCGGTTGGGAATCACCTTGGCCATGTCAATCTCGTTGATAAAGCCTAAGCCCTTGCAGTGGGGGCAGGCGCCTTGTGGAGAGTTGAACGAAAAGTTGTTAGGAGCTGGGTCACTGTAACTTATGCCCGTCGTGGGGCACATCAGGCGCTTGGAGAAGAACTTCGCCTCGCCGCTCTCGGCATTGAGAATCATAATCAGGCCGTCGCCCTGCTTCATGGCCAGGCTTACGCTTCTCTTCAGGCGCTCGGAGTATTCAACTCCCCCTCCCTCGGAGGGGGTAGGGGGGAGGTGCATCTTGTCAATCACCACCTCTATGTCGTGGTTCTTGTAGCGGTCCACCTTCATGCCCTGGCGTATCTCCTGCATCTCGCCGTCGATGCGGATGTTGAGGTATCCCTTGCGGCGCATGGCCTCGAAGAGTTCGCGGTAGTGGCCTTTGCGGCTGCGCACCAGTGGCGCCAAAATCATAATCTTGCACCCGGCGTAGTCGTGCTGTATCATCTCTACCACCTTCTCCTCGGTATACTTCACCATCGGTTCGCCGGTCATGTAGCTATAGGCACGGCCGGCGCGGGCAAAGAGCAGGCGCAGGTAGTCGTACACCTCGGTGGTGGTGCCCACGGTGGAGCGCGGGTTGCGGTTGGTGGTCTTCTGCTCGATGCTGATGACGGGGCTCAGGCCCGTGATCTTGTCGACGTCGGGGCGCTCCATGCCGCCGAGGAAGTTACGGGCGTAGGCCGAGAATGTCTCTATATAGCGGCGTTGTCCCTCGGCAAAGATGGTGTCGAAGGCCAGGCTCGACTTGCCCGAGCCGCTCAAGCCGGTGATGACGGTGAGCGACTGGCGGGGAATCTCTACGTCGATGTTCTTCAGGTTGTGGACGCGGGCGCCAAAGACTTGTATTTTTTCCATTGGGTGATGGGTGGTGGGTGATGGGTGATGGGTGGTGGATGATTATTGGCTGCTGCTGTTGGTTTCTGACTGTATGTAGGTGCGCAGCAGGTTCACGTCCTTGCGGATGTTATACTCGCGGCCGTCGGCGCCGCGGGCTTTCACCAGCACGAAGTAGACACCCTCCTTCACGGGGTTGCCTTTATAGTTGCCGTCCCATCCGCCGTAGGGGTCGGTCCATTCGTAGAGCTTCTGTCCCCAGCGGTTGAAGATGTAGGCGTGAAACTCCACGATGCTCTTCACGCCGTCGGGCTGCTTGGCGCGGTAGATGTCGTTGATCTTGTCGTCGTTAGGCGAGAAGGCGTTGGGGAACTCCAGCTTGCTCTCGCTGATAGTCACCTTGATAGAGGTAGAGTCCAGGTCGGCACCGATGTCGGTGAGGCGGGTCTTCAGCGTTACTATCCATGCCCCCGATTCGGTGAAGGTGTACTGCGTCTGCTCATCATAGCGCACCAGCAGGTCTTGCGTGGCGCCCTCCTTGCGGAAGTGCCATTCGTAGGCGGGGGTGTGGTCGCCGATACCGTCGCAGACGGGGGCGAAGGATACATCTAACGGTGCTTCACCCTCGAAGTCGCCGCTCGTCTCCATGGGTTTGAGCACGTCGTCCTCGCGCACGTTGTAAGAGGCTGTGATGGTCACCTTCTGAGCCAAAGCCGTCAGGGGCAGTAAAAGCATCAGCAGGCTGTACAGTGTTGTCTTGATTGGCATGTCGGTAGAATGTTTGATCACGATTAAGGCTGCAAAGTTACAAAATAAGTGAGAGAAATAAAAGAAAAGAAACACTTTTCTTTTATTTCCGAGCGAAAAGTAACTTCGACAAAGTCAAAGTTACGAAATAATGCTGAAATAGAAAAGCATTTTTGGATGATTAACGCAGTTCGCCCCATAAATAAAGGCAATTCGAGGAAAATTGGGGAAAGTCCCAGAATCACTGAACTCCGGTATTAAGGGATTCCGTGCCGAACTGCACGGCATATCCAACCTGCCGTTCTTTTTCTACAGAGTCTGCAAGATATATGGATAAGGATCGACACCTTTGTTTATGCTGTCATGCGGGTCTTTGTGGACCTGCCACGGAAAAATCCGGGTGCGCCTATACGAGCAGGCCGTCAATTATAGTGGCTTGCTGAATTCCAATGAGTACAGGCGCAATACTCTTGCTGATAACGTCACGGCACAGGTGATTATGGATGAGAAGCGGAACTTGTTCCTGCATATCAACCAGACACCCATAGCCCAGTGGTACAAGGAGCAGTTCGGTTTGGAGCAAGAACAGAGGAGAGGAATCAAACGTTAATTTGGTAAGAGAGTGAGAATCCAGTTTCTTGCTCCCTTTTCTTGTTCTCTTATTAGTTTAATTATCTGTTATTTTGCATATTTTATTTTGAAATGTCTATTGTTTGGGAAACTTTTTGTAAATTTGCACCCAAATAACAAGTGATTATGAGTCCAGTATTCCGACGCGAAAGCGAATATACGTTCAAGATATACTCCAACGAGGAGGAACGGATACACATCCATGTGCTCTGTGGTGGTCATGAGGCCAAGTTTTGGCTGGAGCCACAGGTAGAACTGGCCAGAAACACAGGCATTCCCGAACACAAGTTAAATGAAATCAAGAAAATTGTAGAGAAATATGCAGACAACTTCAAAGAACAATTCCGCCAACACATCGGCAAGCGTATTGATGATTAACGCCCAGGGCATTATGCTCTCCGTACTGGGCCACGACTACTTCTTGTCGTACAACCGCATCCCTTGGATGCAGGATGCACCCATCCGTAGCGTGCTGAACGTGCAAATGAGTGGCCCCGAAGCCATCGAGTGGCCCGACCTTGACGTAGA
>CAMHKU010000047.1 GCA_946185805.1 uncultured Prevotellaceae bacterium | reverse complement strand
GGCACGGTGGTGATGACGTCCATGTCGAACTCGCGATCCAGACGCTCCTGCACAATCTCCATGTGCAGCAGCCCCAGGAAACCGCAGCGGAAACCGAAGCCCAAGGCCACCGACGACTCGGGGGTGAAGGTCAGCGAGGCGTCGTTGAGCTGTAGTTTCTCAAGCGAGGCGCGCAGGTTCTCATAGTCCGTAGGGTCAATGGGATAAACGCCGGCGAACACCATCGGCTTCACCTCCTGGAAGCCCTCGATGGCGGCGGCGCAGGGACGGCTGACGTGGGTGATGGTGTCGCCCACCTTCACCTCGCGCGAGTTTTTAATGCCGCTGATGATGTAGCCCACGTCGCCGGTCTTGAGCTCCTGACGGGGAATCATGTCCATCTTCAGCACGCCTATCTCGTCGGCGTCGTACTCCATGCCGGTGTTGAAAAACTTCACCAGGTCGCCCTTCTTCACACTGCCGTTGACAATCTTGAAGTAGGCAATGATGCCGCGGAAGGAGTTGAACACCGAGTCGAAGATCAGCGCCTGCAGCGGCGCCTCAGGGTCGCCCTCGGGAGGGGGCACGCGGTCGACGATGGCGTCGAGTATCTGACCCACGCCCTCGCCGGTCTTGCCGCTGGCGCGGATGATGTCGGAGGGGTCGCAGCCTATGAGGTCTACAATCTCGTCTTCTACCTCGTCGGGCATGGCGCTCGGCATGTCAATCTTGTTGATGACGGGTATGATCTCCAGGTTATGGTCGATGGCCATATAGAGATTGGAGATGGTCTGCGCCTGCACACCCTGGGTGGCATCGACGACGAGCAGTGCTCCCTCGCAGGCGGCGATAGAGCGGCTCACCTCGTAAGAGAAGTCGACGTGTCCCGGCGTGTCGATGAGGTTAAGGATATATTTCTCGCCTCCGCGCACATACTCCATCTGTATGGCGTGGCTCTTGATAGTGATGCCACGCTCGCGCTCCAGGTCCATGTCGTCGAGCATCTGGCCTTCGGTCACTTGAATGGTGTTGGTGGCCTCCAGCAGACGGTCGGCTAAGGTGGACTTGCCGTGGTCGATGTGTGCTATGATGCAGAAGTTTCTGATATGATTCATTTTGACAAGTTTCAGCAATTAAGCCGCAAAATTACGAAAAATATTCCTATTTACCGAACGTTTAATATTTTTTAAGAACTCCCGACCGTGGGGTTGTCCGTTAGTCCTTGGCGGGAATCTCCTTGAGGATGGCCTGCAGGTGGTCCCACACCATCTGGACGGTGGGAATGAGCAGGCGCTCGTCGGGCGTATGGACGAATCGCAGCGTGGGTCCGAAGCTCACCATGTCGAGGTTGGGATAGCGCTCCGAGAAGAGTCCGCACTCCAGACCGGCGTGGATGCCGCGCACCACCGGGGCCTTGCCGAAGAGGCGCTTGTAGGTGTCGACGACAATCTCTGTCAGCTTCGAGTCGGCGCGCATCTTCCATGCCGGATAGCCGTCGGAAGAGACGGCCTTGGCGCCGGCCAGCTCGAAGGCGGCCTGAAAGGTGTAGCACATGTTGTCGAGGTTCGACATGACGTTGCTGCGCTGGCTCGACAGGACGTTGATTTCGCTGTCTGTGGTATGGACGGCGGCAATGTTGCTCGACGTCTCCACCATGCCGCCCAGGGCCTCGTCCTGACAGATGGCGTAGATGCCGTTGTCGACGGCCTGCACGGCCCAGATGAAGTTGCGGGCCACTGGCGCCTCTATCACCGGCTGAGCGTCGGCACTCTCCATGAGCCACACCATCTGCGTATCGGTGACGTGGAACTCGTCCTCAACGTCGGCGGCAAAGATGTTCCAGTCGGCGCGAACGTTCTCCTTCAGGTCGTTAGGCACGGCAATGATGAACTCGCCATCACGGGGAATGGCGTTGTGAAGCTTGCCCGAGTGGAACTGTGCCAGGCGGATGCCCTCATAGCGCTTCATCTCCATGAATATGAAGCGGGCCAGCAGCTTAATGGCGTTGGCGCGCTTCTTGTTGATGTCGTCGCCGGAGTGCCCGCCGACGAGGCCTTTCAGCTGTCCACGCAGGAAGAAGGAGCCGGCAGGAGCGGCCTCGCGCTTAAAGGTAAACCGGGCCTGGGTGTTGCGGCCGCCGGCACAGCTGACGAAGATTTCGCCCTCGTCCTCAGAGTCGAGGTTGATAAGATAGTCGCCGGTCATAAAGCCGCTTTTCATGCCCTCGGCGCCGCTGAGGCCTGTCTCCTCATCGCGGGTGAATACACACTCTATGGGGCCATGCTCAATGTCGGTGGCGTCGAGCAGTGCCAGCTCCATGGCGCAGCCGATGCCGTCGTCGGCACCTAAGGTGGTGCCCTCGGCGGTGAGCCACTCGCCGTCGACATAGGTCTTGATGGCGTCGTGGTCGAAGTCGAAGTCTACGTCTACCAGCTTGTCGCACACCATGTCCATGTGGCTCTGCAGAATCACCGTGCGGCGGTTCTCATAGCCCGGCGTGGCGCCCTTGCGGATGATGACGTTGCCGGTCTCGTCGACCTGAGTGTCTAGGCCGCGGCTCTCGCCCCACTGTTTCAGGTACTCTATCATTTGCTCCTCATGCTTTGAGGGACGGGGAATCTCGTTGATCTTGGCAAACTGCTCAAAGACAGCAGCGGGTTGTAGGTCGTTTTTATTCATAATTATTTGGTTTTTAAAAGATTCAATGTATGTCCTGTTCCTTTCGGACGGCAAAGATAGTATTTTTTTCGCACTTTGCCATACATAATCAGGCGTTTTTTTTGCCTACTGGTTTTTTTTTCGTAACTTTGCCCCAAAATTGCGTCCCATGCATGAGAACAAAAACATGACCGACTATAAAATGTCGCTGCGTCAGCGTATCCTGGAGACTGCCATGCATTTCTTTGCAGAGCGGGGCATTAAGGGCACGAAGATGGACGATGTGGCCGCCAGTCTGGGTATCTCGAAGCGTACGCTATACGAGGTGTTTGACACCAAGGAGCAGGTGCTCTATGAGGGAGTGTGCCACTACCACCAGCTGCGGGAGGAACAGCTCAAAGCCTTTGCCAACGATGCCAACCACGACGTACTCGACATTATTATATATTTATATAGCCTGCACGTGAAGGAGTCGGCCAACGTCAAGCCCATGTTTTACGAGGAGATACGCAGTTATCCCCGGCTGAATCAGTTCATTGAAAATCAAAAGCGGAAAAATTCTGAGAACTTCCTGACATTCATCCACCGCGGCATTGACGAGGGACTGTTCCTGCCGCACATTGACTATCAGCTCATAGCCCATGTCTTTGAGGCCGTTGGGCAGTATATGAACGAGCGGCGCCTCTACGAGTGCTACTCCTTCAACCAGCTGTTTTTCAACATGCTCTTCGTCACCTTACGCGGATTCTGCACGACTCAAGGCATTGTGCGCCTCGACAAGTTCTTCGATGAGCATAGAGCTGAGCTACGGGCCTAAACTCCGGACTCACAACTTCACACTGGAGATGTCTACCAAACCATTGATAATGGCATAGATGGTGAGCCCCGCCGGCGAGTGGATTTGCAGCTTGCGGGCAATGTTGCGGCGATGGGTAATCACGGTATTGGTAGAGATACACAGATGGTCGGCAATCTCCTTGTTGGCCATGCCCTGCACAAGGGCTACGATGACCTCCTTCTCGCGGTCGGAGAGGGCGTCGGCACTTTGGCCGGATCCGAGCACCATGCCGCTGATGTTCTTGGCAACGTCCTGCTGCCTGACAATCTGCTCCATGCGCCGGATGGCAGGCACGAAGATGTGGTCCTCAACCATAGCATGCTGGCGCAGCCACTCCTCATTGTCGTAGATGTCGTGGAGGGTGGCCGTCAGCTTGTTGTTATGCAGACCGTCACTGGGCAGGTATTTGATAATCAGCAGCTTCAGCTCGCGCAGCTTCTTGTCGGCGGCGCCGTGGTGCTTGGAAAAGGTCTCCACGGTATAGTCGCTGCCGGCCTTGCCGTCGAGCAGCGACTCCACATAGGGGAACAGGGTCTTCTGCTCATACTGCATGTGGCGCCGGATCTCGTGGGCATACTCGTCGTAGAAGCGAAGGATAAGTCGCCCCAGGGAGTCTTCCTGATTCAACGACTCTTCCAACTCGCGGCGGATGAAGGGCAGTTGGAAGTCAAGGTAATACTTATGGCTGGCGTCGAGATAGTGCAGCAGCGTGCGGATGTCTAACTGCTCGTCGGCGTCGAAGTCGCCATACCCATTTATGGTGAAGTTTACCACGGCCAGAAACGTATAGGTGTCTACACCGTTGTCCTCGCAGGTCTCCTTCACGGTCTTGTCGCCAAAGCCCAGAGATATGCCAAAACTACCCAGCGACTGCAACAGGTCGTAATTGTCGCGGATGAGGGAAATCATCTTGTCGTCGGCCTCATACATCTTCTGATTCTTCATACCTATTATTATTTATCCGGCTGCAAAAGTACTGCTTTTTGGTGACATACGCAATCATCAAAAGTAGGTATTTTCTACTATTTTCATCGTTTTTAGGTATTGCAGGGACAGCTGAAAGGCAGTACCTTTGCAGCCGCAAAATAACAAATATGAAGAATATGACAACCAACAAGCTCCTGATGGGAGCAATGCTAAGCATGACTTGCCTGACAGCCAACGCCCAAGTGAACGCTGCCGACAGTGTGCTCAACAGCCAGCGCGGCAAGGGCTTCAGCGTTGGCGGCTACGGCGAAATCAACTACAGCCGCAACTACTACAGCGACCACGTGAGCCGCTACTCACAGCCCGAAGAACATAAGAACGACCCGTCGCACGGACGCTTCGACATTCCCCACGCCGTCATCTACTTAGGCTACGACTTCGGTCAAGGCTGGAGCTTCGGCACCGAGGTGGAGTTTGAGCACGGCGGCAACGGACTGGCCTATGAGAAGGAAGACGAGGAAGGCGGCGAATGGGAGCAGGAAGTAGAGAAAGGAGGCGAGGTGGAGCTGGAGCAGTTCTGGCTGCAGAAGTCCTTCGCACGATGGGCCAACCTGCGCGCCGGACATATCGTCGTGCCCGTAGGCCTTAACAATGCCCACCACGAGCCGCTGAACTATTTCACTGTCTACCGCCCCGAGGGCGAGAACACCATCATGCCCTCCACCTGGCACCAGACGGGCGTCAGCTTCTGGGGGCGCTACGGCGACTGGCGCTACGAGGCACAGTTCTTAGCCGGCCTCAACGCTGAGAACTTCACCAACACCACGTGGATTAAGAACGGCCCGAAGTCGCCGCTGGAGTTCGACGTGGCCAACAAGTACGGCGGCTCGCTGCGCATAGATAACTACTCCGTGCCCGGCCTGCGCATAGGCCTCAGCGGCTACTACGGCCACAGCATCGGCAACAGCTATCCCAGCGAGGCCGCCGGCATCAGCGCCACCTATAAAGGCAAGGTGGCCGTCGGCGCCGTAGACTTCACCTACAAAGGCCACAACTGGATAGTACGCGGACAGGCCGACTACGGCTACCTAAGCGACGCCGGCCAGCTGAAGTATATGTACAACCGCCTGAACTCGAAGTCGCCCTACAAGCACTCGGCATTCGTCAGCGGCAACGCCTACGCCGTGGGCATAGAGGCGGGCTACGACGTGTTCTCGCAGATACAGTGCCTGCGACAGAAGCAGAAGCACCTCTACGTCTTCGGACGCTACGAGCAGTACGACCCCTACGCCAGCGCCACCAACAGCACACCCTACGACTACACCGCCGTGAAGCGCTTTGCCGCCGGCGTCAACTACTATCCCATCAAGCAGATTGTCGTCAAGGCCGAGTACAGCAAGCGCATACTCAAGAGCCTCTACAACAACGAGCCGTCGGTCAACATCAGCGTGGCCTACGAGGGATTCTTTAAGTGACATAAGAACATAAGAAATGTTTTAGACATAAAAACATAAGGACATAAAATATAACCACTATGAACAAAAAAATCTTAATGCTGCCTGCCGCCCTGCTCATGGGCGCGCTGACACTGACGTCGTGCAGCAGCAGCGACGACGACAACAACAACACAACCACCACCGAAGAGCAGTATAAGGACCGCACCTACGGCAACCAGGCCATCGACGCCTGCGCCAGCGTGTCGACGGCCCTGACGCGCGCTAACAGCACCATCGTATCGGCAAGCCTCACCGCCGAGCAGGAAACCTTCCTGCGCAACGTGCTCAGCGGCCTGGTAAGCAACGTCATCGTGCCTACCTACACCCAGCTGGCCACCGACGTGGAAGACCTGGAGAAAACCCTCAACGGCCTGACCGTGCAGACCATCACCCAGGCACAGATTGACAAGGCCTGCGACGACTTCAAGAAGGCGCGCAAGAACTGGGAGCAGTCGGAGGCTTTCCTCATGGGTGCCGCCCAGGACTTCGACATCGACCCTACCATCGACTCATGGCCGCTGAACCGTTCACTGCTGCTCACCTATTTTAATACGGGCATGAGCGACGAGATGCTTGAAGACGCCTCAATCCTGGGCTTCCACGCCCTGGAGTTCATACTCTTCCGCAATGGGCAGAACCGCAAGGTGAGCGAGCTGCAAGGCAACGACACCTACACCGGCTTCACAGCCATCAGCGGCGCCAAGGAGCTGGCCTACGCTCAGACCATCTGCACCCTGCTGAAGCAGCGCTGCTGCCAGCTGCAGGTAGCCTGGGAGGGCGAGACGGCTGCCAACGCTGCCCGCGTGGCCATCGTCAAGGCCGCCAAGCTGGAATACACCACCGAGGCCGGCCTGTCGTATGCCCAGAACCTGACCACCGCCGGCACCGCCGGCAGCAAGAGCGTGTTCCCCACGCTGAAAGCCGCCATCACTCAGGTGCTCAGCGCCAGCGAGGGCTCATGCCTCGGCATTGCCAACGAGGTGGGCACAGCCAAGATTACCAACCCCTTTGCCAATGGCGACATTGCATACGTGGAGTCGCCCTACAGCTACAACTCCATCTCTGACTTCCAGGACAACTTGCGCTCTGTACGCAACGTGTGGTACGGCTCCACCGACGGCACCGTGGCCGCCAACAGCTTTGCCAAGTTCTTCGAGAGCGTCAACACCCAGGTTGAGGTGGAAGCCAACACGCTCAACGCCATCACCAAAATCGGCGCCATGCCCGCTCCCTTCGTGAAGTATTGCAGCGTCGTATGGGGCAAGAACTTCGACGACATGACCAACTGGGCATCCACCTCTGAATAATACACAAACTATATCATACTAATCAGCCACTGGCAAGCGCCTCACCCTGAAAAAGGGGTGAGACGCTTTAGTGGTAAAAACAGAAAAGAACTATGAACAGATTTCTCAACATTCAAAAACTGGCGGCCCTGACGCTGATGGCCACACCAATGCTGACCGCCTGTAGTGACGACGACAACAGCACCACCGACCTGGGACCGCTGACACCCGCCGAGGAAGTCTTCGGCAAGGCCACCGGCAACATCTCTGCCGACGAGTGGTACCCCGGTGGACAACTGGGCACCACCACGGAGGCCAGCTACTCTGACCCCGCACCGGCCGTGGAGAACATTGCCGGCATGGAGGAGGACTTCAACACCGGCGAAGACTTCTTTGAGCACCTCTACACCCTGGAGCAGAACCCCCGCAAGGGCCTCGGTCCGGCCTGGGTGCGCAACTCGTGCATAGCCTGCCACCCCAGCTACGGCCACGGCAAGCGACAGACGGAATACCGTGCCAACACCGTGGGCAACGGCTACCTGCTCGTGATTTACCATCCTGATACCAACGGCTACATCACCGAGGTGACAGGCATGCCACAGACGCAGGCCATGCACCCCTTCAAGGCGCCTATCGACGAGACGCAAATCTCTATCGACTGGAAGAACGTCAGCCAGATGGAGAGCGGACTGCCCATGCAGTTTGCCGACGGCGAGACCTACTCGCTCATCTATCCTGAGGTGCGCATACCGCAGTCGGCATTCAACACCAACCCCAAGCCCGAGAACTACGACGTGCGCCTGGAGTCGACCATCGGCATCTACGGCACCGGACTGCTCGACGCCCTCAACGACGAGGACATAGAGGCACAGTGGAAGGCTGAGTCGCCCTATGTGGAGCTCAACCCCGCCATGTGGGACAAGGAGGCCGGCACCTTCAAGGCCGGCGCCTACTACTCTGCTCCCTACAACGACCTGGGCACCTTCCGCGGCAGCCACGGTCCGCTGAAGCGATTCACCTATGCCATGACCCGCGGCTCGCTGCAGGACGGTGCAGGCGCCAATGCCATCTGGAACATCACCAACGTGACACGCTCAGACCGCCACTTCCTCTACACCACCCCCGCATGGGCCAAGGCGCAGAGCGAAGACAGCGAGGTCATCAGCTATATCAAGCAGCACGGCCAGGCAGAGTCGAGCATCCTGCATCCCTACTACGCCGACGGCACAGATGCCGGCATTAGCGAGCGCGTCAACGACATCCTCTCGGTATCGTCTATCGCCAAGAAGGAGACCTTCGACAAGTATCTCTTCAACGGTGCACCCTACAACGGCCAGGAGGAAATGACCGACAAGCAGTACTACCAGTTTATGGTGTGGCACCGCGGTCTGGCCGTCCCCGCCGCCCGCAACTTAGACGACCCGCAGGTGCAGCGCGGCAAGGAACTCTTTACACAGATGGGCTGCGCCCAGTGCCACCGTCCGTCGTGGAAGACCGGCGCCGACAACATGTGGGTGGACGCCTCTACCAAAGCCTATGCCGATGCCAACGGACTGGCCAAGGACGGCGACTACACCAAGCTGCTGCCTAAATACCCCAACCAGACCATCTGGCCCTACACCGACATGGTGCAGCACCGCCTGTGGATGGTCAACGACATCCGTACAGGCTGGTGCCGCACCACACCCCTCTGGGGTCGCGGTCTGAGCCGACTGCTCACCGGTGCCGACGACCGTCTGCACGACTGTCGTGCACGCACAGTCGTAGAGGCTATCATGTGGCACGGCTACTCGAAGAAGAGCGACGCCTACAGCTCTACCGAGAAGTTCTACAAACTCTCAAAAGCCGACCGCGACGCCGTGGTGAAGTTTATTGAAGCAATCTAAATGAAGGTGAAGAAAATCATCATTGTCTTATACATTGTGGTGGTAGCCGTCATGGCTGCCGCCACAATCATTGAGAAATACCAAGGCACGGCCTACGTCTCAGAACATATCTACGGCGCCTGGTGGTTTTCGCTGCTATGGGGACTGCTGGCCGCTGCCGGCATCTGGTGGATGGTGAAGCAACTGTTTCTCACCGTCCCTGGCAGTGCGGTTCAGACTACAGCGATTAACGGACGCCGTTTCTACGTCGTCGTGCTCCACCTCTCGTTCGTCATCATCCTGCTGGGAGCATTGCTCACCCATCTCACCGCCCGCCGCGGTGCCATCCACCTGCGCGAGGGCGAGACCACCAACACCTACGTCACCGAAGACATGGTGACCCATCCCCTACCCTTCAGCCTCCGCCTCGACCGCTTCGACATCACCTACCACGAGGGCACACAGGCTCCCGCCGACTACGCCTCCCATCTCACCATCACCCCTCTCCCAACGCGTAACGGCTCTGCCACCCACACTGCGGATGGCGGTTCTGCCGCCATCACCAAGGGCCCCGCCACCACTGTGGATGGCGGTTCTGCCGCCATCGCCAAAAGCCCCGCCATCACCGCCTCCGTATCCATGAACCGCATTGCCTCTTACAAAGGCTACCGCCTCTACCAGTCAGGCTACGACCCCGACGGCCACGGCACCATCCTCGCCCTGAACAGCGACCCCTGGGGCATCCCCGTCACCTACTGCGGCTACGCCCTGCTCTTTTTCGCCCTCATCTGGATGCTCGTCACCCCTCACGGCACCTACCGCCAGCTGCTGCGCTCCCCCCTGCTGAAGAAAGGCGCAGCCCTCAGCCTCCTTCTCGTCTGTTCCGTCCTCCTGCCCTCTGGTCGGCTGTGCAGCGGCGTTGCCGCTGCCCCCGCCTTCGCTGCCTCCGCTGCCCCCGTCTCCGCCGCAGAAGCCCTCCCCCCTACCCTCCCCGCCGAGACTGCCGCCCGCTTCGGTCGCCTCAACATGCTCTACAACGACCGCATCTGCCCCGTACAGACCTACGCCCTCGACTTCACCAAGAAGCTCTGCGGCAGCCGTTCCTACAAGGGCCTTACCGCCGAACAGGTGCTCACGGGTTTCATCTTCTGGCCCGACGAGTGGCGCGCCGAGCCTGTCATCAAGGTCAAGGGCGGCGCGCTGAAAGACCGCCTGCAGCTGCCCGACCGCTGTAGCGTCAACCTCTTTTTCAATCCTACGATGGGCGGTTACATCCTCGGCCCCTACATTGAAGAATACTACGGTGGCAACCACGACGCCTTCCACAAGGACGTGGCCAAGATGGACGACCGCCTCATGCTCATCATGGAGCTCAGCCAGGGCACACCCCTCCGCCTCTTCCCCTACACCGCCGCCGTGACCGCCGCCACCGCGCCCTACACCGCCACCACTCCCGCCGTGTCAACGGCGGGCCTCATCTCCTGGTCAGCACCCACCGGCAAGCTGCCCGCCGACATCGACAACGACACGCAGCTGTTCATGCGCCACCTGCTGCCCCTCCTTACCGAAGAAGCCCACGCCGCCCACTTCGACCGCGTAGACCAAATCATCCAAAAGCTTGAAAAATACCAACAGCAGCACGGCGGCAGCTCCATACCCTCGGCCACTCAGCTGCAGGCAGAATATCTATACAACAAGGTGCCCTTCGCCACCATCCTCTTTATGCTGAACCTCACCCTGGGTTTCTTCACCCTCGGTCTCTTCATCTACTCCATGCGCCAGCAGCCTACCGCGTCAGTGCGCCGAGGCCGGCAACGACTGATGCCAACATTGTTTCGCATAGCTCACGGCATCTTGTTGCTGGTCTTAGGCACACTGACGCTTTGCCTGGTGCTCCGCTGGATAATCACCGGCCACGTACCCATGGCCAACGGCTACGAGACGATGCTCACCATGGCGTGGTTTGTCATTGTGCTCTCGCTCATTGCCTACAGCCGATTCCCCGTGGTGCTCACCTTCGGGTTCCTGCTCTCGGGATTCTTCCTCTTAGTGAGCCATATCAACCAGATGGACCCGCAGATAGGCCACCTCATGCCCGTGCTCAACTCGCCGCTGCTGTCTATTCACGTCAGTGTCATCATGATGGCCTTCGCGCTGCTGGCGCTGACGTTCATCTGTGGCGTCACCGCTCTCTGCCTGCCGGCCATGCGTGAGCAGCTGCAGCTGCTGAGCCGCCTGTTTCTCTACCCCGCACTGACCACACTCGGACTAGGCATCTTCATCGGTGCCATCTGGGCCAACATCTCGTGGGGCACCTACTGGTCGTGGGACCCTAAGGAGACGTGGGCACTCATCACCTTCATGGTCTATGCCGTCGTGGTGCACACCCAGTCAATACCTGTCTTCCGCCACCCGCTGCCTTATCACATCTACATGACGCTGGCCTTCCTCACCATCCTGATGACTTACTTCGGCGTGAACTACTTCCTCGGCGGCATGCACTCCTACGCTTGAAGAACGTTTGAGTAAATGAAAGGACAGGGGAAGAGGATTAAAGGATAGTAAAAACAAAAATGGTGCTCCAATTACTGGGGCACCACTTTTGTTATCAGTTCGTCGGGGGTTAGCAACTGCTGTTCGCCGGTAGTCATGTTCTTCAGCGTCAGCTTGCCTTGGGCTATCTCACTGTCGCCGGCCAAGGCTACAAAGGCCACCTGCTTCTGGTTGGCATAGGCCATCTGCTTTTTCATTTTCACCGCGTCGGGATAGACCTCGGTGCGGATGCCCGCAGCACGGGCGCGGGCGGCCACCGGCAGGCAGTAGGCCATCTCCTGAGGGCCGAAGTTGATAAACAGCAGCTGTGTGCTCGTAGTGGCCTCCTTGGGATAGGCGTCGAGCGTGTTGAGCACGTCGTAGATACGGTCGACACCGAAGCTGATGCCCACGCCCGAGATACCGGGCATGCCGAAGATGCCGGTGAGGTTGTCGTAACGGCCGCCGCCAGTGATGGAGCCTATCTGCACGTCGAGGGCTTTCACTTCGAAGATGGCGCCGGTGTAGTAGTTAAGGCCGCGGGCCAGGGTGAGGTCGAGCTGAAGCTCGTTGTTGAGGGCAGCGGCACCGCCGCTGCACAGCGAACCCGAAACGGAGGAAGCAGCGGATTCACCAGCAGCCGAGGAAGAACCCTGAGCACCGAGGGCACCGAGGATAAAGCGCAGCTCTTCTACGCCCTTCAGGCCAATCTCGCTGCCTTTCAGCACGTCGGCAATGGTACTGAGCTTCTCGTCGTTGGTACCCTCAAGCAGGATGATGGGCTGCAGTTTCTGTATCTGCTCCTCGGTGAGGCCGTCCTGGCGCAACTCGTCGTTGACGTTGTCGATGCCAATCTTGTCGAGCTTGTCGATGGCCACGGTGATGTCTACTATCTTGTCGGCGGCACCGATGACCTCGGCAATGCCGGTAAGAATCTTGCGGTTGTTAATCTTTATCTGCACGCGCACGCCGAAGCGGCTGAAGACGGTGTCGACAATCTGCATCAGCTCCACCTCGTTAAGCAGGGAGTCGCTGCCCACGACGTCGCCGTCGAACTGGTAGAACTCACGGTAGCGACCCTTCTGCGGACGGTCGGCGCGCCACACGGGCTGCACCTGATAGCGCTTGAAGGGCAGCTGAAGCTCCTCGCGGTGCATCACCACGTAGCGGGCGAAAGGCACCGTGAGGTCGTAGCGCAGACCCTTCTCGCACAGCTTGGAGGCCAGATGGTTGGAGCTTTGAGATTTGAGATTTGTGATTTCCTCGTCGCTGAACTTCGAGAGGAAGTCGCCGCTGTTAAGCACCTTAAACAGCAGTTTGTCGCCCTCCTCGCCATACTTGCCCATGAGCGTCTGCAGGGTTTCCATGGCCGGAGTCTCTATCTGCTGGAAGCCGTAGAGCTCGTAGACCGAGCGGATGGTGTTGAAGATATAGTTGCGACGGGCCATCTCCTGAGGGCCGAAGTCGCGCGTTCCTTTGGGTATGCTGGGTTTCATTATTCCTTTTTGAACTTTGAGGTTTGAACTTTGAGGTTGAACTTTAAACGGTTCTGCAAGATTTCGTGTGAATGGATAGTTGTTATTTTGTAAAACAGATATAAAACCAGAAAAACCGATAAAAACCTAAGACTGCCCGTCTACATTGTTTTTTCCTGTTTTTCTTGTTTTTCCCTGTTTTTCAAAAACGAATGTACGACCCATACAAAATCTCGTAGAACCATTTAAACTTTGATATGCTTACCTGCGAACGATAGTCTGCTCACGGTCGGGGCCGATGCTGATGATGCAGATGGGCGTTTCGAGCTGCTCTTCCAGGAACTTGATATAGTCGTTGAACTGCTGGGGGAACTGCTCTTCAGAGGTGAACTGCGTCATGTCGGTCTTCCATCCCGGCAGCTCCTCGTAGACAGGCTCTATGCCGTCCTCGATATTGTAGGGGAAATAGTCTATCTGCCGGCCGTTCTGCTTATAGGCCACACAGGCCTTGATGGTGTCGAAGCCGTCAAGCACGTCGCTCTTCATCATAATCAGCTTTGTAACGCCGTTGACCATGATAGAGTATTTCAGCGCCACGAGGTCAATCCAGCCGCAGCGGCGCTCACGGCCGGTGACGGCGCCGTACTCGTGGCCCAGGTCGCGAATCTTCTTGCCCGTCTCGTCGAACAGCTCCGTGGGGAACGGGCCGGCACCGACACGGGTGCAGTAAGCCTTCATGATGCCGAAGACGTCGCCAATCTTGTTGGGACCGATGCCCAGGCCTGTGCAGGCGCCGGCGCAGATGGTGTTCGACGAGGTGACGAAGGGATATGAGCCGAAGTCAATGTCGAGCATCGTGCCCTGGGCACCCTCGCAGAGCACCGACTTGCCGCTCTTGAGGATGGTGTTGATTTCGTGCTCGCTGTCGACGATGGGAAACTGGCGCAGATAGTCAATGCCCTCCAGCCATTTCTTCTCTACCTCGCTGATGTCGTAGTCGAAGTTGAGCGACTTCAGGATAGCCTCATGACGGGCTTTGGCGGCAGCATATTTCTCTTCGAAATTTTCCAGGATGTCGCCCACGCGCAGACCGTTGCGGCTCACCTTGTCGGTATAGGTGGGGCCGATGCCCTTGCCGGTGGTGCCTACCTTGTTCTTACCCTTCTGGGCCTCGTAGGCGGCATCGAGCACGCGGTGCGTGGGCATAATCAGGTGGGCTTTCTTGGAGATATGCAGGCGGCTCTTCAGCTCATGGCCGCTCTGCTCCAGGGCCTTGGCCTCGTCCATAAACAGGTCGGGAGCCAGCACCACGCCGTTGCCGATGATATTGACCTTGCCACCCTGGAAGATACCCGATGGTATAGAGCGCAGCACATATTTCTGCCCTTCAAACTCCAGCGTGTGGCCGGCATTGGGACCGCCCTGGAATCTTGCCACCACATCATACTTCGGGGTCAGCACGTCGACCACCTTTCCTTTACCTTCATCGCCCCACTGCAGGCCGAGCAGGACGTCAACTTTACCTTGATTCATTGTCGTTATCTGTTTTTAATGTCTTCTTCGTATTCTTCTGCCGCGTCAGCTTGCCCTGACACGTCGAGCATATACCATATATATATAATGTGAAACCGTCTTTACGGAAGCGCTTCAGGTGCAGTTCGTCAATGGCCTGGGTAATCTCCGGCGACGTCACCTCGGTCACCTTGCCGCAGACGGTACACATCTGGTGGCAATGGCTGTTGTTGTCGTAACAGGCCTCATATTTCGTAGTACCCTGGAAGCGATGGCGGATCACAAGCCGCAGCTCCATAAACAGGTTGAGCGTATTATACAGCGTAGCACGGCTCACAGGGAACTTATACTCTTGGGCCAATTTCTCTCCTAACTCGTCCAGCGTGAAATGACCGTCAATGTTATACACAGCACGCAATATCGCATAACGCTCGGGCGTCTTGCGATGATTGTTCATCTCCAGGTAGCTGTCGAGAATCCGCTCTACAGCGGCATTCACACTATCTTTCATCTGATATAAACTTCATAAACCAGTGCAAAGATACAAAGAAAAACTTAAAACCAAGAGCGTTTAACAACATTTTTATTTTTCTGAGGGAGTAAGAAGGGAACTAAAGGGAGTTAAGAGGAGTTAAAGGGAGTTAGATGGAGTTAGAGGTCATTACTTTGAGCCGATATATAGGCTTATCATACTGAGTAGAGCTGTTTACTTCGAACCGATATACAGGCATATCATGCCGAGCAGCACCAGCGCCAGGTCGAAAGCCTTGGCGCGCAGGTTTTTCTCGTGAAACAGCAGCGCGCCGAAAAGGAAGCTCACCACCACCGAGCCTCGCCGGATCATCGACACGATGCTAATCATGGCCGACGGCAGCGACAACGAATAGAAATACATGAAGTCGGCGGTAGAGAGAAACAGGCTCACGCCCAGAATCGACCACGACCAGTGGAAAGGCGTCGTCTGCGCGTGCTTGGGCCACCATAGTATCAGGAGCATCATCAGCATCATGCCACACTGATAGATATTGTACCACGACTGTACCAGCATGCGGTCGAGCCCTACCCCACCCTCGCTCACGGGAGCCATCAGGTATTTATCGTACAAGCCACTGATGGCACCCAACGCTGCCGACCCTACAATCATATAGATCCAGTGGTCGTGCTTGAAGTCGATACCCTCTTTCTTGCCCGAGCGGCTGAGCATGAAGAACGATGCCACAGCCAGCAGCACACCAATCCACTGCCACAGATTCAAGCGCTCGCCAAACACCAGCAGGGCGCCCACGAGCACCATCACCGGCCGCGTGGCGTTGATAGGGCCTACGATGGTCAGCGGCAGGTGTTTCATGCCGAAATAGCCCAACAGCCAGCTCGACAGCACGATGACCGACTTCAACACCACATACTTATGCACTTCCCATCCGCCGCTGGCAACATGGAATATGGTGCCGTCGAGGGTTGTGCCCGAAGCACTCAGGATAATACACGGCAGGAAGATGAGCGACGAAAACAGTGTATTGAGAAACAATACCGGGATGACTGCGTTGTCTTTAAGCGCGTCTTTCTTAAACGAGTCGTAACAGCCTAACAGTGCTGCCGACATAAATGCCAAGAATAACCACATCGGGAGTATTTACTATTTACGGATTTACTATTTATTATTTACGCCTCATAATTCAAGTTTATTTTATAACACGAATTACCATGAATTAAACACGAATTTCTCATAAATTTAATTTCTGAATAATTCGTGTTTAAAATCATACATTTCCTATGTCGCCTAATCATTTTCATGAATAATTTAAGTTACTATTTACAAACTCACCCATCAATAAGTCACGTCTTCCAGGAACAGTGCTTTGGCAGGCATCGACTCGCCGGCTTCAGTGCGCTTTTTCCCTTCTATAATCTTGCGGAAGTCATCGATGCTGATACGTCCGCGCCCAACGTCGACGAGGGTGCCCACCACGGCGCGCACCATATTGCGCAGGAAGCGGTTGGCACGGATTTCAAAATACCATGTCGTTGGCGACGTCTGGCACCAGCGGGCGGTGGTGACGTGGCAGATGGTGGTCTTCACATCGGCATGAGCCTTACAGAAAGCGCCGAAATCCTCGTATTCAAGTAATATCTGTGCGGCCTCGTTCATCCTGTCGAAATCCAGCGGATAGTGTATCTCGCATGAAGTAAAGCTCAGAAACGGGTCTTTCACCGTGTGCAGGTAGTAGCGATACATACGGCTGGTAGCCGAGAAACGGGCATGCAGGTCGTCGGCCACCCGCTCCACCCGGCTCACGGCAATGTCACGAGGCAGCAGCTTATTAAGCTTATAGGCCAACTGGCAACCGTCAACAGCGGCATCAGAGTCGAAGTGTGCCACCATCTTGCGCGCATGCACGCCAGCATCGGTACGCCCTGCTCCTGTCACGATAATTTCACTACGCAACAACAGCGACAGCGCCCGCTGTAGCTGTTGCTGCACAGAGTCGCCGTTTGGCTGTATCTGCCACCCGTGATAGCGACTACCGTCGTAACTGAAAGTCACAAAATATCTCATTGCGCCTGCAAAGGTACGAAATAAATATTAATCAAAGAAAAATAATCGAAATAGTTTGGCCGTTTCGGAAATAATCACTACCTTTGCAGTCGATTTCCAAATCAGCGTTTCGTATCTTAGCTTGACAAAAGCTGCATTAAAGCAAAAAGCGAAACGTTTCCACCTATATTTTTACGCCACATCAGACGATTTACAATACATATCTTATGTATACGAAAGAACAACTTGAACAGATGGAGATGCCCCAACTGCAGGGTATCGCACAAGAGTTAGACATTACCGTGGCCGACGGCGACAGCCAGGAGACAGTCATCTACGCCATCCTTGACAAGGCGGCCGAGCAGAGCGCCAGTGGTGAAAGTGCCAAGCGCAAGCGGACGCGTATTGTCAAGAAAGATACCGACCGGGTATATACTGTTAATGGCAAAGAGGGTGAGAACTTTGACGTCAAGAGCCGGGGCAAGAAAAGTGCCGAAGCACCTTCTCTATTCAGCGACGTTCCTGCGGCAATGCCTGCTGAAGAGGCCGCCGACGAAACCGCCGATGCCGAAAAGAAGCCTAAGAGCCGAGCCAAAGCCAAGGCTGCCGACGACACGGCCGAGAAGCCTGCTCCCAAGAAGCGCGGCCGCAAGTCGAAAGCCGAACTGGCCGCAATAGCTGCTGCCGAAGCCGCCAAGGCTGCCGAAAATGAAAGCATGGCCGCTGAGACGGTAGCCGCAAACACAGAGGTCAACGCTGCTGACGAGGCTCAAGCCGATCATGCTGTCCAGGAATTTGGATATGAGGCTAATGACAGCATAGAAAGTGCCGACAGCGGCGACAATGACGTTCCCGAGGCTGCCACCTTTACACATAACGAGGATACAACGCCGGAAATGCTGGAGCAGCTGCAGGAGCGAATGGCTCAGCGACGTCAGGACGACAACCAGCAGGACGACGTGGACAGTATCTGGGAGGGAGACCCCAACGACGGTACAGACTTCATCATCGTGGAAGACCTGCCGATAGAAGACCAGGGCGCCATTCCCACGCTCGACATGTTCGACCGTCCCGTGGTGCAGCAGGTGCAGGAGGTTACACCCGTCGTGCGTCAGGCAGAGAGCACCAAAGCCGACAAGGACTTTAACTTTGCCGACGACATCATCACCGGCAACGGCGTGCTCGAAATTCTGCAAGACGGCGGCTACGGATTCCTGCGCAGCAGTGATTACAACTACCTGTCGTCGCCCGACGACATCTATGTGTCGCCCCAGCAGATTAAGAAGTGGAGCCTGAAGACAGGCGACGTGGTAGAGTGCAACGTGCGCCCGCCTCACGACAACGAGAAATATTTCACCATGTCGACGGTGAAGTTCATCAACGGCCGCAATCCCAACGAAGTGCGCGACCGCGTCAGCTTCGAGCACCTCACGCCGCTGTTCCCCGAAGAGAAATTCCGCCTCTGCGGCGACAAGGCTACCACCAACCCGTCGGTACGTGTGGTCGACCTCTTCTCGCCTATCGGCAAGGGCCAGCGCGCCCTCATCGTGGCACAGCCCAAGACCGGTAAGACCATCTTGATGAAGGATATTGCCAACGCCATCGCTGCCAACCACCCCGAAGCCTACATCATGATGCTGCTCATCGACGAGCGCCCTGAGGAGGTTACCGACATGGCGCGCACAGTAGATGCCGAGGTCATTGCCTCCACCTTCGATGAGCCCGCCGACCGCCATGTGAAGATTGCCGGCATCGTGCTGGAGAAAGCCAAGCGCATGGTGGAGTGCGGCCACGACGTGGTCATCTTCCTCGACTCCATCACCCGTCTGGCCCGCGCCTACAACACTGTGGCACCCGCCAGCGGCAAGGTGCTCACCGGCGGTGTCGACGCCAACGCCCTGCAGAAGCCCAAGCGGTTCTTCGGTGCGGCACGCAACATTGAGGGCGGCGGCTCGCTGACCATCATTGCAACGGCGCTCGTAGACACCGGCTCCAAGATGGACGAGGTGATCTTTGAGGAATTCAAGGGTACGGGTAACTCTGAAATCCAGCTTAACCGCGCACTCTCCAACAAGCGCATCTTCCCGGCTATCGACCTGGTGCAGTCGTCGACGCGCCGCGACGACCTGCTGCAAGACCCGACGACGCTCAACCGCATGTGGATAGTACGCAAGTTTATTGCCGAGATGAACCCCATCGAGGCTATGAACACCATCCGCGACCGCTTAATCCAAAGCCGCAACAACGAGGAATTCCTGATGTCGATGAACGGATAGCACATTAACCTTGGTCAGACCATCAACACACATACGGTGAGAGATAACCTACAAGAGAGATTCCCTATAGTGGATGAAGAAGGCAACGTGGTAGGCTCAGCCACACGTGGAGAATGTCACAATGGTTCGCGATGGCTGCACCCCGTGGTGCATCTGCACGTATTTAATTCCAACGGCGACATCTATCTACAGAAACGGCCCGAATGGAAGGATATTCAGCCAGGCAAGTGGGACACCGCCGTGGGCGGACATGTAGACTATGGCGAAACCCCGGAAGAAGCACTGCAGCGTGAGGTTCGCGAAGAGCTGGGTATCACGGAGTTCACACCAAAACTGATTGACAAATATGTGTTTGACAGTCACCGCGAGCGGGAGTTAGTATATGTTAACAGCTCCACATACGACGGAGAAATCCACCCTTCGGCTGACGAGCTTGACGGTGGCCGGTTCTGGACGATGGAGGAAATCAGGGAAGCAATGGGGAAAGGTATACTAACCCCAAACTTTGAAAGCGAATTTAAAAGATGCTTTGCTAAGTAGACGGATAAGAAAAAAAATAGCCGGAAGCCATAGTGGCTTCCGGCTATTTTTTATAAGGATGTATGGTTTTGCGTTACTCAATGACGACGGTGGTCCAGCCGTGCTTGTCTTCAATCTCGCCGTACTGGATGCCGCGCAGGGTGTCGAACAGACGCTTCGACTGCGGACCGGGGTTGGGACCGAAGTCATAGCGCTTGCCCGTCTCCAGGTCGTCGATATACGAGATGGGCGAGATGACGGCCGCCGTGCCGCAGGCGCCGGCCTCTTCAAACGTTGACAGTTCCTCCTCGGGAATGGGGCGACGCTCCACCTTCATGCCCAGGTCCTCGGCCACCTGCATCAGGCTCTTGTTGGTGAT
>CAMHKU010000046.1 GCA_946185805.1 uncultured Prevotellaceae bacterium | reverse complement strand
CCTGCGCCGATGGTACTGCAATGCAATGCGGGAGAGTAGGAGGCCGCCATCTTTTATTAAGAAAATCCCGGATAGCTTTGGCTGTTCGGGATTTTTTGTGTATTTTTGCACGAAAATTTTATAATTGTCATGTCAGATAGAAGAGTCAGAGTTCGTTTTGCCCCAAGTCCTACGGGGGCGTTGCATATTGGTGGTGTGCGCACTGCCCTGTATAATTACCTGTTTGCCCGTCAGCACGGCGGCGACCTGGTGTTCCGTATTGAGGACACCGATTCGAGCCGTTTTGTGCCCGGAGCCGAGGAATATATCATCGAGTCGTTCCGCTGGTTAGGCATTAAGTTCGACGAGGGCGTCTCCTTCGGCGGCGACAAGGGTCCCTACCGTCAGAGCGAGCGCCGCGACATCTACAAGCAGTATGTCAAGCAGCTCTTAGACGGCGGCAAGGCCTACATTGCCTTCGACACCCCTGAGGAGCTGGAGCAGAAGCGCAGCGAGATACAGAACTTCCAGTACGACTCGAAGACTCGCGGTCAGATGCGCAACTCGCTGACCATGGCCCCTGATGAGGTGGAGCGCCTGATGGCCGAGGGTCATCAGTATGTGGTGCGCTTCAAGATTGAGCCCGGCCGCGAGGTGCTGGTCAACGACCTGATTCGCGGCGAGGTGCGCGTCAAGAGCGACATTCTCGACGACAAGGTGCTCTTCAAGAGTGCCGACCAGTTGCCTACCTATCACCTGGCCAATATCGTCGACGACCACCTGATGGAGATTACCCACGTCATACGCGGCGAGGAGTGGCTGCCGTCGGCACCTCTCCACGTGCTGCTTTACGAAGCCTTCGGATGGGCCGACACTATGCCCACCTTCGCCCACCTGCCTCTGCTGCTGAAACCCGACGGCAAGGGCAAGCTGTCGAAGCGCGACGGCGACCGCCTGGGATTCCCCGTGTTCCCGTTGGAGTGGCACGACCCGAAGACCGGCGACGTCAGCCGCGGCTACCGCGAGGACGGCTACTTCCCCGAGGCTGTCATCAACTTCCTGGCCCTGCTGGGCTGGAACCCCGGCACCGAGCAGGAACTCTTTACGCTCGACGAGCTGGTGCCGCTGTTCGACATTACCAAGTGCTCGAAGGCCGGCGCGAAGTTTGCCTACGACAAGGGCATCTGGTTCAACCACGAGTATATCCTGAAGAAGTCGGCCGAGGAGATTGCCCGCCTGTGGCTGCCCGAGGTGCAGCAGCACTGCCCTAAGGAAACCCTGGAGCGCGTCACCAAGGTCTGCGAGATGATGAAAGACCGCGTGTCGTTTGTCAAGGAGCTGTGGCCGCTGTGCTCGTTCTTCTTCGTGGCACCCACGGCCTACGACGAGAAGACGGCCAAGAAGCGGTGGAAGGAAGACTCCGCCCGGCAGCTGACGGAACTCATTGGCGTATTAGAGGGTATCGACGACTTCTCGCTCGAGAACCAGGAGCGCATCGTCCACGCCTGGATTGAAGAGAAGGGCTATAAGCTGGGCAACATTATGAACGCCTGGCGCCTGACGCTCGTCGGCGAGGGCAAAGGCCCCGGCATGTTCGACATCTCGGCATTCTTAGGCAAGGAAGAGACTATCAGCCGAATGAAGCGCGCCATAGAAGTGTTGGAAGGCTCTCGGGGGCAGTAGGGGGAACTGTATGTACAACATAGTCATATATTTGTATCTTGCCGGCGTTGCCGTTTACAGCCTTTTCAATGAGAAGGTGCGCAAGATGTGGCGTGGCGAGCGTGAGGCATTCACGATTTTGCGCGAGAAGGTTGACCCCAGCGCCAAGTACGTATGGTTTCATGCCGCCTCGCTCGGCGAGTTTGAGCAGGGACGGCCGCTGATGGAGCAGTTGCGGCGCGACCACCCGGAGTATAAAATCCTGCTGACGTTCTTCTCACCTTCGGGCTACGAGGTGCGTAAGAACTATGAGGGTGCCGACATCGTGTGCTATCTGCCGTTGGACACGATTACCAATGCCCGCCGCTTCCTGCGCACGGTGAGGCCCGTGATGGCCTTCTTCATCAAGTATGAGTTCTGGTATAACTATCTGCATATCCTCAAGCATCGCGGCATTCCTACCTACAGCGTGAGCAGCATCTTCCGGCCCGACCAGGTGTTCTTCCGCTGGTACGGCCGCCAGTACGGGCGTGTGCTGAAGTGCTTCACCCACTTCTTCGTGCAAAACGAGCAGAGCCGCCAGTTGCTGGCCACCATCGGCATTACCAGCGTCAGCATCGTGGGCGACACCCGTTTCGACCGCGTGCTGCAGATTACCAAAGCCCCCCTCTCCGCCACCGTAGGGACCACAATAGCTAAAGCCCTGGGCTTGCCAAGTAATGAAGCCCCATCGGGGGCCGTAGGGGAGGGGGCACCTAAAGTGTTTGTCGCCGGTTCCTCCTGGCCGCCCGATGAGGATATCTTCATACGCTACTTCAACAATCATCGCGACTGGAAACTGATTATTGCGCCGCACGTCATCGACGAAGACCATCTGCAACAGATAGAACAAAAACTCGCGGGCTGGTGTGTCAGGCGCTATACTAAAGCCGCTGGTTCAAGTGAAGAATATCCAAAGGCCGCTGGTTCAGGGGAAGAAGTATCTACTCCTCTCTCCCACGCGAGAGGGGTCAGGGGTGAGGCTCTCCTCATCGACTGCTTCGGCTTGCTCTCAAGCATCTACCGCTATGCCGATGTCACATACGTCGGCGGCGGCTTTGGCGTCAGTATCCACAACACGGTGGAAGCCGCCGTCTGGGGCAAGCCCGTCATCTTCGGACCCGAGAACAGGAAGTTTCAGGAGGCACAGGAACTGAAAGCCTGCGGCGGCGGTATAGAAATCAAGTCGTATGAGGATTTTGCCCGCGTGATGGACGGCTTTGCTGCTGACGCCAACCTTCTGAAGCAAGCTGGCAGGCAGGCAGGCAACTACGTGCAGCAGAAGGCCGGCGCCGTAGACAAAATACTGTCGGCCGTCGGGCTGTAACACGATCACCGTCCCTTTTTTCCCCTCAACGATTACAGAAAGAATCAAGATGATCTGGATGTTTATATTCATGGTGCTGCCCATCGTGGCGATAGCCTACGTGGCGTGGCACATCTGGGTGTTGCTGCCCGTGGCCGCCCTGTGGAAGGCACTTATCATCGCCCTCGGCGTGGGCAGCTTCTCACTGCTCTTTCTCAGCGTCGCCCGCAAGTTTGACAGCCTGCCGCTGACGGTAGCACAGGTGGCCTACGACATCGGCACTTCGTCGCTCATCGTGCTCCTCTATATCTTCATGCTCTTCCTCGTGCTCGACCTGGGGCGCCTGGTGCACCTCGTGCCCCGCTCTTGGCTCTTTGCCAACGGCACGGCGGCGGCAGTCTACCTGGCCGTCATCGTGGCCATCTTCGTCTATGGCAACATTAAGTATAATAATAAGGTACGCGTAGCGTTAGAGTTGACCACCGACAAGCCGCTGAAGAAAGACTACCGCGTGGTGATGCTCAGCGACCTGCATATAGGCTACCACAACACCCGCAGCGAGCTGGCCCGCTGGGTAGACCTCATCAACGCCGAGCAGCCCGACTTCATCGTCATTGCCGGCGACATTATCGACGGATCCATGCGCCCGCTCATCGAGGAGCGCATGCACGAGGAGTTCCTACGCCTAAAGGCGCCTGTCTACGCCTGCCTCGGCAACCACGAGTATTACGCCGGCACGCCGGAGGCGCAGCAGTTCTACCGCGACGCACATATCCACCTGCTGATCGACAGCGAAGCTACCATCGACAGCTGCATAACCATCATTGGTCGCGACGACCGCACCAACCGCCGCCGCAAGCCTTTGAAAGCCTCATCAGTTGGGGAGGCTTTCACCATACTTCTCGACCATCAGCCTTACGACCTCGACCGCACCGAAGCCGCCGGCATCGACTTCCAACTCAGCGGACATACCCATCGCGGACAGGTGTGGCCTGCCTCATGGGTCACTGATGCTATCTACGAGTGCTCATGGGGCAGCCACCAGCGCGGCAACACCCGCTACTACGTCTCCAGCGGCATCGGCATCTGGGGTGGCAAGTTCCGCATCGGCACACAGTCAGAGTATGTTGTGGCCACGATTAGTAGTGATAAGTGATGAGTGATAAGTGATGAGTGATAGGCGCCATCATTTAGTAACATGCAAAAAATAAGTTGGAATTTTCGAGGTGCGAGGTACGAGGTACGAGGTGCGAAATTACCTTGCAGGCGAATTCTCCACAGCAGAGTATTCTCGCACCTCGCACCTCGTACCTCGCACCAAGTTATTTTTTAACGGTTACTTATCATTGAGATAGTATTTCGAGTAAGCTACGTAGTGCTCGGCGTTGTCGGTCTGTCCGGGGCGCACGGGCTTGATGTATTTCGCCGGCACGCCGCCCCAGATTTCGCCGGCGGGAATCTTCGTGTTCTGCAGCACCAGGGCACCGGCGGCAACGATGGCGCCTGCCCCTACCTCGCAGCCGTCGAGCAGTGTAGACCCCATGCCGATAAGGGCGTGGTCGTGAATGGTACAGGCGTGGACGGTCACGTTATGCCCGATGGTGACGTAGGAGCCGATGTGCGTAGGCCCTGTCTCATGGGTCACGTGGATGCACGACCCGTCTTGCACATTGGTACAGTCGCCGATGGTGATGGGGGCTACGTCGCCGCGCACCACCGCATTAAACCACACTGAGCACTCGTTGCCCATCGTCACATCGCCAACAATCGTGGCGTTTTCGCTGAAATAGCAGTCCTTGCCCCACTTAGGGCTCAGACCGCGGTAATTTTTTATTAATGCCATAACAGGGTGCAAAGATACAATATTTTTTTTGTGTTTCCCCTACAAAACAAACATTCTTTTTATTTCTCGCCTATCCATGTAGGCAACGCAGTAACGGGGTGTAGTCTTCGATTTGTTTTAGTGTCTTTCGGACAAAAATAACAGCGCTTTCCCGCCACTGTCCGAAATAGATAAGTGTGTCGCTTACTCTTAGGCGGAAATTAAACCTGATGTTTGGATTGAGTGTGTTTTTTACGCTACCTTTGCACCGTCAAAAGAACAGAACGACAGGTTTTCGACAGAAAGACAGAAGAACTGATTCTTAGACAGAAGAACAAAAGAACGAAAAAATAAATAATAAAAAAATAAAAATTAAAAAGTTATGAAGACTACATTTTACTTTAAGCGTTTTGCCGCTACTCTGCTGATGTGCTTTTGCGGCGTGTTCACATTCACCTCTTGCCAGGATGATGCTATTGAACCCGAGAACAACAATTCCGACGTTACCCGCAGCGGCGACCAGAAGCTGCTGGAGACCTATGCCCTGACTTACAAGAATTTTATTGGTGAGAGCGATGTACAGATTCTCAATGCCGACACCACCGAGATCAGTGTCAGCAAGGCCCTGGCCGAGAAACTTGGCATCAACAGTTTCAAGAACCACCCCATGAGTATCTGGGACAAGCAGAGCCACGTGCCTTATGCTCGTCTGGCCTTGGGCGAGAAGCTTGTCGGCGACCGTTATATCCTTACCGTGCGCGAGGCTACGCTGGCTGAGATCCTTGGCGACAAGAAGCTGAACGTCAACACCAGCATCTACTACAATAAGGATGCTCAGGGCGGTCAGACCCGCGCCGGCGTTGAAATGCCCGACTACGCAGCCAAGTTCATGGACGAGAACGACGTGATTCACCCCGCCCAGGTTATGATGACCGACCCCTATGGCTATGACGAGGCCTATCACGATGCAGACGCCCCCGTAGCCTCTACGCGCTCTAACGGCGAGTACCAGTACCTCACGGCCGAAGACCTGGCTGCCGAGGGCACCCGTGCCAGCGTGCGCCACCGCATACTCTCGCTGCATAATAAGGTGAAGGTCGACAAGGACCTGTGGGTAGGCAAGAACAAGATGAACATCATGCTGGAGGCTCCTACTGATTTCGACCTGAACTATTTCTTTACCCTCGACGGCGGTGTCAAGTGGAAGTTCATCGTTCCCTGCCCCTACGTCAAGAAGTTTGAGACCGGTCTCGACGGCAACTTCTCTTTCACCCCGGAGGTGCGCTTCGGATTCAAGGACAAGCTGGAGATTCCCAAGGACAAGCTGAAGTGGACGCTGCTGGAGTTCAATGGCTATACGTTCGTGTTCTGGGTAGGCCCGATTCCCGTGAGCATCAGCTGCAAGCCCAATATGTACTTCAAGATTGACGGTAAGATTGCTACAGCTGTCAACGTAGGCTTCAAGTATGAGTATGCCAATGAGTTCCGCGGCGGTATATCCTATCAGGATGGTAACTGGAGCCTGATCCGCAGCTTTGATGAGAAGAAAAACAAGTTCACTCCTATCTGGCCTCAGGGCAATGTGACGGTGACCGCCGGTTGGGGACTCTTCTTCGGATTCGATGTGAAGGTATACGGTGTTGCCGGTCCGAAAGTAGCTGCCGGTGTGCACATGGGCGCCAAGCTGTCGGGCACATACGAGCCCTTACATGGTGGAACTTTCAAGGCTTCTGTAGACTGCACTGCACGTATCGAGGCCGGCGCTAAGATTAAGGTGCTGGGTTATGAAGTGGCCGAATATACGCAGACCTTCGATATCCTCGACCCCTGGAACATCTACCGCTATCCCAGCGATGGCACTGAGCACAAAGACCCGGATTCCAAGCGCGAGGAGAACCTGAAGAAGCTGATGAACAAGCTCAACAGCGACGAAGCAATGATTAATCAAGTGAAGGTGCGCGACCTCATGTCGGAGATTTCCGACTGGACCCGCCAGATGAAGGAGATTAGCGGTGATGAGGCCGACAAGATGGTCAAGGAGACCGTCACCAAGATGGTAGGAAATGCCGACATGAACGACGCCGCACAGCTTACCAAAGCCGCCAACACCGTGAGCCAGGAACTCTACAAGCTGCACACCAACATGGAGCCCCAGTACCACAAGTGGTCCGACGAGAAGTCTTGGCGCGAGGTACGTCAGACCCTGCTCGACAGCAACAAGGAGTTGATCAACCAGATGGCCATCGACCCGCACTTCAACTACGGTCAGGCCGTTGAGAAGGCCCACGAGGCTTTCGTCCAGAAATTTAAGAAGCAGCCTGCCAAGACAGAGAGTGACCTCAGCTGGTTGATGAACAACATCGCAAGCTATCAGGAAAATACATTCTGGACAGCGTGGGAGCAGGTGAAGAACATACCCGAGGTGAAAGAGTGCGAAAGCAAAGACCCGATAAAGCTGAGCAAGGTAGTAAGAGACGCTTACCTGACCTGCAAGCAGAAGTTTATCAACACCCGCACCCCCGATGCAGCATACGTGAGCTTCTTGAAGGACACCGTGAAGGAATATCTGAAGCGCCCCTATTAATAACGGCCTCTGAATAAAGAGAAAGCACTAAAAGCAAGTTGTCTGCGACAGGCAACTTGCTTTTTACTCTTTTTGTCTCATTTTTGTAGATAGACATAATAGGGTATATTATAGGCGATTCTTTATTAATTCATATTCTCTATTGGAGGATATTTAGAAAACTTTTCGTACCTTTGCACCAATGAAATCAGCAAGAAAAGTCATAACGGAATTGGCATTGATGGTGTTGGCGGTTGCCGCGCTGCTCTTTGTAGTAAGTGTACTTACTGGGGCGTTGAAAATGCTGGCATGGTCAGGTATAGTTGCTTTGGCGGCATTAACTGTTTTCCTGCTTTATGCTAAGTTCGATAATGACAATTATGTGCGTCACCTAAGGCATAGAGATACGGAGTCATGAAACAGATAGAAGTAGTAGCAGCCGTCATCCATGACGACAAAGGGCGTATCTTCGCTACACAGCGGGGATATGGCGACTATAAGGACTGGTGGGAGTTCCCTGGCGGGAAGATGGAAGCGGGAGAGACACCCAAAGAGGCGTTGAAGCGCGAGATTTGGGAAGAGCTGGAGACTCGGATTGTGGTGGAGCGGTTAGTGGAGACGGTGGAATGGGAGTATCCGCAGTTTCGCTTAATCATGCATTGCTATCTCTGTCATGTGCAGAGCGGCCGCTTGGAACTGAAGGAGCACGAGGCGGCACGATGGCTTCACAAATATGAACTGGAGAGCGTGAACTGGCTGCCTGCAGATGAAGCGGTTGTAAAGAGATTAAGAGAAGGCGTGACCAAAGACTCTGAGTAGAATTATGGATAAACTCTCTCCACAGCAACGGCATAATAATATGGCGGCGATCCGGTCGAAGGACACGAAGCCGGAGATGATTGTGCGCAAGGGGCTTTGGAAACGTGGATTCAGATATAGGCTTAACCACAAACGGTTGCCTGGGCATCCGGACTTGGTGCTGAGGAAGTATAGGACGTGTATATTCGTGAACGGATGTTTCTGGCATGGGCACCATGTTATTTTTCAATTTGACGATTTTCTGTTTACTAATTGTAACTCCAAGTGCTGCAAGATTCCGAAGACAAACAGGGAATTCTGGGTAGCGAAGATACGCAGGAACAAGGAACGGGATCGAGAGGAACAGCGACGGCTGGCGGCGATGGGTTGGCACTGTATCACGGTGTGGGAATGTGAGTTGACCCCTAAGAAGCTGGAAGAGACGCTGGAGTCGGTTGCCTTCACACTGAACCATATCTGGCTACAGGACCATGGGGTAAGTCCTCGACCGCGAATTTTGCGAAGTGGCGATGTGCCGGAAGATGTGAGGTTTGCATATCCACAAATCAGCGAGGAATACGACCGAATACCGATGGCTGCGGAGGAGATCGACGAATTCGACGAAGCAGACTGGTAAATGCTACATGCAGAAAAAGAGGAGCGCATCCTAGGCGGTGCGCTCCTCTTTATATCTTGAGAATACTCTTTTACAGGTTGGGGTTGATCTTGCTCCACTCCGAGATAGGGGGCACGATGTTCAGCGTGACGAGCTCGTCGCGCATCTTGCACAGGTGCTCATAGCTCTGGTCGAGCTTGGCGTTCTCCTCGGGTGTGCCCTGAGGCACCTCAAACTTGGCACCCTCGGCGGTCATGGTGGTCTTCATAGCCATCATGATGTGGTCGTACTTGTCGGTCTTCACATACGTGCCCACGGGGAAGCGGAAGGGCTCGCCGCCCATGGCAGCGCGAATCATCTCAACCGAGAGGTAAGAGGGGCTCTGGAACGAGCTGCGTCCGCGTAGTTCGATAATCTTGGCGCCGCCCTTGGTGACGTCGACCTTCATCTGCTCCCACTCCTCGGCGGGGAACTCAGGTGTGCCGATGATGTCGGTCAGCTTGCGGCCCTTGATCTCTACATGGCTGCCGAAGACGGCCATCTGCTCGCCGTGGCCGCCGTAGGTAGCGCAGCCGGTAATCTCACACTGCTTCACGCCAAACTTCTTGGCCAGTGCCGACTGCAGGCGGGTGGTGTCGAGGCCGGCCAGCGTGGTCACCTGTCCGGGCTTCAGGCCGCTGTAGAGCAGCGTTACCAGACCGGTGAGGTCGGCGGGGTTGAAGATGATGACGACGTGCTTCACGTCGGGGCAGTATTTCTTGATGTTCTGGCCCAGCTCCTCGGCAATCTTGCAGTTGCCGGCGAGCAGGTCCTCGCGGGTCATGCCGGCCTTGCGGGGTGCACCGCCGCTGGAGATGATATACTTAGCGTCCTTGAAAGCCACGGCGGCGTCGGTGGTGGCCACGATGTTCACATCGTCGAAGCCACTCTGGCGCATCTCCTCGGCCACACCCTCGGGCGAGAAGACATCGTACAGACAGATTTCACTTGTCAGACCCATCATCAGGGCCGACTGGGCCATGTTGGAGCCAATCATGCCGGCGGCGCCGACGATGACCAGCTTGTCGTTTGTTAATGTTGCCATAATTTGATTGTTAATTATCTGATTGTTTGTTTCGTGCCGCAAAGATACAAAAAAAGCCAGACATGGAGCGCATTAATTTATTAATCTGTGTTAATCGTTTGAATTTGTGGCCAAAACTTCGTACCTTTGTCAAGTCGGAGTTGCATTTTGGGGTGAAAGGCGAAAGGTGAAGGGTGAAGGGAGATATGTTAATATTTCACTTCCGTAAATCTTTTCTAAACGCAGAGTCGCAGAGTTATGAAGATCTACGCATACCATTAGAGCGGGCAGAGGCATGCCAAAGGCATTATAAGAGTACGCAGAGCCATGCGGCAGCCTCTCTGCGACCTCCAAAGAATGCTTTAGCATGACTCTGAATAAGCATGAAGACTCTTCATACTCTGCGTCTCTGCGTTTAAACAAAATAATGCGAAACTTGAATTAATTTTAGAATAGGTAGATGATGAGTACAGTTAATCAAAGATTAGAGCAATTGCGCGAGGTGATGCGTCGCGAGCATCTGGTGGCATTTATATTTCCCAGCAGCGACCCCCATCAGAGTGAATATGTGGCCGACCACTGGAAAGGCCGCGAGTGGATCAGTGGCTTCAACGGGTCGGCGGGCACGGCGGTAGTGACGCTGTGGAGTGCCGCCCTGTGGACCGACAGCCGTTATTTCCTGGCTGCTGAAGAGCAGCTCAGGGGTACGGAGTATCAGTTGATGAAGCTCAAGATAGAGGGTACGCCCACCATTGCCGAGTGGATTAATTCACAATTCACAATGCATAATTCACAATTCGCCACGCGCGATGTACCATCGACGGAGGTGGCCGTCGACGGCTCGCTGATGGCTGTCGGCGAGGTGAGAGAGCTGAAGGCAGAGTTGCGCCACAATGGCGGCCTGACGCTGCGCACAAATCTCGACCCGTTGGCACTGATATGGCGCCAGCGGCCGCCAATCTCTGTTGCTCCCGTGGAAATCTATCCTATGAAGTTTGCCGGCGAAGCTGCCCGCGACAAGATCGCCCGCATACGTAAGGCCCTTCGCGCGCAACATGCCGACGGCATGCTGATGGCGGCCCTCGACGACATAGCCTGGACTCTGAACCTGCGGGGTACCGACGTACACTGCAATCCGGTGTTCGTCAGTTATCTGCTCGTCTCTACCACCGCCGTCACCTTATATATAAATAAGGTGAAGCTGTCGGCTGCCGTCGTCGACTATCTGAAAGACGAAGGGGTAGGGGTAGACGACTACGCCAATATTGCCCAGGGACTGAAAGACTACTCTGAATACAACATACTGATAGACCCGGCAGAGGTGAACTATACGCTCTATCAGGCTGTCAGCAACAAAGCCATGCGGCGTGAGGGTCTGAAGACCGAGATTGTAGAGGCAGAGTCGCCGGTGAAGCGTATGAAAACCGTGAAGAACGCTACCGAGATAGCGGGATTCAGGTCGGCGATGCTCAAAGACGGCATCGCGCTGGTGAAGTTTCTCTATTGGCTTTCGGGCTATATCGGCAAGCCGGAGATCAGCAGCCTGACAGAGATGGCCATCGACCGCAAGCTCACCGCTCTACGTTCCGCGCAGCCGCTGTTCCGCGACATCTCGTTCGACACCATTGCCGGCTATGGCGCCCATGCAGCCATCGTTCACTATGAGGCCACCGCTGATACCGACATCCCCCTGCAGCCCCGCGGCCTGCTGCTGCTCGACAGCGGCGCCCAGTATCTCGACGGTACTACGGACATTACCCGCACCATCGCCTTAGGGCCGTTGACCGAGGAAGAGAAGCGTATCTATACCCTGGTGCTGCGTGGGCATATCCAGATAGAGCTGTGCAAGTTTCCCAGCGGCAGCAGCGGCACCCAGCTTGACATCCTGGCCCGCCAGTATATGTGGCGCGAGGGCATCAACTACCTGCATGGTACGGGGCATGGCGTGGGCACCTATCTCAATGTGCATGAGGGGCCTCACCAGTTTCGCATGGAGTGGAAACCGGCACCGCTGGTGGCCGGCATGACCATTACCGACGAGCCTGGCATCTATCTGGCAGGGCGCTGCGGCGCACGCACAGAGAACACACTGCTCATCGTGCCTTACCGCGAGACGGAGTTCGGCAGGTTCCTGCAGTTTGAGTCGCTCACCCTCTGCCCCATTGACAAGGCGCCCATTGTCAGCGAGATGATGCTGCCTGAGGAGATAGCATGGCTGAACCAATATCACCAGCGCGTCTACGACACCCTGGCGCCCCATCTCGATGCCGACGAGCGGCAGTGGCTGCAGCAGGCCACGGCGCCGCTGGCGTCGTAATCGCTAAATCTCCTCCAAGGCGTAATACTGATAGTCGCGCTCTATGCGTCGCAGAAACGCCTCGTCGTCGCGCTCGCGGCGGGTGACGCCGATGAGCTGCTGCACCTTCAGCGACAGCTGGCCGATGCGCTCCGGGGCGTCGCTGTCCAGCGTGCGGCGGATGACGTCAATCTGTTCCAGCGAGAGGTCGGCGGCCTGAGGATAAGTAGGTCGATAGTCGCGGGTCAGGTAGTCGTACTCGTCGAGGCTTACCTGAATCTTATTGTAGCTGCGCAGCTTGACCACCAGCGTGCCGGCAGCCATGTCGCCGAGCCGCTGGTTGTTGCGGTTGAGTATTATCACCAGCACACCCATGAAGGCCAGCGGCATGCCGTCGGCAATCATCAGCAGCCAGCGCAGCAGGTAGGCGGCGGGCGAGGGTAGGGTGCCGTCGGCCATGATGACGCGCAGCCTGACGATAGCCTTGCCGATGGTCTGGCCTCCGGCCAACAACTCGCACAGCGGACAGTAGAGCAGCACGGGCAGCAGGATGACGAGGATGACCATCAGAGTGCCGAATTTGGGGGCAATCCATATCCACATGGCGATATAGGCCGCCTGCACCAGCCAGTCGATGACTTGTGCTGCCATGCGCTCGCCGACGCTGGCGGGCGTCTGCCTGATGCGGACGTATTGGCCGGTAGTGATGCTCTTTTCTGCCATGATGGTTGCAAAGGTACAAAATAATTATGAATTATAAGTTGCAAATTGTAAATTATTTCGTATCTTTGCGGCGTATTATGAAAGAAGTAACGTTCATACGACAGAATCTTTCGAAGTGGCGGGGTGCCGAGCTGGTGGCCGAGAGCGTAAGGCTGAGCGACGCCACGGAACTGGCCGACACCTATATCGACGTGACCAGCGACCTGGCCTTTGCGCAGACCCATTATCCGGAGTCGAAGATTACGCGCTACTTGAACAACCTGGCGTCGGCACTGCACAACGAGATTTACCGCTCCAGCCACTACCGGTGGCGGCGGCTGCTGACGTTCTGGACCGATGAGGTGCCGCTGACGATGTGGGCGGCGCGCCGCGAGCTGCTGCTGTCGTTTATGGTGTTTGCCGCCAGCGTGCTGGTGGGCGTCGTCTCGCAGTGGCTCGACCCGGAGTTCTGCCGCGTTATCCTCGGCGACCGTTATGTAGACATGACGCTGCAGAATATAGCCATGGGCGAGCCGATGGCCGTCTATGGCGGCGATCCCGAGGACGACATGTTTGGCAGTATCACGCTGAACAACGTCCGTGTGTCGTTCATCATCTTCGTCCTCGGCGTGCTCACCAGCTTGGGCACGGCCTTCGTGCTGTTTCAGAATGGCGTGATGCTCGGCGCCTTTCAGACGTTCTTCGTGCAGCACGGTCTGCTGTGGCAGTCGGCGCTGGCCGTCTGGCTCCACGGCACGCTCGAGATTTCGGCCATCATCGTGGCCGGCGCCGCCGGCATCGCCATGGGCAATGGCTGGCTCTTCCCCGGCACCTACCCGCGACTGGTGTCGTTTCGGCGGGGGGCGCGCCGCGGACTGCGTATCGTCGTGGGCACGGTGCCGGTGTTCGTCGTGGCCGGCTTCATCGAGAGTTTCATGACGCGCCACACGGAGTGGCCCGACCTGCTGCGGCTCTCTATCATCGGCGGCTCGCTGGCTTTCGTCGTCTACTATTACATTGTATTACCTAAGCAGAAGAATTCGTGAAAATTATTAGGCGACAGAAGAAATGTTTGGCTTTAAACATGAATTACCATGAATTAAACACGAATTATTCAAAAATTAAATTTATGAGAAATTCGTGTTTAATTCGTGATAATTCGTGTTATCATATAATGACAATGCAGGCTAAGGATAAAGTATCAAATAGTATTACGTAAAAAACAATCAACTAAATGGAAACGAAACTGATTAAACTTTACCAGAAACGGTCGTTCGGCGACAAGCTGCAAGACACAGTCGACTTCGTGCGCGACAACTGGCGCCCTTTGCTGAAGTACATCACTTATCTGCTGCTGCCGGTGACGCTGGTGCAGACGTTCTTCATGAACAACTTCATGTCGGGTTACATGTCGTTTTCTACGAGCTTGGGAGGGGCGAAGCCAGAGCTGGAGTCCATGTTGCCGTGGCTGTCATCCATGGGGTGGCTGATGCTCGTGCAGTATGTGGGCATCGTGCTGCTGGTGGCGCTGACCTACACCATGATGCAACTCTACGAGCAGCGGCCGCGCCTCACTGGCATCACGTGGGCCGACCTGCAGCCCGGCGTCAAGCGTATGGCGCTGCGCCAGCTGTTGCTTATCCTCACAGGGTTGGCACTGTGCGTTGTGGCTGCGCTGCTGATAGCCATATTGATAGCCTTCGGGCCGGCGATGATTGTTCTGGGCGTCATGCTGCTGCTGATAGCCATGCCGCTCTTTGCGCTGGCGACGCCCATCTATCTGTTTGAAAATACGGGCATCGTCGCTGCCTATGCCAAGTCTATACGGTTGGGATGGAAGACGTGGGCCGGCATTGTCGCAGTTACCTTTGTGCTCTATCTGCTGGTGAGCATTATCCAGGGCGTGGTGTCTATGCCCGGCTATCTGATGATGGGCATCAAGCAGGCCTTGGCGCTGCAGGGCAACTCTACAGGCTTTGCCACGTCGTTTGGCTATTCGGCTGCGCAGTATCTGCTGGGTGTTGTTTCCGGCTTCGTGGGCAACTGCCTGTTGGTGCTGCCTTTCATCGGTCTGGCTTATCAGTATGGCCATGCCTGCGACAAGGTTGACGGCGTCAGCGTAGACCGCGACATCGAGCAGTTCGAAACCCTGAACGCCTAACCATCACCTATCACCCATCACCTATCACCCTTCACTTATCACTTATCTCTTTTCACTTTTCACTAGCATAGCGCTTCACCCCAAACGTGCCCGACACCCTCGTCATAGACACCGCACAGATTGCCCGTTGGCAATCGCAACCCGACTTCGAGTACAGCCGTGAGTTGGCCGACGATGGCATGACCTTCAGCGACTGGCTGCTGATGAAGCTTGGGCGCCTGCTCGATGCGTTTTTCGACAGCTCATCGGGCAGTGCTGCTGTGCGTTGGACGCTGATCTTTATTGCCGTTGCCGCCCTGGTCCTCGCCGTGTGGTATCTGTGGTGCTATCAGCCGTGGCTCTTCCACCGTCAGGAGACGCTGGTGCAAGACGGCGATGAGGCTGTCGACAATATCTACGGCGTTGACTTCGACGCTGCTCTCGCTCAGGCCCTCGCTGCCGAGAATTACCGTGAGGCTATTCGCGTGGTCTATCTGCAGACGCTCAAGGCCCTTGCCGACGCCCGCCTCATTGACTGGCAGCCCTTCAAAACCCCTTCGCAGTATGTCCACGAACTGGCTACCGCTCGCCCGTCGTCCGCCCCTTCTGCCTCGGGTCCGCTGTGCAGCGGCGGTGCCGCTGCCCCCGCCTTCCGTTCGCTCACCGCCCATTTCCTCCGTGTGCGCTACGGCAACTTCCCCGCCACGCGCGCGCTCTACGACGACGTGCAGGCATTACGAAAGGAGGTGTGCCCATGAGCCGCAAGTTCTGGCTGTTCATCATCGCCCTGTTAGGCTTCATGCTCCTCTTGGAATACCAGATGCCGCGGCGCTTCCAGTGGTCGCCCTCGTTTGCCCACGACGACCGCCAGCCCTTCGGCTGCTATGTCTTCGACAGCATCTTTGCCCAGCAGATGCCCCGTGGCTATAGCGTCTGTCGCAAGTCGCTCTCGCAGTTAGCCTTGGAGAAATCCTCGCCGCGTGCCATCGTCATCCTCCGCCATGCCGGCGTTTACGTCGAGGATGTCAACACCGACACCCTCCTGGCCCTGGCTGCCCGTGGCAACCGCATCCTTTACGCCCACTCGTATTTCGACGATGAGCTCTGCGACACGCTCCACATCGCCTGTGCGTCGCATGCTGACTATGCGTTTCAGAAACTTGTCAACCAGGGGCGGCGCGACACCCTCTTCTGGGTGGGCGACACGCTGCGTTATCCCTCCGCCAGCTACATGGTGAACGAGTCGTTGATTAGCGCCTGCCTTTCAGATACGGCCACCACAGAGCCGCTGGCCGTGATCCACGATTGGGAGAACCGCGAGTTTGCCAGTGAGCATGTCGACGTGAACCCCCACTGGGCGACGGATGGCTGGACGAAGAGAGACTCTGCCAAAATTAAAGTGCCCGAGGTGGTGGCGCTGAGCTGTCGCGTCGGCCGTGGCGAGCTGATCCTCGTCACCACGCCGCTGCTGTTTACCAATTACGGCGTGCTCGACTGTCCCGCCTACGTCCACCGGCTCATGAACCGTCTGAAGCCGCTGCCCGTGGTGCGTACTGAGGCCTACATGCCCCACTACGATGCTGCCGAGAGTTCACCTTTCCGCGAACTGCTGTGCCGGCCGCCGCTGCGCTGGGCGCTCTATCTGGTGCTGCTCGGCGTGGTGCTCCTCATGGGCTTCAATGCCCGCCGCCGCCAGCGTGCCATACCCGTTGAGGAACCGCCGCGCAACTACCAGCTTGACTTCATACGCCACATAGGCACCCTGCAATACCTGAAGACAAAGAAGAACAATAATACCCATTAGTCCCATTAGACCTATTAGCCCTATAAAGCCCAACAATATGGAAGAAAGAATAAACATTGACCTGTCTGCCTTCTCAGCGAGGGTGCAGACGCTGCGCCAGGCCATCGGCGAGGTCATCGTTGGTCAGGACGAGAACGTAGAACTGCTGCTGACGGCCATCCTCGCCGGCGGCCACGTGCTGATAGAAGGCGTGCCCGGCGTGGCTAAGACGCTGCTGGCCAAACTCATGGCGCGACTCATTGACGCGCGCTTCAGCCGCGTACAGTTTACGCCCGACCTCATGCCCTCCGACGTGCTTGGCACCAGTGTGTTCAACATGAAGACGCAGGAATTCCAGTTCCATGCCGGCCCCGTGTTTGCCGACGTGGTGCTCGTCGACGAGGTGAACCGCGCCCCGGCGAAGACGCAGGCCGCCCTCTTTGAGGTGATGGAGGAGCGCCAGGCCACCATCGACGGCACCACCCACCCCATGTCGCCCCTCTACACCATCCTCGCCACGCAGAACCCCGTGGAGCAGGAGGGCACCTACAAACTGCCAGAGGCGCAGACCGACCGCTTCCTGATGAAGCTTGTCATGGACTACCCATCGGCCGAGGAAGAACTGCGCATCCTGGAGCGTCACCACCGGAACGCTGCGTTTACCGACCTGAGCCGCCTGCAGCCCGTTATCACTAAGGACGAACTGTTGCAGTTGCGCCGCCTGCTGGCCGATGTCTATGTCGAGACGTCGCTGCTGCAGTATGTCGTCGATATTGTGCAGCAGACGCGCAAGAGCCGCGTCGTTTACCTCGGCGCCTCGCCGCGCGCCTCGGTGGCTATCCTGCAGTCGGCCAAGGCTTACGCCCTGCTGCAGGGCCGCGACTTTCTGACGCCCGACGACGTGAAGACCGTTGTGCCCGCCGTGCTGCAGCATCGCCTCGTGCTTACGGCTGAGGCCGAGATGGAAGGCTTCACACCGCAGAAGGTGGCCCGCCGCCTGCTTGACAAAGTGGAAGTACCTAAATAGCAAGCGTCGTGGCAGCGACACCGCCGCTGCACAGCCAACCTGCAAAGACGATTGCACAGTCAACCTGCAAAGATGTTTTTAAAACGCCGCTTCTATGTCCTGCTGCTTGCCGTGGCGGTTATTACCGGCCTCGGCTATGCCAGCGCCCCGCTGTTCACAGTGGGGCGGCTGCTGACGGCGGCCCTTTTCGTGGCTACGGTGGCCGACATCGCCCTGCTCTGGCACCGCCGCGCCGTCAGTGCCGAGCGCCGACTTAGTCAGCGCTTCAGCAATGGCGACGACAATCCTGTTACCATACAGGTAGAGAGCGCCTACCCCTTCGCCGTCACTTTCGAGGTCATCGACGAATTGCCGCCCCAATTCCAGCGTCGCGACTTCCGGTGGCTGTGCAGCGGCGGTGCCGCTGTCCTCGCTGCTCCCGTCTCCGCCGCCGCTCCCGCCTCCGCTGCCGTTACGATGACTTACACCCTCCGTCCCCTGCGCCGCGGTGTCTACAATTTCGGCCATGTCATCGTCTTCGCCTCCACGCGCCTCGGCCTCGTGGAGCGCCGCTACAAGTGTGCCGCCCCCTGCGATGTCAGCGTCTACCCCTCCTTCCAGCGCCTCCACCAGTATGAGCTGATGGCCGCCAGCCGCCACCTGCAGGAGCCGGGCATCAAGCGCGTGCGCCGTATTGGCCGCAACACCGACTTCGAACACATACGCGACTACCTGCGCGGCGACGACTACCGCACCGTGAACTGGCGGGCCACGGCGCGCACCGGGCGCCCCATGGTCAACGTCTATCAGGACGAGCGCTCGCAGCAGGTCTTTTCTATCATCGACCAGGGGCGCGTCATGCAGCAGGCCTTCGAGGGCATGACGCTGCTCGACTACGCCATCAACGCCTCGCTGGCCCTGAGCTACGTCGCCATGCGAAAGGAGGACCGTGCCGGGCTTATCACCTTTGCCGACACCGTAGATACCGTTGTGGCCGCCGACCGTCGCAGCGGCCATCTGAACCGGCTGATGGAGACGCTCTATGCCGAGCAGACAGACTTTGCCGAAACCGACTACTCGGCACTGGCCGTCGCCATCGGGCGCCATATCAACAAGCACTCGCTGCTGATTCTCTATACCAACTTCATGGGGCTCGTCTCGCTGCAGCGCCAGCTGCCTTTCCTCCAGCAGATAGCGCGCCGTCACCGCCTGCTCGTCGTCTTCTTCGCCGACGTAGAGCTGCAGCAGTTTATAGACACGCCGCCGCGCACCGCCGAAGAGCGTTGCCAGCAGGAGGTGGCCAGAAAATTTGCCGACGAGCAACAGCTCATCAGTGCCACCCTCCGCCAGCACGGCATCCTCTCGCTGTTGACCACCCCGCAGGAGCTAACCCCCAGCGTCATCAACCGCTACCTGGCCGTCAGGGCAGTATAGTCTATCTTTGCGAATAATTCAGGAAGGGTAGAAGTTACAATTTTATTACTGTCCGCTAAACATGAATCCCCGCTCTGAACCTGCTTTGTAATCTGCAATCCCGAGACTAAGACCATATCCAAGCCCCCTGTTGTCCTATGCCTCGGCAGGGGACTGCTTGTATCCTCCTCCAAAGCCGCCTCCCAGTCCTTTTCCGGGTGCTCGAGGAATCTCAAGACGTCAATGTAGTACATCAGCATAATCCTGACAATAGTCGCGAGGCCTGAGAAGCTTCATGCCTGGGTTACCCCTCTCTGAAGCAGCGTCAGCAGCAGGTTGGCAATGAGCGTCACCCATATCTGCACCTTGATGGCGTTGGCGCTCTCGCCATAGAATAGGTAGAAATAGGTAGAAAGCAGGCCCGAATTATAAAAAATTAGCTAAAAGCTTGGTAGTTAGGTGAAAAAGTTGTAACTTTGCAGCCGCTTTTCGTGGCCTTTGGCCGAAAGCACTAAGTTTAACAATTAAAAATTTAAAGCAAAGTAAAATGATTATTGTACCTGTAAAAGAAGGCGAGAACATTGAGAAGGCTCTCAAGAAGTTTAAGAGAAAGTTTGAAAAGACTGGTGTCGTGAAGGAACTCCGCCGCCGTCAGCAGTTCGACAAGCCCTCTGTTCTGAAGCGCCTGAAGATGGAGCACGCCATCTACGTACAGCAGCTGCGTACCAACGAGGAATAAAAAAAGTTCCCCGAAAATTTGGTGGATTGAATTAATTTCCGTAAATTCGTTGCCGAAATCTGCTGTGTGACGGCTTTTGAAGCGACTTCCGCGTCGTAACAGGCCGAGCATGAGTAGGTTAACGTAAAGTAAGGCAACGTATAAGATGATCGACCAGTTCCTGAATTACCTGCGCTATGAGCGGAACAGAAGTCCGCTTACCGTGCAGTCGTACGAAGAAAGTCTGCGCGACTTTGAGGCGTACATTCAGGGATTGGATGATTGTCTCTCGTTGGAAACAGCCGATGCCGACGTCATTCGCGACTGGGTGGAGCATCTGATGGATGCCGGCAAGAAACCTGCCACCGTCAACCGTGGGCTGAGTGCCCTGCGTACCTTCTATCGCTTTGCACTCGCCAGAGGTTTTGTTGACAGAGACCCTGCGCACATGGTGACCGGTCCGAAGAAGTCGAAGCCGCTGCCCCAGTTCGTCCGTGAGTCGGAGATGAACGAGCTCTTAGACGAGCGATTGGTTGGCGATGACTATAATAATGTTCGCGCACGCGCGATACTATTATTACTTTACGAGACCGGCATCCGTCTGGCCGAACTGGTAGGTCTTGACGACGACGACGTAGACATGGCTGCCATGCAGCTCAAGGTTACCGGCAAGCGCGACAAGCAGCGTATCGTGCCCTTCGGCAGCGAACTGGCCGAGATGCTGCGCAAGTATATGGCGCTACGCGACCAAGAGGCTGACAAGCAGTGCCGGGCACTGTTCCTTGACAAGCACGGCAACCGCATCAGCCGCAGTCAGGTGCAGAACTTGGTGAAGAAGCATCTCTCGGAGGTGACCACGCTGAAGAAGCGTTCGCCCCACGTGCTGCGCCACAGTTTTGCCACGGCGATGCTCAACAATGGAGCCGGTCTGGAGAGCGTGAAGAAACTGTTGGGGCATGAAAGCCTGAACACGACAGAGATTTACACGCACACCACCTTTGAGCAGCTAAAACGAGTTTACAAAGAAGCCCATCCGCGGGCATAACCTTATTAATAACCTTTTAAAGCAAACAGGAGGTATCTATGGAAATTAAGATTCAGTCGATTCATTTCGACGCCACCGAGA
>CAMHKU010000045.1 GCA_946185805.1 uncultured Prevotellaceae bacterium | reverse complement strand
TCGCCCACGAATTCAAGTCCACCGATGCTATGCGCAAGGCCGTCGAGCGTCACGCTTTTCCCTGGCTTTGTCTCGTTGACCTTGATGACGAGTTCGGTGTGTTCCGTAAGCACGGCACTCAAAACAGTGCCCTATTCCTCATCGACCGCGACGGCACCATCATTGCCGTGCCTAACAGCATTGACGAACTGAAAGAGAAACTCGAAGAGATATTTCCTGATAACAAATAAAACGAAGCGAATATGAACAAGAAAATCATCATCACCATCCTGCTCGCTCTCGTCACAGTGGCGGGGCAGGCGCAAGTAAAATGCCACGTCGAAGGAACATTGGAGACCGACGCGTGGGGCGACGAAATCATCATCTGTGAGGCAGGGACTGACCTGCGCGTGGTGGACGAGCCGCGCTTTCATGTAAAAGCCAAGGACGGGCACTTCACCTACGACATCGAGACCGACTTCCCAAGACTCTATGTGGTATTCTTTCTGAAGCAATACGAAACGAGTAGTTGGTTCGAGGGCAAGTTCATCGCCGAGAACTGCAACGTGAATGTCACGATGTATGAGGACAAACGGGTGCGTATCGTCAGCAACGGCGAGGAAGGACGCAAGCATGCGGTAAAGGACAGCATTGAGGACGTGCGCTTCTGGAACCCCGTTGATGAAATCGACAGTCAGATGGAAGACCCTGACCGCAGGGCAGAGTTCTACAAGGCGGACTTCATTTCCACCATTGCCAAGGCACGGACCATGAATGTGGACAGCCTGCCAAAGGCATACGTTGACTCTGTCCGTCAGGTCGTAAACCACTACATGCGGAATGAGCGTGAGCAATATACGGCACAAGGTTTGCAGCTGAAACAGCGGCGCGACAGCATCACCGCCGGCTTGGTACCCTTCCGCTTCGCCTACGACGCAGAGCACCCCATGCTTTGGACGCTCTACGACGTGCGCGATGCCATCCAGATACTCAAGCATGCTGACAGCTATGCGAACTTCGACAAGTCGAAGTTTGAGCCTTACCTGACGCTCTATCACGACAAACTCGCCAATTACTATCCCGGCCACCCCGTCCACGAGCAGATTGCCACCGCCGAAGCGGCCTACCGCCTGCAGCCAGGCAAACCCTACATCGACTACACGGTGCGCAACACCGACGGCCAACTCGTGCCTGTCTCAACGCTCACGAAAGGCAAGGTCGCCCTCATCGACCTTTGGGCATCGTGGTGCGGCCCCTGTCGCCGGCATAGCATTGCCATGATTCCCGTCTATGAGAAGTATAAGGACAAGGGCTTCACCGTCGTTGCCATCGCCCGTGAGCGAAGCCGCCAAGCGATGGAAAATGCAGCGAAGAAAGACGGCTACCCCTGGCCGAGCCTGCTGGAACTGAACGACGAGAACCAGGTGTGGCGCAAGAACGGAGCCGACAATGCCGGCGGCGCCATGTACCTCATCGACCGCGACGGCACCATCCTCTCCACCTCTACCGATGCCGGAGAACTGGAGCCGCTCATCAGGAAGGCACTGAACATCGAATAGAAAGGTGGCGGGTAGGCACTGGAGCCTAGATGCAAAAAAAATGGCTTGAACAATTTGACTTTTATCCTTTTCAGTTGTATTATAGATAGACAAGCAAACAGATGACAACTGAAGAGAACCAAATACTGGCACGCTGCAAGGACGGCGACAGAGAATCATTCCGATGGGTAGTGACTACCTATCAGCAGCGCATCTTTTCTGTGGCACTGAAAATGCTGGCCGACGAGGAAGAGGCCAAGGACGTGGTTCAAGAGGCCTTCATCCGCGTGTGGCAGAAGCTTGATGCCTACGACCTGCAACGGCCGTTCTCCACATGGCTCTACACCATAGCCACCCGGCTCTGCCTGGACCGGCTGAAGCAGATGCGGACAGTCAACTCTCTGCCGTTAGACGAGCAGACGCTGCTTCGCTTTGCTGCCGATGCCGACAGCTACCAGGCATTAGAGAACCACGAATGGGTGTCGATCGTGCGGCTCTTGGCCGAGGGACTGAGCGCGAAACAGCGGCTTGTCTTCACGCTCTGCCAGTTAGAGGGCCTGCCATCGTCGGAGGTGGAGCAGATTACAGGCTTGGACGCCCGCCAAGTGAAGAGCAACCTCTACGTGGCCCGACAAACGATACGCAAACGACTGAAAGAATTAGGATATGAATAAGACTGACGACATACTCAACCGGCTGCAACAGGCACAGCAACCCCGCCTCGACAACCCCGACGAGCTGACGGAGCGCATCATGAGCCGCCTGCCAGACCGCGGGCGACCTCGCCCGCAAAAGGAACCGCGGGCGACCTCATCGTTGGCGGGCGGGGGCGCCCGCGCTCCCAAGGCATGGCTCTACGCCGCCGTCGGCATCGCCGCCAGTGTGCTGCTGCTCATCGGTGTGGGCGTGGCAACCCGGCGGCAGGAAAGCCACCCCACGGAATTGATTGCCGACAACGCCGAGAAGGAAAACCACCCCATAGAGTCAGTTTCCACTGATGCTGCGAAGGGAAACGCCCCCATTGTATTGGTTCCTAACGATGCTGCGAAGGAAGACGCCCCCGCTGAATCGGTACCCAGCGATACTGTGAAAGAAAACACCCCCAGTGTAAAGGTGCTCGACGCTAACTTGCACTACGCGGCCTATACGGAAACTAAGGATACGTCCGACTATCTGCCTCCGGCTCGCGTGGACGAGTTCGTCGAGAAGTTGGCCACCTATCACCACATCAATGCCGTAGTGCTCAACGACAGCACCGCACGCAGCGTGGCCTACGTCTTCCCCGACAACGACAAGGTGAGACTCTTCGACCGCCTCTTACAGGTGGCTTGCACCTACAGCTACGACAGTCCAGGCTACCAGATGACCATCTCGCAGCAGCAACTGCTGTTCACCCTTGAGGACACGCGGCTCAGCCGCCGATACCTCTGGCTGGCCGAGCGCATCAGCGGCAGCAGGATCATCCTCTACGCTACCCACGCCCCAACAGGCGTCGCCGTCTCGTCGGAGGCTTATCAAGAATTTCGCGAAAGAACAACTCATACCAATCAAACAACAGAATTATGAAACATTACAGAATGATATTAACAGCCCTCTTGGCGGCCACGACCGCCACCATCGGGGCACAAAAGCCACGGGCAGGCGTAGATATGCCGGTAATGAAAAACAAGATAACCGTATCGAACGTGCTGAACGAAGGACGCATCATCTGGATTCCCATCGACCAGCCTTTGACCGACCCGGCGACTGGACTGAGCACCGTAAAATGGCAGAATACCGAAAACCGGCACGTGAAGGAGCGCGACGGCCAGTGGGCCAAGAGCGTCACCATGGTAAGCAGCAGTTCTACCGGAAGATTTGAAAGAGACTTCACCTTCGCCAAAGCCCTTGAAACATCGTCGGAACTTGCCCCCTGCGGATGGGAACTCACCGAAGAGGATGGCGAGACGGTGCTCCACTGCTACATGAAGATGCCTGCCGACGTGATCACCAACTTCTGGCTCGCCTCCGACGAGACCGCCATCGGCGACAGCGAGACAGGCGTGCAGTATCGTGCACGCCGCTCCAACCCCGACAACTGGGGCCAGTATTTCCGCTTCCGCGCCATGAAGGACAGTATCGTAGACCTGCGCATCTACTTCCCGCCGCTGCCCCCCGAGACCAGCTCCGTGTATATCTATGGTGTGCCCAACTGGGGACTGAACGGCGGCAGCACCATCTCCATCAACAGGCCAAATATGTATCACGCCACGATTTCGCCCTACGACGCGCCGCCTGAGTTCCATAAGCCACGACTGGTGCGCGAGGCACGCAACTACAACAAGGACAACAGCGGCTCGTGGGCCGAATACACCGACGCCCACCTCATCAGGCCGCTGAAGCACAATACCATGGCCCTCTGGCGCACGGCCGACGCCACCTACATAGCCGTGGCCCGCGAACAGAACTGGACGCGCGAATACTTTGGCGAGGGACCTGGTGACATGCTCATCGACAACAACGGCAAACAGTACCGCCTGAAGGAGGTGCAGGACTATCCCAACGGCAACCTCTTCTGGGTGAGGGGCAACAGCGGCGACTGGATAGCCTTCGTCAAGGTCTACGAGCCGCTGGCACCGGGCGTGCGCACCATCAACTACATCGTGCCCGAGGGCGAGCCCTTCAAGGCCTGGGGCGCCAACTGGAGCGGCACGGTGGAGAGCAACCTCGACGTAGAGCAGCTGCGCCGAAACCAGAAGTACTTTGAGTACCACCCCCGCGTGGTGGTGGAGTAGCAGAATAGTTATTAGTTACTATAAGTAGACGTTTTTTCATAAATACCCGGGCAAACAGGAGGCCGCTGCGAAGCATCCTCCTGTATTATTGTGAAAAATGAACAGAACTAAGAAAATCAGCCTGCAGATAGAGCACTTCCGCGCCACACTCGACCGTTTTGACGCCCCTAAGGAGCGTATCAGCAACCCTATCCCCGTGCTCTTCCAGAGCGGCTACCTGACGCTGAAGGAGACTGTTACCGAATTGTTCGACAACAAAGGAAGTGCTTGAATATAATTACTATGAATAATATAGACTAACAACTAAATTTAGCGTCACCATCTACACTTCGTCACAACATACTGAAAATCCGGCGCGCGGAATAAAAATTCCGGCGCACGGAATAAAAATTCCAGCACGTGTAACAAACAGTAGCCCTGTTGCACCGCATCGTACAGGTGAAGTAACTGTCATCTCTGCCTCTCTTCAGTGAAATAACTTTGATGACAGCAGAAGTTCATCCAGATATTCTTGCTTTATTGCCGAACAGAGTGTTTCAATTCGCTGTCAAAGAAGTTGAGGCACTGGCGGAACAGGTGGTTACGGGTGTTGCCGCCATAGATACTGTGGTTACGGTTGGTATAGACCAGCTGGCGGAAATCCTTGTCGGCCTGCACCAGAGCCTCCACGTATTCGGCGGTATTGCGGTAGTGCACGTTGTCGTCGGCCAGTCCGTGGCAGAGCAGCAGGGCGCCGCTCAGCTGATGGGCACGGGCAATGGGATTTACCTCGTCGTAGCCGCTCTTGTTCTCGTTAGGCGTGCGCATAAAGCGCTCGGTATAGACAGTGTCATAGTAGCGCCAGCAGGTGGGCGGTGCGATGGCAATACCGCAGCGGAAGACGGGCCGTCCCTCCGACATGGCCATCAGCGTGTTCCATCCGCCGTAGCTCCAGCCCCAGATGGCGATGCGGTCCTTGTCAACGTAGGACTGCTGGCCCAGCCAGAGTGCTGCCTCTACCTGATCGCGGGCTTCTTTCTCGCCCAGCCTGAGATAGGTACACTTCTCGAAGTCGGCGCCGCGACCACCGGTGCCGCGGTTGTCGACACAGACGCAGATATAGCCTTGCTGACAGAAGAACTGTTCCATGATAGCGCCGCTGCCGCTCATGCCGATGCCCCACTGGTTGAGCACCTGCTGGGAGCCGGGGCCGCCATACTGATACATGATAACGGGATACTTCTTCGCGGGGTCGAAATTGCGAGGCTTCACCATCCAGCCGTTGAGGGTAACATTCTCCGACGTCGTCAGCTGGAACATCTCCACCGTACCGAGGTCATACTGCTGCAGCTTCTGCTTCAGCGCGCTGTTGTCGATAAGTGTCGACAGCTGGCGGCCCCGGTTGTCGCGTAGGGTGTAGACGGCGGGCGAAGCAACACTGCTCCAGTTGTTAATAAAATACTTGTAGGTGCTGCTGAAGGTGGCGCAGTTGACGCCGGACTGCTGAGTCAGCGCCTCGGTCTTGCCGTTGGCATGGCTGACGTAAATTTGCTGTTCGGTGGGTGTGCCGTTGGTGGCGGCGTAATAGATGTCGCCGGTAGGTTCGTCGTAGCCGTAGACGGCGGTGATAACATTCTGCCCCGTGCCCACCTGGCGTTTCTGCTGGCCATTGAGGGCGTATAGGTAGAGGTGGTTATAGCCGTCGCGCTCGCTGCTGAGCAGTATGTGGTTAGCGGTAATCTGCAGGTCACCGAGCACCTCCTCCTTGATATACTTGTCAACCTTATCTTCAACCACCAACTGGCAGACCGTCGACAGGGGGTTGCACATATAGATGCGCAGTTGGTCCTGGTGGCGGTTCATCGTCACCACAGCCACCTTCGTGGGGTCGCTCGTGGGCAGCAGGCGCGGAATGTAGCCGTCCTTGTCGAGGGGCAGGTCGAGGCGCCGCGTCTGGTGGCTCTTGATGTCGTAGCTCATGACGCTGACGCTGGAGTTCTGCTCACCGGCAATGGGGTATTTATAGCTGTAGGCACCCGGATACTGGGCATACTCGCTACGCTCAGGAGCCAGCCCCTTGAAGAGCTGCATGGAGTATTGTTTCACCTGGCTCTCGTCGAAGCGCACCCACACCACTTGCTTGGAATCGGCGGTAAAGGTGAGTGCCGAATTGTAGCTGAACTCCTCCTCGTAGACCCAGTCTGGCACGCCGTTGATGACCTCATTAAACTTACCGTCTTTGGTAATCTGACTCTCGGCGTTGTCGTAGAGCAGTTTCACCAAGTGGATGTTACCCGCGCGCACGAAGGCGATGACATTGCCGTCGGGCGAGAAGGTTGGCACCTGCTGCGGACCGCCGTCGGAGAGGGGTTCCAGCTTGTTGTTGCGTATGCTATATATATAATAGGTGGCGGTAAACGAGCGCCGGTAAATCGACTTCGTCTGCGTCTGTATGAGCAGGCGCTGACCGTCGGGACTCACCACGTAGCCGTCGACGCGGCCCACCTTTGGCCCGCGGGCCGTGGCGACATCAAAGAGCACGGCTGTCTGCTTACCCGTGCGGAAAGAATAACTGACGATACGCTGTCCGTCGCTGCTGATCTGAGCATAGGTCTCGCCATCGGCCAATGGCGTCACGGCGGTCATCGTCTCGCTGTGAAACTCGCCATCGGTAATGGCCTTGATGGAAAGCGACTGGCCGGCAAAAGCGCTGCTATAGACCAGCATCGCGGCTATCAGTAAGAGGTTTCTTTTCATTGTATAACTTTTTACCTGATTCGGTCGGCAGCCCTTACCAGCTTTTCATCATCGAGGATGCCCTTGCGGGCCATGAAAATCAGGATAGCATTGACCATAGGCAGCGCCTCGACGGTGCCTACCCTACCCTCAAGCACCGCCACACCTATATACCAGGCGAAGACGACGACAATGCCCGCAAGGCATAACATCGCCTGCCTCATACGTTGGTGGTACTGGAAGATGGTAAAGCCCGAGAGCACTGCCGAGCAAGCTTGCAGCACGTCAATCCATTGCAGTCTGACAAAGAGTGTCACCAGCGCCAAGATGGCTGCCAGTAACAGGAATACGGTTTGTTTACGCTGTATCATGTCGGTAAACTAAAAATTAGCGAATCACCAGCGTGGTCATTACACCTCTGAGAGTTCTTTCTCCAGCTCCTTCTTCTGCTGATCCTTGGCAGGGTCGCGCCAATAAATCTGATCCTCGATAAACTCCTGAGTAGCCAGCAGCGAGGGCTTCGGCAGCTTCTCGTAGTAGCGCGAAATTTCTATCTGCTCGCGGTTCTCGAAGACTTCCTCTAAGGAGTCGTTATAACTGGCAAACTCGGCCAGCTTCTTGCTCAGGTCTTCCTTGATCTGAACGGAAATCTGGTTAGCACGCTTGGCAATGATTGCTACACTCTCGTAGATGTTGCCGGTGTCGTCGCACAAATCCATAATGTTGCGCGTAACAGTATTCACCGGAGCTTTTGACTTCTTGTAATCCATCTTTTATATTTACTATTTAACTATTTACGATTTACTATTTAACTATTTACGATTTACTATTTAACTATTTACAAGGCTAATCTTTGATTACCTTTTTGCATTTGGCGATGTAGCGCTCAGCCAGCGACTTGTTCTCTGAATCAGGAAATTCGTTGATGAAACCATAACACTCGTCTTCGGCATCGCGGTAGCGGTCTATCATTTTCTCCTCGGAACTGTTCTCGGCTAGTTGGAACTTGCTCTTCATAATCAGCAGCGAGAAATCTTCGCGCAACTTCGTGAAAGGATAGGTCTTCAGCGCGTTCTGTGCCGTTATGATACAGGCCGAATAATTACTCTCGTTGTTAGCATTGACATTGCCGAAATAGCCGCCCAAATTGAAGTATAACTTTGCTGAGAGATACTCCTTCATGATAAGCTTGTCCTGTAGTTCAAAGAGCTTACGCTGCGCTTCAGGGCGTAGCTTAGAGTCGGGGTAGAGGTCGAGAAATGTCTGGTAAGCATTGATGGCGCCCACCGTAGGCGTCTGGTCCAGACGCGGCTCAGGAGCACTCTCAAAGAGCGACTCGCCCACATAATAAGCGGCCTTCTCAGCATAAATGCCCTTGGGGTATGACGAGCCATACTTCTTGAATGTTGTCGAGGCGCTTTCGTAGTCGCCGCTCATATACTGCGCCATAGCCAGCATATAGAGGCTCTCCTGGGCATTCTCACCACCCTTGAGCATGGTAATCATGTCTTGCAGAATAGTTACCGCATTATTATATTTGCCCTGAGCAAAACACTGCTTGGCATACTCATAGCGGTAGTCGTAGTCTTGCGACTTCAACACCTTATTAAATTCCCCTGCGCAACCGCAGAACAGCAGCGAGAGGCTTACAAGAAACAAATTTTTCTTCATTGGGCTGCAAAATTACTGATTTTCCCGCAATCTTCAAAGTTTTTATATCTTTTTTTCCACAGATTAGTGAGAATTCACAGTTTCTACTAAAGTTTATACTTACTATTTCTGCGATGAGCTTTACGAGGCGGAGCAGAAAACCCCTTGCGTGGCGACTTCACGTTACGGTATCCTTCCCAACGCTGCTGAATCTTGTTTACATAATCGGCAGTCTCTGAGCCACGCAAATAACCATATTTAACAATAGGATCGTTGTAATACTTTGGTTGCGAAAGCTTCAGCACATAGTCACAGACATTGTTCCATACATGAGAATCGCGGCCGTCACGCTGACAGAGAGCCATCGCATCGCGTATGTGGTGGATACCACCATTATAGGCTGCCAACACAAAGTTGGTACGCTCGCGGCGGTTCTGAATATCTTGGAACTTATTCTCAAGTTGACCTAAGTAACGGGCGGCAGCACGGATGTTCTTCTCCGGGTCGTACATCTGTTCTCGGGGCAGTTCGAGCAGGTCTGCAGTCGTAGGCATTATCTGCATCAGACCACGGGCTCCCGCCCACGAAGTGGCATGAGGGTCGAATGTCGACTCCTGGTAACACTGCGCTGCCATCAGACGCCAGTCCCAGCGAATAGGACCGCTGTACTGTTGAAACAGATGGTCATAACGAGAGATGATGCCACCCTTGCGGTCGAGCATGGGCGAGAACACGTGGCGCTTGACACTACGGCTGCTCAGCAGGTAAGCTTCTTGTGAGCGAACCTCTTCCAGGAACTGAGGTTTATACCACGCCTGCAGCTCATTACTGAGATCTGGCTTATGGGAGCTGGCCACGAGACGCCCCACCGTAGTTGTTGCCATGATGTCGCCCTCGTCGGCTTGCAGCCGCACAGCCATATCGGCAGAGTCGCGGCACACCTCTACACGTAGCCTTACACCGAGTGAGGCAGCAAACTTCTCGGCCAGCAAATACTGAGTGCCCAAGTGCCGGCCACGATATTCGTAATAGTACTCCGGGCCGTTAAGCGTCAGTAAAATCATCTCGCCGCTGGTCTGAATCTGGTCTAAGTCGAAGTAACCGGCGCTGTCGGTACCCGCGTCTGCCTCGCCCCATGGCGCGGCGTTGGACTGCTCTTTTTGGGGTATGCACGAGCCTATGAAAGCCGCCAGTAGGATAACAAATATGCTAAAGTGCTTCAATTTTTAATTCTTTTGGGTGCAAAATTACTCATTTTATTGCACATTCGGAATTTTTTCAGTACTTTTGCAGCACTTTTTCAAGATAATTAGGCTTTTATATATGTTAAGAATTGCAGTCCAATCAAAAGGCCGTCTGTTTGACGACACGATGAACCTGCTCAGCGAAGCAGACATCAAGGTGAGCGCCTCGAAGCGCACACTGCTGGTACAATCGAGCAACTTTCCGCTCGAAGTGCTCTATTTGCGCGACGACGATATCCCGCAGAGTGTGGCTTCGGGAGTGGCAGACATCGGCGTGGTGGGCGAGAACGAGTTTGTAGAACGAGGCGAGGACGCCGAAATCGTGTCGCGCCTGGGCTTCTCCAAGTGCCGACTGTCGCTGGCTATCCCCAAGGAGGTGAACTATCAAGGTGTAGAATGGTTTGACGGTAAGAAGATTGCCACGAGCTATCCCAACATCTTGCGTCGCTTCATGGACGAGCACCATATCAATGCCGAGATTCACGTGATTACCGGCTCGGTGGAAATCAGTCCGGGCATAGGACTTGCCGACGGTATCTTCGACATCGTCAGCAGCGGCTCCACGCTGGTGAGCAACAACCTGCGCGAAGTGGAGGTGGTCATGCAGAGCGAGGCACTGCTCATAGGCCACAAGGGCATGGACGCCGCGAAGCGCGCCACGCTGGAAGAGATGCTCTTCCGCTTTAAGGCCGTGAAGGACGCCGAGGACAAGAAATATGTGCGCATGAACGCGCCGAAAGCGCATTTGGAGGAAATCATCAGCGTGCTGCCTGGCTTGAAGAGTCCTACGATTATACCTCTTGCCGACGAGGAATGGTGCTCGGTGCACGCCGTGCTGGACCAGAAGCGCTTTTGGGAGATTATCGGTAAACTGAAGGAAATGGGCGCTCAGGGCATCCTGGTGACGCCTATCGAAAAGATGATTCTATAAATAATGAATATCGTTAAGTATCCGGCCCGCGAGCAGTGGGCAGAGATTGTGGAGCGTCCGCATCTGGACGTTACCCAGTTAAACGCAACCGTGGCTGCCGTGCTGGCCGATGTCCGCCAGCGTGGCGACGAGGCCGTGAAGGGCTATGAACTGAAGTTCGACCACGTAGACCTGGAGTCGCTGGCCGTCAGCGAGCAAGAGATGGCCCAAGCCGAGGCGATGGTGACAGCCGACCTTCGTCATGCCATAGAACTGGCTCATGAAAACATTTATAAATTTCACGAGGCACAGCGTTTCCGCGCGAGAAAGGTAGAGACGCAGCCCGGTGTCGTCTGCTGGCAGAAGAGCATAGCCATCGAGAAGGTGGGGCTTTACATTCCCGGCGGCACAGCACCGTTGTTTTCTACGGTACTGATGCTGGCCACTCCGGCAAAGATTGCCGGCTGCGGCGAGATAGTGCTCTGCACCCCACCCGACCGCGAAGGTCATGTCAATCCGGCTATCCTGGTGGCAGCCCGCATAGCTGGTGTCAGCAAGGTTTTCAAGATTGGCGGTGTTCAGGCTGTCGGCGCCATGGCCTATGGCACGGAGTCGGTACCCAAGGTCTACAAGATTTTCGGCCCCGGCAATCAATATGTGATGGCAGCCAAGCAGCAGGTAAGCCTGCACGACGTGGCCATCGACATGCCCGCCGGACCGTCGGAGGTGTGTGTCATTGCCGACGAGATGGCCAATCCCGTATTTGTGGCCGCCGACCTGCTGTCGCAGGCCGAGCACGGCGTCGATTCACAAGTAATACTTATCACCACGTCGCATAAGCTCATCGACGACGTTCAGCAGGAAGTTGACCGCCAGTTGAGTCTGTTGCCACGCAAGGAGATAGCCCAGAAGGCACTGGAGAACAGTCGCATCGTCTTAGTACGCGACCTGCATGAGGCCATGAAATTGACAAACGCCTACGCGCCGGAACATTTGGTGATACAGACCGAGAACTACGAGAAACTGGCAGACATGGTGATAAACGCCGGCAGTGTCTTCTTAGGTCCCTATGCATGCGAGAGTGCCGGCGACTACGCCAGCGGCACCAACCACACACTGCCCACCCACGGCTATGCCACGGCCTACAGCGGCGTGAATCTCGACAGCTACTGCCGCAAGGTAACCTTCCAGCATCTTACGGCCGAAGGTGTCAGCTCCATCGGCCACGCCGTAGAGCTGATGGCCGAAGCTGAGCAGCTCGACGCCCACAAGAACGCCATGACAGTAAGACTGGAGGCCATTGAAGATTGAAGATTGAGGATTGAAGATTGAAAATTGAAGATTAAGGGATTGAAGATTGAGGATTGAACTTTATGATTAGTCTGGAACAACTGTGCAGGCCAAACATTTGGTCGCTGGCACCCTACAGCAGCGCCCGCAACGAGTATGCGGGACGTGAAGCTCATGTGTTTCTCGATGCCAACGAGAATCCGTATAACAGCCCGTACAACCGCTACCCCGACCCCCTGCAGCTAGAACTGAAGGCCGCTATCTCGAAGGTTAAAGGTGTAGCCGTCGACAACATATTCCTTGGCAACGGCAGCGACGAGGCCATCGACCTGCCCTACCGCTGTTTCTGCCGTCCGGGTATTGACAATGTGGTGGCCATAGAGCCTACCTACGGCATGTATAAGGTGTGTGCCGACATCAACGACGTGGAATACCGCCCCGTGCTGTTGGACGAAAACTACCAGACGACGGCCGAACAGCTGTTAGCGGCCTGCGATGAGCACACGAAACTCATCTGGATTTGCTCGCCCAACAATCCTACAGGCAACAACCTGGTGCGCGATGAGATTGTGAAGGTCATCAAGGGCTTCGAGGGTATCGTCATCGTCGACGAGGCTTACAGCGACTTCTCGCAGCAGCAGCCACTGCGCAGTGAGATTGGCAAATATCCCAACCTGATAGTGCTCAACACCATGTCGAAGGCTTGGGGCTGTGCCGCTATCCGTTTGGGCATGGCTTTTGCCTCAAAGGAGATTATAGGTATATTTAATAAGGTGAAATATCCTTATAATGTAAATCTGCTGACTCAGCGCCAGGCATTGGAAGCACTGAAAGACCCGTTTGAGGTGGACAAGTGGGTGAAGATGCTCAACGTGGAGCGTAGCCGCATGATCGAGGCATTCAAGCTGCTTCCTATCTGTAAAAAAGTATTCCCCACGGATGCCAACTTCTTCTTAGCCAAGATGAACGACGCTCAGAAGACTTACGACTATTTGGTAGACCACGGCATCATCGTGCGCAACAGGACTCGCGTGCAATTGTGCCACAACTGCCTGCGAGTGACTATAGGAACGAAGTCGGAAAACAACGAACTGATTGCCGCTCTGAGGCAAATGCCTTAGTACACTGATAATAACCGAAGAGGGTCGCCAGCATTTTTGCTGCGCGACCCTGTTATTTTCTTCTTTAATTTTACTACTCAAGTACTTTTCTTAGTCTGCCGTCTTGCTGCGGTAGATAAAAATGCCGATAATCACCAAAAGGATGACGGCACCAATCTCAAGCCATTGATTGCTCATAACTTAATATGTGTGTGGTTAGTCTTATTTAAAACTCCTTAGTCTTTCTTCAAGGGAACAGTGACGCTGAACGTGGAGCCTTCGCCCTCAACAGACTCTACCATCACGTCGCCACCATTCTTGATAGCAAAGTCTTGACAGAGCTGCAGACCCAATCCAGAACCTTCCTCGCCGCCCGTGCCATAGGTGGTCTCACCCTTATGGAAAATAGAACCGAGACGGTCGGCGGCAATACCTACGCCGTGGTCGCGAACAGAAATCTTTGCAAAGTCGGCATCAGGTACAGTCACAGAAATCTCGATGGTAGAGTCTTCGGGCGAGAACTTAATGGCATTCGACATGAAATTGCGCACGATGGTCTTCAGCATGTCATTGTCAGCACGCACGACAACCGAACTGCCGCTATACGACAGCTTGATCTTCTTAGTGGCGGCAATCATCTCGAAGATGTCTACTACGCCGGGAATGATATCATTGAGGTCAAGGTCTTGAGTCACCACATTGAGGCGGCCCGTCTGGCTCTTTGTCCACTTGAGCAGGTTGTCAAGCAGGTCGTGCACTTCCTCCGACTCCTTGTTGGCTTTGTCGAGCAGTTCAAACAACTCGGGACCGATGATATCGGGCGACATGGCTGTCACCACGAGGTTGAGCACCATACGTATGCTAGCCATCGGCGAGCGCAGGTCGTGGGCAATGACGGAATACATCTTGTCGCGGTTGCTGATAGTGGCGCGCAGCTCACGGTTCTGCTTCTCAATCAAGCGCTTGGCAGCCACAAGGGCTATCTGGTGCATCACGCGCACCAAGAGTTCCTCTTTGTTAAACGGTTTTGAAAGGAAATCGTTGGCACCTACCTGGAAACCTTTCACCAAGTCAGCAGGACTGTTAAGAGCTGTCAGGAAGATGATAGGAATTTCCTTCAGCTCCGGGTCTTTCTTCAGGATAACTGCCGTATCGAAGCCACTGATGTCGGGCATCATTACGTCGAGCAGTATCAAGTCAGGCTTTTCTGCGCGCGCCTGCTCAATACACATGTTGCCACAATTGGCGGTACACACCTGAAACTTTTCATTAGACAATAATATCTTGAGCAGCAACACATTGCTGACCACATCGTCGACGATTAAGATTTTATAATCACTACGGTTGATTTGTGATTCTAAGGTATTTCCTGCGTCCATTTGGGTTCTTAGTTTTTTTCAGAATGCAAAAATAATGCAATAATTTGGAAACACCAAATTATTGCACCAATTTTTTTGTATCTTAACGACTTTCGTGCATGTTTCCTTCATGTTTGTGATGTATGAGCTATTTATATTCGCTCCAGGCCTTGATGCCAATGCCCTCAAGCCCAACCGTGCAGAATGCACGGATAAAGGCCGAAGCCAGTCGGCTGTTGGTAATCAGCGGCACATTAAGGTCAATAGCCGCACGGCGAATCTTGTAGCCGTTAGTCAGTTCATGGGTGGTCAGGTCCTTGGGAATGTTTACCACCATATCAATCTTATGGTCGTGGAGCAGGTCGAGGGCCTGAGGCTGGCCGCTGTCGGAGGGCCAGTGCACAAGCGTATTGCTGATGCCGTTGTCGGCAAGATAGCGCGACGTGCCGCCAGTGGCATAGAGCTGATAGCCATGAGCCACCAGCATGCGGGCGGCATCAAGCATCTCGGCCTTCTGCTTGGCACCACCGGTAGAAAGGAGCACAGCCCCCGGTTCCGTGGTGGTCACGCCGTCGTGGGTGACAGTGCGTGTGGGTATGCGATGGCCCACCGAGAGCATGGCCTTTAGCAGGGCGGTATTGGTATTGTCACCGATACAGCCCACTTCGCCGGTAGAAGCCATATCCACGCCCAGCACGGGGTCGGCCTTCTGCAGGCGGTTGAACGAGAACTGCGAGGCCTTGATGCCCACGTAGTCGAGGTCGAAGAGGTTCTTGCCGGGCTTCTCCACCGGCAGTCCCAACATGACGCGGGTTGCCAGGTCGATGAGATTGAGCTTCAATACTTTCGACACAAAGGGGAACGACCGCGAGGCACGCAGGTTGCACTCAATGACAAGTATGTCGTTGTCGCGCGCCATATATTGAATGTTGAACGGTCCGTTGATGTGCAACGCCTTGGCTATCTGCCGCGAGATGCGCTTGATGCGGCGCACGGTCTCCACATAGAGCTTCTGTGGCGGGAACTGGATGGTGGCATCGCCGGAGTGTACACCGGCAAACTCTATATGCTCGCTGATGGCGTAGGCCAGTATCTCGCCGTCGCGGGCCACGGCGTCCATCTCTATCTCCTTGGCATGCTCAATAAACTTGGAGACGACCACAGGATGGTCTTCGCTGACGTTGGCCGCCAACTGTAGGAAGCGCTCCAGCTCGTCGCGGTTGGAGCACACGTTCATGGCAGCACCGCTCAGCACGTAGCTGGGACGCACCAGTACGGGGAAGCCCACGCGGTCAACAAAGCGGTCGATGTCGGCCATCGACGTCAGGGCGCTCCATTCCGGCTGGTTCACGCCCAGCTCATTGAGCATCTGCGAGAACTTCGCACGGTCCTCGGCACCGTCGATGTCATGAGCCTGGGTACCGAGAATGGGCACATGCTGCTCGGCCAGATACATGGCCAGGTTGTTGGGTATTTGTCCGCCGGTGCTGACGATGACGCCGTGGGGCTGCTCCAGGTCGATGATGTCGAGCACGCGCTCAAAGGTGAGCTCGTCGAAATAGAGGCGGTCGCACATGTCATAGTCGGTAGAGACGGTCTCAGGGTTGTAGTTGATCATCACGCTCCGCCAACCCTCGCGGCGGATGGTGCTCAGTGCCTGGACGCCACACCAGTCGAACTCCACGCTGGAGCCTATGCGGTAGGCGCCGGAGCCTAAGACGATGATGCTCCTGCCGTCGTGCTCGTAGGCGATGTCGCCCTGCGCCGCTGTGGTACTGCTGCTCTGCGAGGCGGCACCCTGATAAGTCAGATAGAGGTAGTTGGTCTGTGCGGGATATTCGGCGCCGAGAGTGTCAATCTGTTTCACCACGGGCACGATGCCCAGCTGCTTGCGGCGGTTGCGCACCAGCAGCAGGGCCTTGTGCATGTTGTCAATCTCGTTTTCCAGCCCCAAAGCGCGGGCAATCTGGAAATCGGTAAATCCATAGACCTTGGCATCGCGCAGCAATCCGGCCTCTGCCGTATTGATATTGTGGAGCTTCAACTGCTCGTCAATATCGATGATATGCTTGAGCTTCTGCAGGAACCATCGGTCAATCTTCGTCAGCTCATGTATCTTGTCGATGTCATACTGCGGCAGGTGCATGGCTTTTGAGATGACGAAGATGCGCTTGTCGGTAGGCTCGCGAAGGGCGGCGTCGATGTCGGCAATCTTCAGCTCTTTGTTCTCCACAAATCCGTGCATGCCCTGACCTATCATCCTGAGCCCCTTCTGGATAGCCTCTTCGAAGGTGCGGCCGATGGCCATCACCTCGCCTACAGACTTCATGCTGCTGCCCAGTTCCTTGTCTACGCCATGAAACTTCGACAAGTCCCAGCGGGGAATCTTTACTACGACATAGTCGAGGGCAGGCTCAAAGAATGCCGACGTGGTCTTGGTGACAGAGTTTTTCAATTCAAAGAGCCCGTAGCCCATTCCCAATTTGGCGGCCACGAACGCCAGGGGATAGCCCGTAGCCTTCGACGCCAAGGCCGACGAGCGGCTCAGGCGGGCATTGACCTCGATAACCCGGTAATCCTCAGAGGCAGGGTCGAAGGCATACTGCACGTTGCACTCGCCCACGATACCTATATGGCGGATAATCTTGATGGCCAGAGCGCGCAGTTTATGGTACTCAGAGTTAGTAAGCGTCTGGCTGGGTGCCACGACAATCGACTCGCCGGTGTGTATGCCCAGAGGGTCGAAGTTTTCCATGTTGCAAACGGTGATGCAGTTGTCGTAGCGGTCGCGCACCACTTCGTATTCTATCTCTTTCCAACCTTTAAGGCTCTTCTCTACGAGCACCTGGGGCGAGAAGGCAAAGGCTTTCTCACACAACACGTTCAGTTCCTGCTCATTATCACAGAAACCGCTGCCCAGTCCGCCCAAGGCATAGGCAGCGCGCACGATAACCGGATAGCCCAGCCCGGCAGCAGCCTGACGCGCCTGAGCCATATCCTCGCAAGCCTGCGACTTAATGGTTTTGACATTAATCTCGTCGAGTTTCCTGACGAACAGCTCCCGGTCTTCAGTATCTATGATAGCTTGAACAGGGGTACCTAAGACGCGTACATTATATTTCTCTAAGACGCCGCTCTTATAGAGTTCCACGCCGCAGTTCAGTGCCGTCTGCCCGCCAAAACTGAGCAGGATGCCGTCGGGGCGCTCCTTCTCTATGACTTTCTCTACAAAATAGGGCTGTACGGGCAGAAAGTATATCTCGTCGGCAACACCTTCCGATGTCTGCACTGTAGCAATGTTAGGATTGATAAGCACCGTTTTGACGCCTTCTTCACGCAGGGCTTTCAGGGCCTGGCTGCCACTGTAGTCGAACTCACCGGCCTCGCCGATTTTCAGTGCTCCGCTCCCCAGCAGTAACACCTTATTAATATTATGTTCCTTCATGTTGCTTAAGTATATCCTGTCCTCGTAACGATAGTGTCTAGATGTGTTATGTTGTATGGCTTATAGTTGAATACCTGTTTATATCTTCAACTCTTTGAGAATCTCCGACATGCGCTGCATGTTCTTAATGCGCATGGGCACCAGCGGCAGGCGCAGCACATTCTGGATGAAGCCCATCTCATGGAGCATGAACTTCACACCGGCAGGATTGCCGTCGACAAAGAGCAGCGAGAAAAGATCGGTAAACCGATGGTGAATCTTGCGCGCAGGGTCGTACTCGCCGCGCATCTGCAGGCGGATCATCTTTGAAAATTCCCTTGGCAGGGCATTGCCGATAACCGAGATGACACCGACGGCGCCGCAGCTCACCATGGGGAACGTCAGGGCGTCGTCGCCGCTGATGACATCAAAGTCCTTGGGCTTGTTCTTGATAATCTCGTCTACCTGCTCCAGCTTGCCGCCGGCCTCTTTGATGGCCACGATGTTGCGGCAGTCGCGTGCCAAGCGGACGGTGGTCTCGGCGGTCATGTTGACACCCGTGCGACCGGGCACATTGTAAAGTACGACGGGCAGCTCTGTGGCGGCGGCTATAGCCTTGAAATGCTGATACAGTCCCTCCTGCGACGGCTTGTTGTAATAAGGACAGACGCTCAGGATGCCGTCGATACCCTTGAAGTCGCCGGTTTTCAGCTCTTCGATGACGGCGGCGGTGTTGTTGCCGCCACAGCCCATGAGAATAGGCACACGGCCCTGCACCAGCTCCACAACCAGGTTTTTGATGGTCTGTTTCTCCTCGCTCGTCAGCACGGGGGTCTCGCCGGTAGTGGCGAGAATACAAAAGAAGTCGGCGCCGTTGTCCAACTGATATTGCACTAATCTTTTCAGTGCACTGTAGTCAACGGAGCCGTCTTCCTGGAAGGGCGTGATAAGGGCAATGCCCAGCCCTTTGAATATGTTTTGAACCATGATGTTATCTTTTGCGTCAAATTCGCTGCAAAATTACATAAAAAGATTCTAATCTGCAACAAATTCGCTAAAAAACATCATTTTTGCTTAAACAAAAGGGTTCGGCGTTGCCGATTATTCTGTTTTAAACAAATCTTTGATGCCGCCGATGCTGCCTAAGAGGTTGGTAGCCTCATAGGGCAGATAGACGGTCTTGGTCTTGTCGCCCTCGGCCAGTTCCTGCATCATCTGTATATATTTCTGAGCCAGCAGATAGTTGGCAGGATTGGTAGACTTACCCACGGCCTCGGTAATCAGTTCGATAGCCTTAGCCTCGGCCTCGGCCACACGGATACGCGCCTGAGCTTCACCCTCGGCCTGGAGGATAGCCTCTTGTTTGGCAGCCTCAGCCTTGTTAACAATGGCGGTCTTCTCACCCTCTGAGGCCAGAATTTCGGCAGCCTTCTGACCTTCCGACGTCAGAATTTGCGCGCGCTTGTTACGCTCGGCCTGCATCTGCTTCTCCATGGCGGTGAGCACAGAGTCGGGCGGCGTGATGTCCTGCAGCTCCACGCGGTTCACCTTCACACCCCACTTGTCTGTAGCGTCGTCGAGCACGGCCGAGAGCTTCTTATTAATGGTATCGCGCGAGGTGAGCGTCTCGTCCAGTTCCAGTTCGCCAATGATGTTACGCAGGGTGGTCTGCGTCAGCTTCTCTATGGCGTTGGGCAGGTTGTTAATCTCGTAGGTAGCCTTGAAGGGGTCTACAATCTGGAAGTAGAGCAGGGCGTTGATCTCTGTCTGCACATTGTCCTTGGTGATAACGTTCTGCTTGGGGAAGTCATACACCTGTTCGCGCAGGTCGATAGTGGTTGAATACTGGTAGCGTCCGTGGTTGAGCACTACGATAGACTTGGCCCGGTCGATGAAAGGGATGATGATGTTGATACCCGGCTGCAGGGTGGCATAGTAGCGGCCAAGGCGCTCAACGATCTTGGTTTCCGACTGGGGAATAATCACCAATGCCATCTTGGCAAAGACGATAACTAACACGACGATGGTAATCAGAATGTAACTCATCAGGGTAATTTACAATTTAACGATTTACTATTTACAATTCTCGGCCTTTCAGCTCTTCAATCCTTTGCCTTATTTAATTTGCTGTTTGTAATTTTTTAATTTTATAATTTTATAATTTTTCAACCGTGATAATAGTGCTTTGCCGGTCAATCACGCGGACAGTGTCGCCCTCGTTAATATCGGTGGATTCTGTGGTTTTGGCTTTCCAGATATCGCCATCAATCTGCACACGTCCGTAGCCGCCTGCTTTCACCATTTCCACCACGCGGCCTGTTCGTCCTAAGAGAGCGTCGGCATTGCTCACGCGGCGGTCTTCGCCGAGGTGGAAATAGCGCTTAGCCAGTGGGCGCACCCAGAAGAGAGCTACGAGCGTAAAGATGGCAAAGAGTGCCAGCTGCACATAAAGGCCGAAGCCAATGGCAGCACCGATAGCGGCTATCACGGCGCCGATGGAGAAACAGATGATAAAGAAGTCACCCGCCGTCAGTTCTAAAATCAGACACAGCACAGCAACTATCGCCCAGGCCTGCCATAGGTTTTCTAAGAAGTATGCTATCATATTTTATAATGGTTTAAAGTTTTGTCGGCGGTCGAGGTTGTCCGCGTTCCTAGAATACGCTGCAAATATAAGCAATAATATTGACATTGCAGTTTTTTTTACGAAGATTAACCTTTAAAGCTTCCTGAGTAGTTCCATAAGGCTTTTCTCGTCGGTCCAGCTGAAGTCGGGCATGGAGAGGAAAGTCCGCATCATGCGTTTCTGCTCCTTGCTCAGCACACGGCTCAGGTCACGCTCGTGTACCTTCACTATCTTACCGTTGATACGATAGAAGAAGAGGTCGATGAGTGGGAATTTGTAATCCTCATCGCCGTTAAGGTTCATGGTGGTGGTAGAAAGCTGGTCACCCATCTGCAGGTTAGTAATCACTTGATTGTTTCTCAGCTGCTGCCGATAGGCTATCTGGTCAATGATGGTAGCTTTATAGAGCTTCTTGTCGCCGACGGAGTCAACTTCGTATGCCAGCACGGTGTCGATTTTGTTATACAAGCGGTCGTCGAACTTCACGCTGACGATGTTATCCATATTGGCCTGCATCGACGTGGTACCGTGCAAATAGAGCAGCGAACTGTTCTTAAGGAATATATTAGTGAGAGGCTGTTTCAGCACGCGCCCGTCCTTAAGCAGAATGATAGAGGGCCTGAAGTTTTTGTAAACGGTAAGATTGGTGGTTCTCTCCTGTGCCATGAGCGTTGAGGCTAAACAGGCCATGAAGAGCAATAAGGCTGTCTTTTTCATATTGGTTAGATATTTTGTTGATTCACTGACGAGCGGTTTACGTTACGCTGACCGCTTATAGCAAAAAAGCTCAGCGGAAATAGGTTTCCATTGAGCTTTTCTTGCGGTGCGTACGAGATTCGAACTCGTGACCTCCTGCGTGACAGGCAGGCATTCTA
>CAMHKU010000044.1 GCA_946185805.1 uncultured Prevotellaceae bacterium | reverse complement strand
TTGTGCAGGAGCGTCTGGATCGCGAGTTCGACATGGACGTCATCACCACCGTGCCCAACGTGAGTTACATGTGCTACACCAAGCAGGGCGAAGAGAAGGAGGTGCACAACCCCTCGGGGCTGCCCGACCAGACCCTCATCGACCATATTGAGGAGCCTTACATACGCGCCAGTATCATCACCGCTGCCGACTTCATAGGGCCTATCATGACCCTCTGCCTCGACAAACGCGGCGAACTGATCGATCAGCAGTATGTCTCCGGCAACCGCATAGAGCTGCACTTCATGTTGCCGCTGGGCGAAATCGTCATCGACTTCTACGACAAGCTGAAGAGTATTTCCAAGGGCTATGCCTCATTTGACTATCATATCGACTCCTTCCGCCCGTCGAAGCTCGTGAAGCTCGACATCCTGCTTAACGGCGAGCCCGTTGACGCCCTCTCTACGCTCACCCATCAGGACAACGCCGTCACCTTCGGGCGCCGCATGTGTGAGAAACTTAAGGAACTCATTCCCCGCCAACAGTTCGACATTGCCATCCAGGCCGCCATCGGTGCCAAGATCATTGCCCGCGAAACGGTGAAGCAGGTGCGCAAGGACGTGACTGCGAAATGCTACGGCGGCGACGTCAGCCGTAAGCGCAAGCTGCTTGAGAAGCAGAAGCGCGGCAAGAAGCGCATGAAGCAGATAGGCAACGTGGAGGTGCCGCAGAAAGCCTTCCTCGCCGTCTTGAAGCTCGACTAAGGCGCTAACTCTCGGGCTGCCAACGCAGCAAGGCACTATATGCAGAGAAAACTTACAAACTAACAATCCTAAAAACAGACTAAGGAGGAAACCATTATGCCTATCACCAACATTTCCCCCCGCGACGTTGCCCGCGAGCTGGCTCGTCGCTACAGCACTATGACTCACGACGAGCTCGACATCCTGGAGAGCGTCCTTGTGGCCAAACGTTACGCCAAGAACGAGAAAATTCTTTGCGAGGGAGAGGTTTGCGAAAATATCTACTGGGTGGTCAAGGGGCTGATACGCCAGTTCTATTATAAGAACGGCAAGGAGCTTACCGAATATATGGCCACCGAGAACACCATCTGCATGTGTATAGAGAGCCTCTTTCGCGAGGAGCCTACGAAGCTGCAGATTCAGGCCATCGAGCCTACGATGCTCTACTGCCTGCCTAAGGCCAAGCTCGAAGCCGTGGCTATGCGCAGTGTGAACATCCAGATTCTGTATCGTAAGATACTGGAAGAGAGCCTTATCTTGAGCCAGATTCGTGCCGACATGCTACGCTTTGAGTCGGCTATCGACCGCTATCAGAAGCTGGTGAAGCGCTCGCCGCAGCTCGTGCTGCGCGCGCCGCTGGTGTATATCGCCTCTTACCTGCAGATGACGCCGGAGACGCTCTCGCGCGTGCGCACGCAGACGCTCATGGAGCCGAAGTAACGGCTGACGCTTCTGCACAGATGCCAATTTGAATTTTGGTTTTTAGTTGTTATCCGTCATCCGTCGGTCGGTAATTGACTGTGTATAAGTTGTCTATACCATTTTCTGACGGATGACGGATAGCAAATAAAACCAAAATTCTTTTTTTATAACGTTAATATAGAGCTAATGCTTTCTTAGAATATGACCATTGCCAGCACGTAGGCCACGATGGTGGCAGTGATGACGCTCACCAGGCCTGGCATCATGAACGAGTGGTTCAGCAGGTACTTGCCAATGACGGTGGTGCCGGAGCGGTCGAAGTTGACGGTGGCGATGTCGCTGGGGTAGTTGGGTATGAAGAAGTAACCGTAGACTGCGGGTAAGACGCCCAGCAGCACCGGTCCATCAATGCCCAGGGAGTAAGCCAGCGGCAGCATGGCCACGACGACGGCGCCCTGCGAATTGATGAGCACCGAGACGAGGAAGAAGACGATGGCTATGCTCCACGGATACTGCGCCACGATGTCGGCCAGGATAATCTTCATCTCGTCGAGATAATTAGAGAAATAGGTGTCGGCGAGCCAGGCGATGCCGTAGATGGCCACGACGGCTACCATGCCCGACTGCCAGACAGACCCTGCCACGGCCTTCTTGGGCTGTGCCTTGCAGAAGATAATCATCAGTGCGGCGGCGCTGATCATCACTATCTGGATGACGATGTTCATGGGCAGCGATTTGTTATACCACTCGGTGGTACCCTCCAGGTGGACATTGGCTTTCACCAACTGGTCGCCCGTGACGGCCAGGTCCTTAGTGATATACAGGGCATCGCTGTTGCTCACCGCCCGCAGGGTCTTATAGGTGGGAAGCGCATCTTGGAAGATGGCGAAGAACACGATGACTGCGAGTGCGCCGAGGAAGATGAACACAGCATTCTTTGCTGCCTGGGGAATCTCCTTGTCGAGCATGGTTGCGCTGTTGCCGTAGATATACTGATACTGCTCCGGGTTCTTGATCTTGGCCAGGAACTGTGGGTCTTTGTCCAGGTCGAGTCCGCGATGATAGCTGGCGGCGGCAGCGGCCATGAGTCCGCAGAGACAGGCGGGAATGCTGACCATCAGCACCTGCGGGATGGTGACGTTGAAGCCGTTTGTATTGCTGATGCTGACGAAGGCAACGACGGCGGCGGCAATGGGTGAACAGGTAATACCCACCTGCGAGGCAATGGAGGCTACGCCGCAAGGGCGCTCGGGGCGGATACCTTTCTTCAGCGCAATGTCGCAGATAATCGGCATCAGGGTATACACCACGTGGCCGGTGCCCACGAGCACGGTGAGGAAGAACGTTGACAGCGGCGCGAGGAAGGTGATGCGGTCGGGATGCTTGCGCAGCAGCTTCTCGGCCAGCTGTATGAGCCAGTCCATGCCGCCGGAGGCCTGCATGATGCCGGCGCAGGTGACGGCGGCGATGATAATGTAGATAACGTCCGTCGGGGGCGTGCCGGGCTTGAGTCCGAAGCCGAAGACGAGGATGGCCAGGCCGATGCCTGAAATGGCGCCGAGGGCCAGCGAGCCGTAGCGCGAGCCTACCCAGAGTGCACCGAGGACGATGCAGAGCTGGAGAATCATGCTGAGTGTAATCATAAGCAATAGGTTTTTAATTATTTTAGATTATTTGGTATGGCGCGATGCAGCTGCCGTCAGCTGCGCTTTTCCTTGATGATGCCGTGGCGGTAGGCATGGAGCAGTTCCCTGAGGTCAGCCACCTGGGCGCGCAGCTCCTCGCCCTTGTCGGTGTCAGCCACGAGCATGCGGTGGGCTGACATCTCTACAATCTGTGTGGTCGACTTGATGTCGGTGCCGCGGCTGATGGCGTCCTTGGTAGAGGTGAACGGCTCGTGCTGCACCAGTTCGAAGCCGCGGCTGTGGTATACCAGGGTGTAGCCGGCAATGCCCGTCTCGCTGTGGTAAGCCTCAGAGAATCCGCCGTCGATGACCATCAGCCGGCCGCCGGCCTTGATGGGGTTCTCGCCCTTGGAGGCGTGGACGGGCACGTGGCCGTTGATGATATGGCGGTTCCGGCCCTTCACGCCGAAAGCGTCGAGTATGCGGTCGCACACCTGCGGCTCGTCGCGTAGGCGGAAGTAGGCGCCCTTTTCCTCCTTGTAGGTCTCGCGGTCGGTGAGGAAGTATCGCTCAAAGGTGGCCATCTTCGACTTGTCGAACAGCGGCGAGTCCTTGCCGCACCAGAGGTAGAGAAAATAGTCCTTGGCGTAGGCCTTCAGCTCGGGCTCGGTGTCGCTCTCGAAGGCGGCGCGCACCAGCTGTCCGATATACGACATAAGCTGGCGGCCCTGATACTTCTGTCCCAAGATTTCCACGTCTTTCAGCGTGCCGTCGTCGTTGAGGGGCACCGAGGCGTGGTAGAGCAGGTTCTGGTTGCAGATGGTGTACATGCAGCCGTGGCTGAGGATGGTGCGTATGTGCTTGCGGAGCTTTTCGCTGACGCGGAATGAGTGGTGGAGCTTCTCCATCAGGGAGGCCTCCTCGGGGGTGAGGTCGAAGGAGGGGCTACTGGGGCTACTGGGGCAGCTGGGGCTAATGGGGGAGGTGGGATGTGGGGTGGGGAAAATGGTGGGGAAGTTGCAGTCGTTCATCTCGTAGTCGCGGCCGCTGATGGTGCACACTCGGCGCTCGGGGTCGATATGCTCCAAGAGACAACGGTCTTCCATCAGCCACTCCGGGCGGCGGTGGAAAATGCGGGCCTCCTCCTTAAACTGAATGATGCTGATAGCCTTGTGCATCTTGCCCACGAGCTGCAGGGTCTTGTCGTCCATGCGGCCGGGCTTGAGCACCTTGGGCATGAACTCCGTGCAGGGGTCGTCGCCGTAGGTGTCGAGGGCGAAGGTGGCCAGCGGCACGAGGTTGATGCCGTAGCCGTCTTCAAGTGTGGCCAGGTTGGCATAGCGCAGCGAGAGGCGCAGCACGTTGCAGATGCAGGCGTCGTTGCCCGCCGCGGCGCCCATCCAGAGCATGTCGTGGTTGCCCCACTGAATGTCCCACGACTGATAGCGGCGCATGACATCCATGATGATATGTGCGCCGGGGCCGCGGTCGTAGATGTCGCCGAGGATGTGTAGCTGGTCGATGGCCAGGCGCTGTATGACGTTGCAGAGAGCGATGATGAAGTCGTCGGCGCGGCCGGTAGAGATGATGGTGTCGACAATGACATTGACGTAGGCCGCCTTGTTCTGGTCGTCGGTGCGCTCATGGAGCAGTTCCTCGATGATATACGAGAACTCCTCGGGCAGCGACTTGCGCACCTTCGAGCGCGTGTATTTCGACGACACGTCGCGGCAGACGCGCACCAGCTGGTGGATGGTGATGTGATACCAGTCGTCAATGTCGGTCTCCACAGCCTTCACCAGTTCCAGCTTCTGCTCGGGGTAGTAGATGAGCGTACACAGTTCCTTCTTCTCCGATTCGCGTATGCTGTTGCCGAAGATTTCGCCCACCTTGCGCTTGATGTTGCCCGAGGCATTTTTCAGCACGTGCTCAAAGGCTTCGTTCTCGCCGTGGATGTCGGCCAGGAAGTGCTCCGTGCCCTTGGGCAGGTTCATGATGGCTTCTAAGTTGATAATCTCCTTGGCTGCGTCGGCCACCGTGGGAAACGACTGCGACAGCAGGTTCAGGTAGTGCATATCGGTATTGGTATTCATATTCGTAGATGGTTTTTAAGCAGATTTCTAATCTTTTTGGTGCCGCCGTCGTCGAGTGGCCTGACGGGCAGGAATCCCTCGTCGAGCGCCGTCTGCTCGGTGAGCACCTGCAGCAGGCGGCGGAAGTATTTTGTCAGTTGCCTCTCGGCAACGGCCTCCAAGAGCCAGTCGTCCTCGACGTCGCTGCGCCGCAGGGCGCGGTCCAGTTCTGCGAGGTGGCGCAGGGTGAACTCTCCTTTGTGTATTTCGCCGATGATGCCCAGCAAGTCGTTGGCCTTCACCTTTGGCCGTTCGTAGCCGGTGGGCAGGTAGCTCTTGATAGTGTCGGTGTCTAAATACGGTTGCTTGATGTCTATATGTCGTGCGCCGCTGTCGACGATGGTGCGTACGTTCTCATGGTCGGCATAGATGAGCAGGCGTCGCCACTGCACCTCGCCAATGGCGGCAGCCGCTTCTGCGGCCCATAGGCTGTCGTCGCTGCTTATCCATCGGCGGTCGCCGGTGATACCTACCTTCAGCAGCAGGCGCAGTAGCCGCCGACAGTCGTCGCTCATCAGCTCCAGGGTGTTGGAATCCATCACCTTGCGGTACACCTCGCCGGTGTTGGCGGCCATGGCTTCGGGGGTGATGGAGTTGGTGACTACGGCGTTGCGGATGGTTTCCATGCGGGGGTTCCAGCCTAAGGCTTTCATGGCCTCGGCCTCCATGCGCCCCTGTACTATCACCACATAGCAACTCTCCACCAGCCGACGCTGCCAGAGCAGGGTCTTGCTGAACTTCTCGCCCCGGTGGTGGGCGATGACCCAGGATTCCAGGCCGCCGTGTGGCGTCAGCACGATGCGTGCCCCCTGGCGGTGTAGGCGCAGCGCCTGTCGGCCGATGTCGTAGTTCCAGCAGCCGTGCACGTGGACGATGTCCGGTTGCCGGCTGTCGCCATCGTCGTTATCGGCCGGGGTGAGCATCCTTACGTGCTCGGCCACCAGCGTGTCGTCATGCGGATAGAGATGCTGTACTGTCAACATACTTAAACCTCAAAAAACTTGAGCACGTCGTGCCCCAGGCTGCGCTTGACGACGATGAAGTCGTAGCCGCCGCCGGGCAGGAGCCTTGTCTTCCACCGACCACCCTTCGACAGCCGCCACCGTTCAGTCTTGCTGATGATGCCGGCAGCGCGGCTCAGGTCGTCGTAGGCGCGAAGCTTCACGTCGCCATTCTTGCGGTTGATATAGCCCGTCAGCAGCTGCGTGGGCGCCTGGGTGTAGGCTGTCAATTCTTGCAGCCATTGTTCTGAGGGTAGGGCAGTGGTGGGGTCGAGAAACACTAACCATTCTCCTTTGGCTGCCTTCACGCCGAGGGTCAGCGCCAGCCGCCGCGGATGGGTCTGATACTGGTATTTAGGCAGAAACGTAGTGTATAGTCGTGAGTTCTCGCTTTGGAACTGCTTCAGCACGTCAGGGGTGTTGTCGGCAGAGCTCGCGTCAATCACTACTACATCGTAGTCTTCACTGTATTCCTGACCGAGCAGCAGGGGAAGATTCTGTTGCAATGCCTCGCCTTCGTCGTGTGCCGGCAGGATGACGGTGAACGTGTTATGTTGTGTCATTGGTGGGGTCTTATACGTTATCGATATTCGTTTACAGAACGCTGCAAAGTTACATATTATTTCTTTAACAGCCAAGGGAAAGCCGAATTTTTGTTCTTTCTCAATTATTTTTGCGTGATTACCGAGAATTATTATTAACTTTGCAGCCAAAACCAGAAAACGAAGAAAGAACTTATGCAACTGATTGACGGAAAAGCAACGGCGGCAGCCATCAAGGCTGAGATAGCCGAGGAAGTGAAGCAAATCATGGCCCGTGGCGGCAAGCAGCCCCATCTGGCAGCAGTGTTAGTGGGCCACGACGGCGGGTCGGAAACCTATGTCAAGAACAAGGTGCTGGCCTGCGAGGCTTGCGGGTTTAAGTCTACTCTCATCCGCTATGAAGACGATGTGACTGAGGCCGAGTTGCTGGCCTGCGTGGCCCGTCTCAATGCCGATGCCGACGTTGACGGGTTTATCGTGCAACTGCCGCTCCCCAGACATATCGACGAGCAGAAGGTTATCGAAGCCATTGACTACCGTAAGGATGTAGACGGGTTCCACCCTGTCAACGTGGGTCGCATGGCCATCGGCCTGCCCTGTTTTATTTCTGCCACGCCATTAGGCATACTTACCCTGCTGCAGCGTTACGGTATAGAGACCAGCGGCAAGAAGTGCGTGATACTGGGACGCTCAAATATCGTAGGCAAGCCTATGGCTCAGCTCATGATGCAGAAGCAGTATGGCGACGCCACGGTTACCGTGTGTCACTCTCGCTCAAAAACCCTGAAGCAGGAATGTCGTGAGGCCGATATCATTATTGCGGCCATTGGCCAGCCCGACTTCGTGACGGCCGACATGGTGAAGCCCGGGGCAGTGATTATCGACGTAGGTACTACGCGCGTGCCTGACGCTACGCGCAAGAGCGGTTACCGCCTCAATGGCGACGTGAAGTTTGATGAGGTGGCTGAAAAATGTTCATATATCACCCCCGTGCCCGGTGGCGTAGGCCCCATGACCATCTGTTCGCTGATGAAGAACACGCTGGCCGCCGGGAAAAAGGAATACTATCGGTAGCAGACAACAGACACTGTTATGACAGCAGAAGAGTGGTATGAGCGCGGTAACGACTATCGCCGCCGTAGTCTGTGGCATGAGGCTATCAACTGCTACATCGAGGCTGCCAGGCTCGACCCTGACAGTCCTGCGGTAGAAGCCAAGCGCATGTTGGACGACATCATGGCTTACTACTGTAAGGATATGTATAATCCATAGCACATTGACAGGTAAAGACTCTTTGAAAGAAGAACAGTCCAACGACTATGGCCATGTATTGAAATATACGGGCATTTTTGGCGGCGTCCAAGGCTTGAACATTCTTGTCAGTCTTGTGCGCAACAAGCTTATTGCTGTTATTCTCGGCCCTAACGGCATGGGGTTGGCCTCGCTGTTCAACACCACGGTGAGCTTTATTTCGCAAGCAACCAACTTTGGAATATCGTTCTCGGCGGTGAAGCATGTGTCTGAGCTTTTCGACAGCGGCGATGCCGCTGCCATCGGCCATTTTGTAAAGGTAGTGCGTATCTGGTCGCTGTTGACGGCGGTATTGGGCATGGCTGTCTGTGCCTTGGCAGGCCCGGTATTGAGCGACCTTACCTTTGCGTGGGGTGATCACACGCTGCACTTCATACTCCTGTCTCCGGCCATAGGCCTGATGGCTGTTACCGGCGGCGAAACGGCCATACTCAAAGGTGCGAGACAGTTGCGACCGTTAGCGGTTATTCAGATTTATACCGTGCTGGCGGCCCTCTTTCTTTCTATACCTATTTATTATTTCTTCGGTCAGAAGGGTATCGTGCCCGTCATCGTGCTCATGGCGCTGGCATCGATGCTGCTGACCGTGGTTCACTCCTATCGGCTCTTTCCGCTGCGTCTCAGAGGTGAGCGGGGAGTCCTGAGCCAGGGGGTGGCCATGGTGCGTCTGGGCGTGGCCTTTGTCATGGCTGGTGTGCTGGGCACCGGTGCCGAGATGGTTATCCGCTCTTATCTCAATGTCAGCAGCGGCAACCTTGATGTCGTGGGACTCTACAATGCCGGCTTCATGCTCTGTGTCACCTATGCGGGCATGGTGTTCTCGGCAATGGAGACCGACTACTTCCCCCGCCTGTCGGCTGTAGCCAGTGGCGATACCGCCATCCGTAATCAGACCGTCAACCGCCAGATTGAGGTGTCGTTGCTTATTGTCTCGCCAATGCTGGCGGCCCTCATAGTGGCGCTGCCAGTGCTGGTGCCTCTGTTGTTTTCGGCCAAGTTCCTGCCCATGGTCAGCATGGCGCAGGCGGCAGTGTTTTCGATGTATGTCAAGGCCGTGTCACTGCCCGTGTCGTATATCACCCTGGCTCGTGGCGATTCACTGGGATTCATGCTGTTGGAGGCGGTCTTTGATGTGATGCTGGTGATGCTGGTCATTGCCGGCTATCATTACTGGGGACTTCTTGGCACGGGTATAGCCTTGTCGCTAAGCTATGTGCTCGACCTGTTGCTGGTAGTGGTCTACACTTCCGTGCGCTATCGTTATCGCCTGTCGTCCCAGGTGCTTCATTATGCGGCTATCCAGCTGTCGCTTGGACTGGCCGTCTATATTGTCACGCTTATAGACCATCCACTTATCTACTGGTCATTAGGCGTGCTTATCTGTACGGCCAGTCTGCTCATCTCAATCTACATCCTGCACCAGAAGGCCTCGCTATGGACGTCGCTCACTAACAAGATTCGCAACAGGTTTAGTCGCCATGCCTAAGTGTGAAATGTCTATGACTGCTGTTTCCCAGCCTAAAGTGACGGTGCTTGTTGCCGTTTATAATGCCGGGCCTTTCCTGCGTCAGTGTCTTGACTCGCTGCTGTCGCAGACCCTTCGCGACATCCAGATCGTCTGTGTAGACGATGCCTCCACAGACGACTCTCTGCAGCTGCTTAACGCCTATGCCTTGAGCGACCTGCGGATAGAGGTCATCAGGCATGCTCAAAACCTGGGGCTGGCCAAGGCTCGCAATACAGCCCTCAAGGCGTCGCGAGGTGAATATGTATGTATGGTCGATGCCGACGACTGGCTGTCGCCAGACGCTCTTGAGCAGGCCGTCAAGGTGTTTGAGGCTTACAGGCAGACCGACGCCGTGCTCTTTCGCTTCGTCTTGGCTTATGCCGACCATATCGAAGACTTTCCTTGCCAGCCCTTTGAAGTTCTCGACGGGCATAGGGCCTGCGAACTGAGTCTTACGTGGAAAATCCACGGATTATACATGATACGCGCCGATATCCATAAGCGTTATCCTTATGATGACACTTGCCGCGTATACAGCGACGAGAATACTACACGGGTGCATTATGCCGTCTGTCGTGAAGTGCGCTGCTGTGCCGGCATTTATTACTACCGCCAGCATGCAGCATCGGCCACTCACCGGCTGTCTGTCCATAAGTTCGACAAGCTAAGAGCCAAAGAGAGCCTTATCAGCAGTCTTCAGAATCTGGGCGTAGACACTACGACGGTGGTTAATCAGCTATGGCTCGATGTCATCGACGTCTATATGTTCTACTTCGTCCACGGCAGCAAGCTTACGGCAGCCGACCGTCGTTACGGCCTGCAGGAAATTCATCGCGTCTGGAGCACCATCGACCGTCGGGTGCTCAGTAAGCCTACAACCTGCAAACTGGGCTATTATCCTTGCCGCTCTTGGCTGCTTTTCCGCATCCAGGAGTGGCTCTATTTTACGCTGCGAGGCTTCTTGGGGAAAAACTATTAGGCCTGCCGTGGTAAGCGTCTCCCCATGCGGAGGGGAGAACTATTAGGCTTGCCGTGGTAAGTGTGTCCACAAGCGGGGGATTAAAAGCGGAAGTCCAGCTCTACGTCTACCAGGTTATAGTTGCTCTTCGTTGCGCGCTCGTTGACACGCGCATACTCTATGTTCAGCTGCAGGTTCTTGGTAAACACATAGTCGGCGCCGACCTCGTAGAAGGTTTTGCTCGTACCCCATTCCTTCTGGTCGCGATACAGGTCGTAGCGGGCCTTGACGTGGAGCTTCTTCTTGATGATTGGGGCAATACAAAGGGCATAAAGACCGTCAGCCTTGTCGCCTTTCGTATGTGCAACATCGTAGCCCTGAGAGTGGATATACTCTGAGCGCAGTGTCCAATCGTCCTTGGCGTATTCGGCACTGAAGGCGTAGCGGTTTTTGGGCGTGCTGATAACAGAGCCGTCGGCCTGTTTGGTGCCGCGTGAACCCGTCCAACCGAAGGCGCCGATACGCAGACCTTCAAGAGGCATCACCCACAAGCCGCCAATGAGGTCCTTGCGGTTGTCTACATCCTTGACGTTGATACCCTGACCGTTGAAGACGCCTACCTGATAATGCAGCCAGGCACGGCCGCTGGCGTCGGGCAAAAGGTCGCCCTGAAGTTGAAGGCCGATGTCGCGGCCATTAGAGGCCTGCTCGCCTGTGCGGTCGCTAAAACCGGCAAGCTTTGACACGTTCTGAGAGTACGACATGAAGCCCTGCGTGATAGGATGCATGGGGTTCTCAAAAGTAAAAGGACGCTTGAACTGTCCGGCCTTCACCATCAGGAACTTGTACTTCTGCCACTCACCGAAGAGGTCTACCAGACGGATGGCTGATGACCCTTCGCTGGTGTTGCCGTTGATTTGCATCTGAACCTTGGCATAGAAATCCTTATGCGGACGGGCTTCGGCAGAGGCGCGCACCAGGCGCAGGTTGAAGGTATTCTCCTTGGCGCCCTCTTTGTCGGAGCCTTGGTACTGTACCATGCCATAACCGCTGAGCTTGATGTCCTTCACCCATTGGGGAACCTCAATGAAGGCTTTCTTCTGGTCTTGTGCCTGGACGCCTAATGCAAGGGCTGCCAAGCTTAATGCTAAAAACTTTCTCATCTTTATCCTTTGTATTACATGTGACTTCTAACTCCTTCTAACTCCTTCTAACTCCTACTAACTCCTTCTAACTCCTTCTAACTCCTTCTAACCAGCATGACCACATTCTCAACATGGGGCGTATGTGGAAACATGTCTACGGGCTGTACTACCTCTACGCGGTAAAGCTCGTCGAGGTCGTGCAGGTCACGCGCCTGAGTGGCGGGGTTACAACTGACGTAAACAATACGCTGAGGACAGGCCCTGAGAATGGTTTTTACTACGTCGGGGTGCATTCCGGCACGTGGCGGGTCGGTGATGATGACGTCGGGACGGCCGTGATGGCTAATAAACTCATCATTGAGGATGTCCTTCATGTCGCCGGCAAAGAACAGCGTGTTGCTGATACCGTTAATGGCGGAGTTCACCTTGGCGTCTTCAATGGCTTCCGGCACATATTCAATACCAATCACCTGACGAGCCTGACGGGCAACGAAATTGGCAATAGTGCCCGTGCCGGTATACAGGTCGTAGACTAATGGGAGAGATTGTGTGTCTGTCGTGGTAAAGGCCAAATCACGCACCACGCTATAGAGGTGATAAGCCTGCTCGGTATTGGTCTGGTAGAAGGACTTCGGACCGACCTTGAACTTGAGGTCTTCCATCAGTTCGAAAATGTGGTCGCTACCCTTAAAGACCAGGATTTCCTGATCGCCAATGGTGTCGTTACACTTCTGGTTGTCAAGATAGAGCAACGATGTGATTTCGTGAAACTTATCGGCTATGTGCTGTAGCAGCGACAAGGCTTTCTGGCCGCTTGCTCCATGCCAGTCCTCCCTTGCTCCGGTGGAGGTGGTAGGAAGATGGAACTGTATAATAACCATCAGCTCGCCCGAAGCGGAATTTCTGAAGATGACATCGCGAAGGAGTCCCACCTGCGCCCTCAGGTCGAAGAACGTCAGACCGTTGCCGACTGCATAGTCGTATATCTCGTTGCGTATCCTGTTCTGGATGTCATCCATTAGCCAGCATTTGTCAATGGGCAGTATCTTGTCGAATGCCCCCGTGATGTGAAACCCGATGGCCGGTACGTCTTTCAAGCTTTGGCTCTCTTCATGAGGCAGCTGGACTATCTGCTCTTTTGTCAGATAACGCTTATTGGCGCATCCGAAGTCAAGCTTGTTGCGGTATTCGCGAGTCTTGACGCTGCCTAAGATGGGACGGAATTCGGGCAGTTCAACCTTGCCGATGCGTGTCAGTTGGTCGTAGACCTGCTGTTGCTTAAACTTCAGCTGTTCCTCATAGGGCAGGTTCTGCCATTTGCAGCCGCCGCAGACACCAAAATGCTGGCAGAAGGGAACGGCGCGTGTAGAACTCCGTTCTATGAATCTCACAACCTCGCCTTCGGCAAAGGAGTGCTTCTTGCGACGAATCTGCACGTCGCACACATCGCCCGGCACACACCAGGGGACAAACACTACCAAGTCGTTCCAGTGGAACAGGCATTTTCCTTCAGCAGCAACAGCCTCTATCGTTATGCCCTCTAACAGCGGCAGGGCTTTCTTATTTCTCGCCATTAACCTTCAACTTTCTTTCAACCTTTAACCTTCAACCTTTAACCTTCAACCTCAAAGTCCAGACATGACCGCTGAACGGTGTAAGGACGCACTTTGCTGTTGGCAACGGCTACGTGATCGGGGTGCTTGGCATAGCCCTTCAGCGCTTCTTCCGACTCCAGCGTGGAGTCGAGCATCACGTCTGCATTCGACGAACTGAGACGCCCGCTGATATTTACCTTGACATCAAGCAGGCCTGGAACCTTGCCCACCAACCCCTCGAGGCCGGCCTTGATGCCGGCTTTCACCGTTTCCTTCTCTGCATCCGTCAGTTCGGGATTCAGAGTCCAAAGAATAATGTGCTTTACCATCGTTTTCTGTCTTTATTGTGTACTTTTCCAAAATTTTCGGCAAAGTTACGCTTTTTTCGTCTAACTGCCAAATGAAAGCAAAAGAAATGTGCTAAGCAAATAATTTTGATTTTATTTGGTTTTTCAATACATTTACATTAACTTTGCAGACGCAACAAAGACATATAAGGAAAATATGGAACCTATTAAGAATCAATTTGCCCGCCAGCTGATGGATATTCAGGCCATCAAGCTGCAGCCTCAGCAGCCGTTCACATGGGCCAGCGGCTGGAAATCACCCATCTATACCGACAACCGTAAGACGTTGGCTTTTCCGCGCCTGCGCTCATTTGTGAAACTGGCTCTGTGTCACTTGATCCAGGAGCAGTTCCCCGAGGCCGAAGCCATTGCCGGCGTGGCCACGGGTGCCATTGCCCAAGGAGCGTTGGTGGCCGACGAACTGGGGCTGCCTTACTGCTATGTACGTCCGAAGCCTAAAGACCACGGCATGGGCAACCAGATAGAGGGTGAGATTACCAAAGGAGCCAAGGTGGTGGTCGTTGAAGACCTGATTTCTACCGGTGGCTCCAGTCTGAAGGCTGTAGACGCTCTGCGTCAGTATGGCGTTGAGGTTATTGGCATGGTGGCATCGTTTACCTACGGCTTCCCCGTGGCCGAGGAGGCTTTCAAGGCCGCCGGCGTGAAACTCTTGACGCTGAGCAACTACGAGGCCGTCATTGAGGAGGCCGCCAAGACGGGATATATCAAGGACGAAGAGAAGGCCGTGCTGGCCGAGTGGCGACAGTCGCCCTCAACATGGATGCAGGAATAAGATATGGGACTATTTGACAATACAACAAAGTTTGAGAGTAGTATCAAGCAGATACCCTATTCTCAGGAAGCTGTTTATCGTAACATCAGTGACCTAAACAATCTAGAGAAGGTGCGCGACCGTGTGCCCGAAGACAAGGTGCAGGATTTTTCGTTCACAGAAGATACCGTCAGCCTGAACGTGCCGCCGGTGGGCGAGTTGAAACTGCGTATCATTGAGCGCGACGAACCCAAATGTGTAAAGTTTGAGACGGCGCAGTCGCCGGTACCCTTCAACGTGTGGATACAGGTGCTGCCAGTTACCGAGACGACGAGCAAGATGAAGGTTACCGTCAAGGCCGAGCTTAACCCCTTTATCAAGGGCATGGTCAGCGGCCCGTTACAGGACGGCGTGGAGAAGATAGCCGATGCGCTGGCAATGATTCCTTATGAGTAAAGTCTAAAATCTGAAGCGTGAAGTCAAAAACAAAAGTCTGAAGTCAATGATATGAAGCTCTGGGAGAAAAACTACGAGATTAACAAGGAAATAGAGCGGTTCACCGTAGGCCGCGACCGCGAGATGGATCTCTATCTGGCCCCCTACGACGTGTTGGGGTCAATGGCTCACATTACCATGCTTGAGAGTATCGGGCTGATAGGCAAGGACGAACTGCCTCTGCTTTTGAAAGAACTGAAGGCCATCTATGAGCAGGCCGTCAGTGGCGAGTTTGAGATAGAAGAGGGTATAGAGGATGTACATTCGCAGGTGGAACTGATGCTCACAAGAAAACTGGGCGATATGGGCAAGAAAATCCACTCAGGACGCTCGCGTAACGATCAGGTGCTGGTAGACCTGAAACTCTTTACCCGCCACCAACTGCAGCGTGTGGCCGAAGCTGTTAAAGACCTCTTTGACGAACTGGTACAGAAGAGCAACCAGTATCAGGACGTGCTCATGCCTGGCTACACTCATCTGCAGGTGGCTATGCCCAGCAGTTTCGGCCTGTGGTTCGGCGCCTATGCCGAGAGCCTCTGCGACGACATGCTCTTCCTGCAGGCTGCCTACAAGATGACTAACCGTAACCCCCTCGGTAGTGCAGCGGGCTATGGCAGCAGTTTCCCACTTAAGCGCCAGATGACCACCGACCTGCTGGGGTTTGACTCAATGGACTACAACGTGGTCTATGCCCAGATGGGACGTGGCAAAACCGAGCGCAACGTGGCCTTCGCCATGGCCACCATTGCTGGCACACTGGCTAAACTGGCCTTCGATGCCTGCCTGTTCAACTCGCAGAACTTCGGTTTTGTGAAGCTGCCGAAGGAGTGTACCACCGGTAGCAGCATCATGCCCCATAAGAAGAACCCCGACGTCTTCGAACTCATCCGCGCCAAGAGCAACAAGCTCCAGGCGCTGCCCCAACAGGTGACGCTCATCATGAACAACCTGCCCGTGGGCTACTTCCGCGACCTGCAGATTATCAAGGAGGTATTCCTGCCCGCCTTCGACGAGTTGATGGACTGTCTGCAGATGACGGCTTACATTATTAATAAGATACAGGTGAACGACCATATCCTCGATGATCCGCGCTACGACCCTATGTTCTCGGTGGAAGAGGTCAACCGGCTGGCTGCAGAGGGCATGCCATTCCGCGATGCCTACAAGAAAGTGGGTCTTGACATTGAGGCCGGCAAGTTTGTGCCCAATAAGGCCATTCATCATACCCATGAGGGCAGCATTGGTAACCTCTGCAACGACCGCATTACAGAACTTATGCAGCAGGTAATCAGTGGCTTCAACTTCCAGCGCGTCATTGAGGCTGAAAATAATCTTCTGAGCAAATGAGGCATTACTGGCTGGCGCTGTTATGCGTATTGACGGTGGGTTGCACAAACATAGAGAACCGTGTCTATCAGGTACATAAGTGCTTCTTCGTCTTCGACACCGCCTTGCACCCGGCTCCCTGCCAGCTGACAATAGCTTTGGGCAATACCGGTCAGTTTCTCACCGTGAGCAGTACTATGGAGGGGGGATTACGGCATATTAAGACTACGCGTAATTACGATCAAGCTACAGAAGATATACCCCTCACGACTCAGCCCGAGGCTAATACCGCCTGTCTGTTAGGAGCTAATAACGCCATCATCATAGGTCGCAGTAACTATACAGGAGCCTTCGTGGCCTATGAAGGACAGTGTGCTAACTGTCTACGTGACTTCGGTGGCATCAGTTATCCCCTGACATGGACAAAGAACGGCCAGCAGCTATATTGTGCCCGTTGCCAGCGCTCCTACGATGTTAATAACGGCGTGGTGGCCAGCGGCGTGGGCGGGCGAGATCTCTACCTTTACAACATCGCTTTCGACGGTGCAATACTTCGAGTATGGAACTAATTTATGTCTTTATCCCGGAGTTGCCAGCATTTCTTTCACCTCTCACCTCTCACCTCTCACCTCTCACCCCTCACCTCTCACCTCTCACCTCTCACCTCTCACCCCTCACCTCTTACACTTTTAATTTTTTAATTTTATCATTTTTTAAAGCATGGACTATTTTGCTGACTCCCTCCGCTACGATGGCGGTATGCAGTATGAGCGCTGTGGCCGCTCGGGCGTTCTGCTGCCAAAAGTCTCACTGGGCTTCTGGCACAATTTCGGCGGTGTTGACCCTTATGAGCGCAGCCGTGAGATTACGCACTACGCTTTTGACCACGGTATTACCCACTTTGACCTGGCTAACAACTACGGTCCTCCCTACGGCTCTGCCGAGGAAACGATGGGCCGTCTGATGGACGACGATTTCAAGCCCTACCGTGACGAGTTGTTTATATCCACCAAAGCGGGCTATGACATGTGGCCTGGACCTTACGGCAACTGGGGGTCGCGAAAATATCTCATGGCCAGTCTCGACCAGTCGTTGCGCCGCATGCATCTGGACTATGTAGACCTGTTCTACAGCCACCGCTACGACCCGGAAACGCCGTTGGAAGAGACGCTGCAGGCACTGGTCGATGTAGTGAGGGCGGGCAAAGCTCTCTATGTCGGTATCTCACGCTGGCCGTTAGAGGCTACTCGGTTTGCTTTTAATTATCTGAAGGCGCATGACGTGCCGTGCCTCATCTATCAGGGACGTCTCAACATGCTCGACCGCGAGCCGCAGGAGAGCGGCATCCTTGACCTCTGCCGAGAGTCCGGCGTAGGCTTTATCTCCTTCTCGCCCTTGGCTCAGGGACTGCTTACCGACCGTTACCTCAACGGCATCCCAGAAGATTCGCGTATGTCGAAGGGCAAGTTCCTGCGTCCCGACATGCTCACCGATGAGGTGCTTGAGAAGATACGCCGATGGAACACTGTTGCTCAGGAACGAGGAGAGACGCTGGCAGAGATGGCCCTTGCCTGGATTCTGCATCAGCAGGGCGTGACCTCCGTGCTTGTGGGAGCCAGCTCTACTCTGCAGCTTCAGAAAAACCTCAAGTGCGTCAGTGCCGAGGCGTTCAGCATCGATTTGTAGGCGTAATTATTAATCTTTTAATTTTTTAATTCAACTTTCTCAAGTTGAAGGAGTTAGAAGGAGTTGTAGGGAGTTAGAAGGAGTTAGAAGTCAAATGACTATCAACGACAATAACCTCTGAAGCTTGTAGAGAGCAGACTAATGACTTCTGACTACATGAGGCCAAAGGCCGATAACTCCTTCTAACTCAGAAAGTTGAGCGAATGAGAAACTTGAATTTTTTAATTTTATCAGTCTTCCTCCCCAGCGTAGTCCTTTTTGCCAAACACGGTTTCAAAGATAATGGTGTTTGGCTTTTTTTGTGAGTGATAGGTATACGCAAACCGGTAGCCCTCTTCCTTGTATGCCATCATAGAGGTGGTGTTCTTTAGCGCGTTGAGCAGTTGCTGACGCGCTTCCTCCTGGTTTGACAGTGCGGCAGTGTCGCCCTCGCCGGTAAGGGTATAATAGTAATGTAGTGTGTGCGTGTCGGCCTCAAATGTCAGGCTGTCAGAAATAAGATTCTCGGCAAGTCGCGCCGGGCAATTCTTTTCTGTATACATGCGTGCCTCTTCGGCAGCCTTCTCTTCTAATGACTGCTGGCATGCCGCCAAGGGCAGCGCCATAACGGCTAAAAATAAAGATTTCTTCATCGTTCTGTTTACTTTTGGGTGCAAAGTTATTAAAAAAACAGTAAATCACGCCGTTTTCTCACTGTTTTTTAGTAATTTTGCCCGCCGAAACAACAACTTTATAATATATCACACAAACAACATGGCAAAGATTACCAAAGAAGCAGCTCTCGCTTATCACGAGAACGGCCGCCCCGGCAAGATTGAAGTAAAGCCCACCAAAGCTTATCGCACACAGACCGACCTGTCGTTGGCTTATTCGCCCGGCGTGGCCTACCCCTGTCTGGAAATTCAGGAGAACCCAGACAACGCTTATAAATATACCGACAAGGGCAACCTCGTGGCCGTCATCAGCAACGGTACGGCCGTGCTGGGCCTTGGCGACATCGGCGCCATGAGCGGCAAACCCGTGATGGAGGGCAAGGGTTTGCTGTTTAAGATCTACGGCGGCATCGACGTGTTCGACATCGAGGTGGCCGAGAAAGACCCCGAGAAGTTCTGCGAGGCCGTGGAGCGCATCGCCCCCACCTTCGGCGGCATCAACCTGGAGGACATCAAGGCGCCGGAGTGCTTCTACATAGAAGAGCGCCTGAAGAAGTCGCTCGACATTCCCGTGATGCACGACGACCAGCATGGCACGGCCATCATCTCGGCCGCCGGCCTGAAGAATGCCATGGAGGTAATAGGCAAGGACATTGCCAAGGTGAAGATTGTGGTCAACGGTGCCGGCGCTGCCGCCATCTCGTGTACCAAGCTCTATATGGCCATCGGCGCCCGCAAGGAGAACATCGTGATGCTCGATTCCAAGGGCGTCATTCGTGCCGACCGTGAGGACCTGAACGAGCAGAAACGTTTCTTTGCCACCACGCGCACCGACATCCGTACGCTGGCTGAGGCCGTCAACGGCGCCGACGTCTTCGTGGGCTTGTCGAAGGGCAACGTGCTGTCGAAGGACATGGTGAAGACCATGGCCAAGGACCCCGTCATCTTTGCACTGGCCAACCCCGTGCCCGAAATCAGCTACGAGGATGCCATGGAGGCGCGCCCCGACACGCTGATGTCTACCGGCCGCACCGACTATCCTAATCAGATTAACAACGTCATCGGCTTCCCCTACATCTTCCGCGGTGCCCTCGACGTGCAGGCCAAGGCCATCAACGAAGAGATGAAGCTGGCCGCCGTCCACGCCATTGCCGACCTGGCCAAGCAGCCCGTGCCCGACGTGGTGAACGACGTCTACAAGGTTAACAATCTGCGCTTCGGTCGTGACTACTTCATCCCCAAGCCCGTAGACCCGCGACTCATCAGCGAGGTGAGCGCCGCCGTGGCCAAGGCCGCCATCGACAGCGGCGTGGCCCGCAAGACTATCACCAACTGGGAGGCGTATAAAGACTCGCTCTCGGTGCTTTTAGGCCAGGAGACGAAGCTCACGCAGAAACTCTACGCCACCGCCGCCGCCCATCCGCAGCGTGTGGTCTTTGCCGAGGCTATCCACCCCACGATGCTCAAGGCCGCCGTGCAGGCCAAGGCCGAAGGTATCTGCCAGCCCGTGCTCTTAGGCAACGACGAGGTGATTACCAAGTTGGCCAAGAGTCTCGACCTGAGCCTTGAGGGGCTGGAGATTGTCAACCTGCGCCACCCCTCGGAGCAGGAGCGCCGCGAGCGCTACGCACGCATACTCACCGAGAAGCGCCAGCGCGAGGGCTACACCTTCCAGGAGGCCAACGACAAGATGTTTGAGCGCAACTACTTCGGCATGATGATGGTAGAGACGGGCGAGGCCGACGCCTTTATCACCGGTCTCTACACCAAATATTCTAACACGGTGAAGGTCGTCAAGGAGGTCATCGGCATACGTCCCGAATATCAGCACTTCGGCGCCATGCACATTATCAACTCGCCGAAGGGCACTATCTACGTGGCCGACACGATGGTGAACGAGAACCCCGACACCGACACTCTCGTCGATATTGCCAAACTGGCGTCGACGGCCGTCAGATTCTTCAACGAGAAGCCCGTCATCTCGATGATCTCGCATAGCAACTTCGGCTCATCACAGAGCGACGGTGCCCGCAAGGTGAAGACGGCCGTAGAGCAGATGCAGCAGATGTATCCAGACCTGCCCATCGACGGCGAGATGCAGCTGGGTTTTGCCCTTGACGACGAGCTGCGCGACGAGCAGTATCCCTTCACCCGCCTGAAGGGTAAGAAGGTGAACACGCTGGTGTTCCCCAACCTTACGTCGGCACGCTCCAGCTATAAGATGCTGCAGATGCTCGACGCCGACGTCGAAATTATCGGCCCCATCCAGATGGGTCTTAACAAGCCTATCCACTTCATCGACTTCGGTGCCTCTGTGCGCGACGTGGTGAATATCGTGGCCGTGGCTACCATCGACGCCTACGTCGACAAAGTGAAGAAACGTATCACGGCTGCCAGGTAATCACCATCACCCGTCACCTATCACCCATCATCCATCACCCATCACCTATATCCCTCTTCCACTGATGGTCCACCATGTGCTGCTTTCGATAGCCTCCAACCGCTATCAGAAAAAGAATCTCTCCAAGGCGCGTCGCTGCCTTGAAGAGATTCTTTCTGATGCTACATATACCGCTGAGCGGTGGACCACACCCGTTGGTGGCGCTTCGCGTAGCGATGCTTATCTCAACCAGCTGGTACGGGCTGCTACCAGTCTGGATGCTACGGCGCTTAACGAGCGGCTGAAAGCCATAGAGCAAAGTTTCGGGCGCACACCGCAGAAGCGGCAGATGGGCATCGTACCCATCGACCTCGACATCCTCAGCTTCGACGGCCACCGGCAGCACCTCGCCGATTGGGAGCGGTCCTACGTAAAACTGTTGCTGGCGGAACTGCCGTAGGTCAAGCCTTAAGGCGCCGCGAAGCAGTAAAACTTGCATGCGGTTCGCTTAAAAAGCCTTCATCCATTTTAAGACAACTTGGACAACCTGTGACAACCTGTGACAACCTGTGACAACAATTCAGTCAACAGACCGAAATGTAGTCTTGGTTGTCAATTGTTATTGTGTACCGCCAAGTTGTCCTATGTTGTCCTAAGTTGTCAAAGTTGTCTTTTAAGTAATCATATTATTCTTTCTAATTCTTTCTAATTGTTTTCCCATACACCATCTTCCTTTCATCTCTCCTTTTTCTAATGATTCGCTTAAAAAGCCTTCATCCATTTTAAGACAACTTGGACAACCTGTGACAACC
>CAMHKU010000043.1 GCA_946185805.1 uncultured Prevotellaceae bacterium | reverse complement strand
TCAAAAATGGGTCGTTTTTGATGACAGTCTCTTCATCGGTGTTGTACTCCAGCATAACTTCTCGATACAAATGACGAATCTCACCAAGATACATAGACTTGGCACGTGTGAAGTCACTCAGATAATTCTCAAAATCCATCAGTAGGGTGTAGGTAATCTCTGAGAAGTCCAAGGTATCACGCTTCAGAAACTCTTGGAACTTGTGCAGCATGCAGACATAATTTCTCATGCTTTTAGACTCACGCCTGGATATCCACAACTCGGCGAAACTGAAGAAGTCAATAGTATGAGCCTGCTGCTTAGATACTATCTTGGACGCAATCTTCGATGCATCCACGCTGTCATTGTAGTGGTACTCTGGGCCGAGAGAGGTCATCTTGGCCACCAGTTCCATCTTCAATTTCTCTACAATCTGCGCCTTCTCGAAGTTTTTAATCTTCTTGGTTTTGGGAGAAATCTCGTTCTCGTCAACCTTAACTCCAGTAGCAATGCGCTTTACCGTCTTTTTGTCTCTCACCAGCAGATAAACTGCTCTCTGTTTTTTGGAACTTACCTTTCCAAACTCAGTCGTAATTGTTGCCATAATGTCAAATTTTAAATTATACATTATGGGTGCTTCCATCTGGTATCGAATCTTGCAATTTTTTGCGTCGATTTTTGCGTCGATTTTGCGTCGATTTTGCGTCGATTTTCGATTTTTGCGTCGATTTTGCGTCGATTTTCGACCCTAAAAGTTGGTCTCAGACCAAAAAGTTGGAACTCGTCCTCTTTAAATTGAAATTCCGAGAACCCCTTTATTTACTGGGATTCTCGGAAATTTCCTTTGTTTTCTTGCTTGGGTGCCCGGACGGACTCGAACCGTCGACATTCAGAACCACAATCTGACGCTCTAACCAACTGAACTACGGGCACCATCTGAATTGCAGGTGCAAAGGTAGTCATTTTCTTCCGAACTGCCAAATATTTCGCCGATTTTTTGCGAAAAACTTTATGCAGAGCCTTTTGGTACAAGCAATTCAGGCGAAATCTATACCTTGATCAGAACCATATTCTGACCATACATGTATTTATAGTAGATATCGGGAACGATGTTGGCTGCGATGCTCACTCCCAGGTCGGGGATATCGTTGTCTACCAGCTTTAGCTTAGCAGCCTTTCCCCTTGCTATCGGGCCGAAGGGGCGGCCACCGTCTTTGACGGCAATCCGCACCATGCCGTCTTTTACGAAGACATGCACGTCGAAGGTGTGGCTAACGATATGGCCTGTGGAATGTTGTACGATGTTCATCATTAGCTCTTCACAGCAGAGCATCACGCTGACGACAACGCTCTTGTCAATGGCCCTGGTCGAGGAGGAAACGCTCTATCCTTCTGAGGGCTACTGTGACATCCTCTGTGCTGTAGCGGACAGAGCTGTCGAGCGTATGTCCTCCCTCGCTATAGGGTATCAATGTTAGCCCGGAGACACGGCAGCCATGCTTGCGGCTATATATAAAGGTATATAGGAGTTGACATCCCAGGAAAAAGCCCCCCGTCAGCGGAAATGCATACCACACATGGTCTGGCGCATGACAGGCAAAGATCCTGACGGCAGCCACCACCAGAGCCAGCTGGCTCACAACGGTGACGATACTCAGCACTTCGCGCTCGAGCACCTGATATACGGCCACGAGGATAAGCGTCAGCGCAAAGCAGAGCAGATAAGGCGAGTAAACGCGCAAGGCATGATTAAGACGGGCCATCTCTTCAGGATTCTCCACACCAAACATTATGCCTACGACGTCGGGTATCCACATCACGGCAATCAATAGCGCTACCGGCAGACAGATACCTGTCAGACAGCGACGCGCCAACATGTTGAGCCCCTTCAGATCGTGCTCGCCCAGCATGATGCCACCGATGGCAAACAGTGCCTCCATCACACCGTTGATAAACACTGCCGATATGAGGAGCATCTGCAGGCAGACCGACCAGAAGAAAAAGCCCCGCTCACCCAGCGCATCGTAACAGATGTTGCCGATGAGAAGTATGGATACCGACATCAGGATATTGCTGATGGTGACGGGAGCGCCATCCTTCACATTCGGCCAAAGCTGACGCCAGCGTTCGCGCGGCCATATCAGGCGATAAGAGCAAGCGGGCCGTCGGAAATAGCGGCTGAGTATCAACGCATTGACGGCATACTGGGCAAGCGTGCCGGCAGCGATGCCCTGGATGTCCCATCCGAAGACGGCTACGGCGAGAACATCGACAACGACATTCACCAGGGCTCCCACAGAGACGGCCAGCGTCGATGTTCTGTTTCATATTTGTTTCTTATCTTTGTTTGTTGAATATCAGTTTCATGGTCTCGGGGTCGAGCGGCTTCATGGTGGGCAGCTTCAGGCTCTTCACCATGTGCATCGTGCCCTGCTTGTACTTTAGGAAGTGCTCCGTCTTGATGTGGCTTTGATAGGCTTCCTCGGAGGCATAGATTTCGAGGATGCGAATCTGCGTGGAATCCTCAGCACTCTGCATCGGGAAGAGGCAGACAACGCCCGGCTCGCGCTCTACACTCAGTCGGTCCACCTCGTTGGCAAACTTCAGGTATTCCTGCAGATGCTCAGGATAGACTTCAATTTCTGCCAGTCGCACGATCATAGTCTCGTGTTTGATGGGGGATGTAAATTCCTCGTCGGTCACTTTCTTCAGCTGTACGGCATGCTCCTCACCTGGGACGATGTCGCTGACCGTCATACACTCGCAGTCGCTCCACGGCGTGGCACCATTCCAGTGGCGCACGTTGGGAGCCGTTGTCACCACGTCGCCCTTGCGGAGCAGTTGCTTGGGCTTGCCCTCCTCCTGATAGTAAGCCTCGCCGCTCAGAACCATTAGCACCTGAGTGGCATTCGGGTGATAGTGCCACGAATTGCGGCTGCCCCGCTCGAAGAGGAAGTTGGTGGTCATCTGATGCTCGCTACGACTCAGCACCGAGAAATGCACCTTGCCCGTATTAAACTCGGTGGGAGCCGTGAACTTCGTTGGAAAAATCGTCTCTTGTGCCACAGCCGTGATGGAGAGCATAAGGGCGAAAAGCATAAGGAAAAATTTCTGTTTCATTGCCATTATATCTGTCTTACAAGGATAGTTTTTTGTCGTTCATATCCATGACTTCGTTTGATTTCCGACGGCAAAAGTACGAAGAAATCCGTAAACCGCCATTACACGATTTACGGATTCTCTTACCATAATTACGGAATCGACATTTTCACCCGAGGGCGATGAGCTCGTAGGCGTTGTCTTAGACGGTCTGGGACTGCACGAAGGCGCCCATCAGCGCGTCGACGGCGGCGGGGAACACTTTCGTGGCGCGAGTCTCGTCGGTCCAGCGGGCCTTCTGCAGGGCGAGGATTGATAACACTTTTTGTTTCATAAGCGTTTTGTTTTTAAAAGATTAAACTTATTGTGAATTATGTTTGTATACACACGCAGTAAGCCACTGCAGGAGCATGGTTCTCCGCAGCAACAAATACACCCAACGCAGCCTTACGTCAGCATCGCTGCAGTTTGGTTTTACTATGAAGTCTAAGAAATGGGGGGGGCTGTCCGAGAACTCCAGCCCATTATAGGTTTTGACCAAAATCCGCGATAACGGGTTTTTCCTGAGTTCTCCGAGAAAAGTTCCAAACTTGCCGGGTTATGATGCCATCGTGTCTCAAATCCACCAAACAGGCGACCTACAGGGATAGAGCATGAATGCTCAAAAAATCTCTAACTTCCAAATAATTTGGGCGAAAAGTTGATAATAGACTTTAGACCGTTCCAGTTTCAACGAAGTAGTCGCGTCCATTTTCCGTCCAAACCTTATAAGGGGCAAGACGGTTGACGTATGCAAGGTCGAGCGGATTCATTGAGCCAGTTGTCTGCGTTCTTCACGGATTCTCCTAAACTCCTCGTCCGACTGCTTTATCCACTCTTGCTTCTTGCGGATGGACTCGCGGAAGGCGGCGATAATCTCGTCGCGCGTGCGGTTCTTGAATGCTACTGACACCATAACAGATATGTATTTATGTGAAATTTCAGGTGAAAAGATAAGCAAAAATCTGCAAAGTTATTGCTTTCTTCGCATAATTTGTGACAATACGCTTCGATTTCCTCAGATTTCCTACGGATGGCGACATCCCGTCAAGTCACAATTTCTCTTAAATGATTGCGCAAAGGTATTCGTTTCTGCCCGATTATTTGTAATTTTGCCCTCATTATTGAGTAATGTTTATCAAAATAGAATGATATGAACTTCTTGGAACTCGTAAAAAGCAGATACAGCTGCAGGGCATACAAGTCCCTCAGCGTGGAGAAAGAGAAAGTGGACTATATCCTGGAGTGTGTACGCTTTGCCCCTTCGGCAGTGAACAAACAGCCTTGGCGTTTCCACATCGTCAGCGAGGAAGCGGACAAAGCTCGGCTGCAGCAGTGTTACAACCGCGACTGGTTCAAGACGGCACCGATGTACGTCATTGCCTCCATTCTGCACGACGAGGAATGGGTGCGTGCTGACGGCAAGCATCATGGCGACATCGATATTGCCATTACCGTCGAGCACCTTTGTCTGGCAGCCACCGAGCAAGGACTAGCCACCTGCTGGGTGTGCAACTTCGATGCCGCGCTGTGTAAGCAACTCTTCGGACTCCCTGCCAACGAAGAGCCTGCCGTGGTGATTCCTTTAGGCTATGCTGACGACGAGCCAAAGGAGAAGAATCGGAAGGCTATAGAAGAAATCGTAAGATAGTATGGCATACACTGGACGATTCGGACAATCGGATGACTATCGGCGTGAGGAGCTGATACGCATCATAGAGCATTCCGTGGAGAACCTGACACTCCAAGAATTGGAGGCTCTATATTACGACATGAGCACAAAGAACTACATAAACGATTGAAATAATCCATAAGACTAAACGATGAAGAAGTATTTTATTGCAATGATGGCAGCCATGCTGCTGAGTATGCCAGCAGATGCACAGGGATTCTTGCGACCCGATGGTAGCAAGCGACCGGAGGTCGAGCGGAAAAAGGTATATGACGAGACTATTAACCCCATTGAGCAGATAGACCAGGCAGTAGCGAAAGCCAAGTCTGAAGGCAAATTCGTCATCTGTCAGGTGGGCGGCAACTGGTGTCCCTGGTGCTTGCGCTTTGCCGACTTCATCACGAATGACACCACCATCAGCAAGGTCATCAATGAGAACTTCGAGTATATCCATGTGAACTACAACCCACGGCGGTCTGGCGGTGAGACACAACAGCAGCAGGCAGCAGCATTGATGAAGCGTCTGGACAACTGTGGCCGTTTCGGTTTCCCCGTGTTCGTAGTGCTTGATGAGAATGGAAAGGTCATCCATATTCAGGATTCGAGCTTTCTGGAGGAGGGACAGGGCTACAATCAGGAGAAAGTATTGCGTTTCTTCAAGAACTGGACTCCCAAAGCCGTGAAGCCATGACACAGAATTATAATGTTGACTATTGAAAGGGCAGGTTGACAATACGATACTTGAATGGAATCCTGGCAATCATTTCGTTGATTCGGAAAAGAGAATGGCGAAAGGCTTTGCCTGGGTGATGAACAGCTTATGATAGATTTCTCAGCATACATACACAGCGAATGGTCTTGGATAGTCCTTTTCGTGATGGCCATCTTTGTGGGCATGTCAAAGACTGGCATACAAGGACTGGCCATCCTCACCGTTCCCATGCTTGCAATGACCTTCGAAGCCAAGCCGTCTACGGGGCTGATGCTGCCGGTACTATGCTTTGCCGATATCATCGGAGTAAGTTACTATCGCCGCCAGGCCGAATGGAAGTATATCATCCGACTGCTGCCGATGGCTATAGCAGGATTTTTCCTCGCCCTTTGGGTGGACAACATGATACCAGCCTCAGAGTTCAAACATCTGATGGGAGCCTGCCTTGCTCTGGTGCTTGCGGTGATGCTCTGGAGCCAATGGAAGGGAAAGGAAAATATGCTCATCGACACATGGTGGTACAGCCTTGTTGCATTGACTTTTGGAAACTGTCATCTTGGCGTTTACTTCACTTGGACGATGCGCTCGGTAGGCGCATCGAAACGTTCCAACGTTCCTTGGGTTAATGCACGCAGTTGACGGACAATAAAAAGATTCGTAGGTGCGGTTGATATTAAACGCAGCACAAAAAGATTACTGACGCACGAGGTTGCGGCTGGCGTCGATGCGCAGGAAGATGAACAGCAGGAAGGTGAATCCCCAGAGCGAGGATCCGCCATAGCTGAAAAACGGCAGCGGGATGCCGATGACGGGCGTCAGTCCCAGGACCATGCCCACGTTGATAAAGACATGGAAGAGGAAGATGGAGAGCACACAGTAGCCGTAGACCCGCCCGAAGCGGTAAGGTTGTCGCTCTGCCAGGTGGATGAGCCTGAGGATGAGCGCCAGGAACAGCAGCAGCACGCCGGCGGAGCCTACGAAGCCCTCTTCCTCGCCCACGGTGCAGAAGATGAAGTCGGTGTCCTGCTCGGGCACGTATTTCAGTTTCGTCTGCGTGCCGTTGAGGAATCCCTTGCCCTCCAGTCCGCCGGAGCCTATGGCAATCTCACTCTGGTGTACGTTGTAGCCCGCGCCCTTGAGGTCTTCCTCCAGTCCGAGGAGCACGTTGATACGCGTGCGCTGGTGAGGCTGCAGCACGTGGTTGAGGCCGTAGTCGGCCAGGTTGAAGAATATGACAGAGCCCAGGGCGAAGAGCGCTATCCAGAAATAGTTGCGCAGGCGGGTGCCCAGTCCCTGCCATACGAGGTAGCCTATGAGCAGGGCACAGGTGACGAGCTGCACCCACACCATGTCGAAGGGAACGACGAAGAACGATAAGCCGAGAGCCAGCAGCGTAGTGCCGACGATGAGGGCTAAGAGCCGCAGGGCGTCGCGCCGGTCGTTGCAGTATACCCACACCAGTCCCGCCGAAAACAGCTGTATCAGCAGCAGCACGGTGAACTTACCGACAGACGTGGGCGTATCGGCGAGCATGACGTCGGCATAGCGTATGCCTACGACGAAATAAATGACCATGGCCACGGCGGTAAAGAGGATACTGCCCGGCATACCCTCGCGATAGAACATGAGGAAGAACGACAGATAGACCAGCGCCGAGCCCGTTTCGCGCTGCAGCACGATAAACAGCATAGGCACGAAGATGATGGCCAGCGTGGCGGCGAAGTGCTTGTAGTTATGTATGTTGTAGTCGTAGATGCTCATAAACTTGGCCAGAGCCAGCGCCGTTGCAAACTTGGCGAACTCCGCCGGCTGCAGGCGCAGGGGTCCGAGTACGAGCCATGATCGCGAGCCCTTGATGCTGTGCGGATTGAAGATGGTGGCGAAGAGCAGTATGAGCAGCAGAATATATACGATGTAGGCAAACATGTCGTAGTAGCGGTCGTCGAGCATGACGAGTATAAAGCCCAGCACGAGCGACGTGCCTATCCACACAATCTGCATGCCTGAGCGCGTGGAGAGTGCAAAGATGTCGGTATCGCCATAGCTATAGCTGGCGCCGCAGACGCTGATCCACCCGAAGGCCAGCAGGGCCAGGTAGATGAGTATCGTCCAGTAGTCTATCGAGCGTAACACGCCCGGATGCTTATCGTTCCGTACTGCCATAATTGATGACTTTGTTCTGAATAGTCTCGGCTTTCTTCTCTGACGCCTCCGAGAGATGGCCGTGGATATATTGCTCCATAATCAGGCCGCCGATGGGCACGCCGTAGGTGGCGCCCCATCCGCCGTTCTCCACATAGACGGCGACGGCAATCTTAGGATTGTCCATAGGCGCAAAGCCCATGAACACCGAGTGGTCGTGACCTTTGTTCTGTGCCGTTCCCGTCTTGCCGCAGGCCTGGAAGTCGTAGCGCGAGAGCTCATGGCAGGTGCCGCCGAGAGCCGAGGCGCGCATGCCCTGCACCACGTAGTCGTAGCTCTCGCGGGTGGCCTTGGAATAGTGTTTGCGGGTGAAAGCCGTGTCGAGCGGCTCGCCCTGCACCTTGCGCACCACGTGGGGCGTGTAGTAGTAGCCGCGGTTGGCAATGGTGGCGCCGAGGTTGGCTATCTGGAGGGGGGTGAGCAGCACCTCACCCTGGCCGATGGAAATAGAGATGATGGTGAGTCCGTTCCACGACCCCTTGTAAGCTTTATCGTAGAACTGCGCGTTGGGTATCAGTCCGCGCTTCTCGCCGGGCAGGTCGATGCCCAGCTTATAGCCGAAGCCCATCGATACCATGTAGTCGCGCCAGGTGTTCATAGCGTTCTGTACGGAGCCGTACTTCTGCTTGGCACCGATCATGTGGTAGAGTCCCCAGCAGAAGAATCCGTTGCACGACGTGCTCAGTGCCGGCACCAGTGGTAGCGGCGAGCCGTGGCCGTGGCAGCCCACGCGTAGGCCCTTGAACACGAAGCCGTGGTAGCAGCTGTAGGCCGTCTGGGGGGTGATGATGCCCTCGCTGAGGAAAGTCAGTCCCTGCGACGTCTTAAACGTGGAGCCCGGGGGATAGAGTCCCATGATTGAGCGGTTGTAGAGCGGTTTCCACACGTTGCGGCTCAGTTCGATATGCTTCTTGGCGCGCTGGCGGCCGGTCATCAGTCGCGGGTCGTAAGTGGGCGACGACACCATGCAGAGCACCTCGCCCGTCTTCGGCTCGATGGCCACGATGGAGCCAATCTTATTCTGCATGAGCCGCTCGCCGAGCACCTGCAGGTTGTAGTCGATGGCCAGTGTGAGGTTGCGGCCGGGCTTGGGGCGGCGGTCGAGAGCGCCGTTGCGGTAGCTGCCCTGCACACGGCCGTGGGCGTCGCGGAGCAGGATTTTCACGCCCTTCTCGCCGCGCAGCTGCCGCTCATAGCTGCGCTCCACGCCCGACTTGCCGATGTAGTCGCCGGGCTGGTAGTAGTCGTCGTTCTCGATGTCGGCAGGCGACACCTCGGCCACGTCGCCTAAGACGTGGGCGGCATAGGGGTACTGGTATTGGCGGATGCTGCGCCGCTGGACGTAGAAGCCCGGGAAGCGATACATCTTCTCCTGGAACACGGAGAAATCCTTATCGGAGAGCTGCCCCATGAACATCTGCTGCGTAAACCTCGAGTAGCCGGGGTTGCGCGAGCGGTCCTGCATGGTGGCCATGCGGCGGTCGAATTCCTCACGGGTGATGTTCAGAGCCTGGCAGAACTCCAGTGTGTCGAGGCGTCCGCGAGCCTCGTTCATCACCACCATGATGTCGTAGGCCGGCTGGTTGAACACCAGAAGCTTGCCGTTGCGGTCGGTAATGACGCCGCGCGAGGGAAAGTCAATCTTCTTGAGAAAAGCGTTGGAGTCGGCACTCTTCTTATAGTCGTCGCTCGAGATTTGTAGCATGAACAGGCGTATGATGTAGATGACCACTATCAGCGTGGCCACCCCGCCAATGACAAAGCGCCGGTTTTCAAGCTCGAAATCTTTCATGGGTGGTGGGTGATGGGTGGTGGTTATTTGCGTACCAATTCTACGGCTATGAGGAGTGCCAGGGTGAGGAAGGTGCTGCCGCCGATGCTAAGGAGCCAATGCTGCCAGTGGAACGAGGTGAAGGTCTCTATGGAGAAGAACAGCAGACAGTGGACGAAGACCAGCATCGAGGCAAAGACCGTGAATTTAGAAAGCCCTAACGTAGCTGCTGCCGTCCGCAGGTTCTCGGGCGCTTCGCGCGGAATGAAGAGCTCAAGCAGGTAAGGCTGTATGAAGCCCACGATAGTCAGCGAGGCGGCAGCCATGCCCGGCGTGTTGGCAAACATGTCGACGGAGAGTCCCATGGCAAAGCTCCACAGCAGGATGGCCCACCGAGGATAGTTGCGCGGAAACATCACGACAAAGTAGACATAAAGCAGGATGGTGGCCCAGCCGAACAGGAACACATGATTGAGCACGAGTACCTGAACCAGCAGGAGCGCTATGAATACGGACAGTCGTCGAAATGTATCTATTATCATCTTGGGTGATGGGTGGTAGGTGATGGGTGATGGGTGGTAGGTGATGGGTGATGGGTGGTAGGTGATGGGTGATGGGTGGTGGTCTACTGTTTGGGGGCCATGGTGATGGAGTCTTGTACGTTATTAAGAAGCTGTAGCTGCTCGCTGACGGAATGGTCGCTGATGACGTAGACATCGCGCAGACAGCCGAAGTCCGTAGACAGGCGCACCTTCAGACGGTAGGACAGTCCATCGGCGGAGTTGAAGATTTTCTCAATCTTCCCCACGAGCACGCCCTGCGGGAAGATAGACGAGTAGCCGCTGGTCTCTACCCAGTCGCCCTTCTTGAAGCGCGCATGCCGAGGTACGTCCTCGACATAGGCCACCGTGGGGTCGCCGCCATACCACTGCAGATAGCCGAAATAGCCCCGACCACGGATGGCACAGCTGATACGCGACGAGGTGACGTTGAGCACGGGAATGACGACGGCATAATGGGCCGAAGCCATATATACCACGCCCACGACACCATTGCCGCAAGCCACACCCATATCCTTCTGGACGCCGTCGTTGCGGCCCTTGTCGATGGTGATGAAGTTGTCTGTCTTGTCAAGAGAGTTGCTCACCACCTTGGCTGGCACCAGCTCGAAACGGTTGAGCAGTTGCAACTCCTGTCGCATCAGGCTGGTAGTGTCTTGCGTCAGGTCGCCATAGAGCCGGCGGAGCTGCGCTACCTGCCTCTCTAAGTAAAAGTTGCGCAGCGAGAGCTCTTCGTTAGCCCGCTTGAGCGAGAAAAACGAGCGGACGCCGGCGTCCCACTCGTAAATCTTGCCCACGAGGGCATTTGACGACGAAAACCACACGCTGCCTTGATAGCTGTTGTACTGGAACAGCAACACCCCACTGATAATCTCCAGCACCAGGAGCAGCAACCAGTGGAAAAAGCGTGCCACAAAGGCCAGCAGGTTGTTCATCTGCCGAATCTTCTCTTTTGGAGGTGGTTAATAATAGCTATGGCCTCAGCCTTATCTCATCAGGAATGTGAAGCGGTTGACATTCTTCAGGGCAATGCCGGCACCGCGTGCCACACAGTGGAGCGGGTCTTCGGCCACGATGAAGGGAATACTGATTTTGTCTGTCAGGCGCTTGGAGAGTCCGCGCAGCAGCGCACCGCCACCGGTAAGGTAGATGCCGTTCTTGACGATGTCGGCATAGAGCTCCGGGGGCGTATTCTCCAGTGCTGCCAGCACGGCAGCCTCGATGCGTGCCACGGTTTTGTCGATGCAGTGGGCAATCTCCTGATAGCACACGGGCACCTCCATGGGCAACGCCGTAATGCGGTTAGGTCCGTGGACGATGTAGTCCTCGGGTGCCTCGTCGCCGAGGTCTGTCAGTGCAGAGCCCACGCCAATCTTGATGCGCTCGGCCATGCGCTCGCTGACCTTCACATTGTGCTGGCGCGACATATACTCCTGGATGTCGGAGTTGAGGTCGTCGCCGGCTACCTTGATGCTGGTGTTGGCCACGATGCCGCCGAGCGAGATGACGGCAATCTCGGTAGTGCCGCCGCCGATGTCGACAATCATGTTGCCCTCGGGAGCTTCCACATCAATACCGATACCGATGGCAGCAGCCATAGGCTCGAAGATGAGGTAGACGTCGCGGCCGTCGGCATGCTCGGCGCTGTCGCGGACGGCACGCAGTTCCACCTCCGTAGAGCCTGAGGGCACGCCGATAACCATGCGCAGGGAGGGTGAGAAGAGCCGTGAGCCCGAGTGCACCATCTTGATTAGGCCGCGCATCATCTGCTCGCAGGCCGAGAAGTCGGCAATGACGCCGTCGCGCAAGGGACGGATGGTACGTATATTGTCGTGAGTCTTTTCATACATCATCTTAGCCTTCTCGCCCACGGCAATCATCTTGTCGGTGCGGCGGTCGAGGGCTACCACCGACGGTTCGTCGACCACGATCTTGTCATCACTGATAATAATCGTGTTGGCCGTGCCGAGGTCCATGGCTATCTCCTGGACTAAACTAAAAAATCCCATTCTAATTTACTATTTGACAATTTACTATTTTACAATGATGCCAACAGATACAAATTACTTGGCAAACCACGAGTGGATGGCGGTGTCGTAGTGAGAGCTGACGCCGAAAGCCTTGGTGGCAAAGTGGCGGCGCTGCTCGAGCGTAGTGGCGGCACCCTGGGCGTTGATGATGTCGAGCAGCTCACCATATTCAGCCTTGGAGGGAATGATGACCACATCGGCGAAGTTCTTGGCTCCGGCACGGATGAGGGAGATGCCGCCAATATCAATCTTCTCAATGATGTCGGCCTCGCCGGCGCCGCTGGCCACGGTCTGCTCAAAGGGATAGAGGTCGACGATGACGAGGTCGATCTCAGGAATCTCGTACTGAGCCATCTGCTGGCGGTCGCCTTCATTGCTGCGACGGGCAAGGATGCCTCCAAAGACCTTGGGATGCAGGGTCTTCACACGGCCGCCGAGAATAGAGGGGTACGTCGTGACGTCCTCCACCTTCTGGCACTCATAGCCCAGTGACTCAATAAAACTCTGTGTGCCTCCGGTGCTGAGGAACTTCACGCCCTCGGCATTGAGCTTTTTCAACAACTCGTCGAGGCCGTCCTTGTGGAATACTGACACCAATGCGGTCTTAATCTGTTTTGTTTCTGCCATTTCTATATAACGTTATATGTACATATTTTAAAAATAGGCTGCAAAGATACTAAAAAGTAACGACTAAAGCCTCATGCCGCCGTTACTTTTTTATATTTTAACTTGTTAAATTGCCTAAAGTCAAGAAGCGGGGAATCCAGAGCCAGAAAGTAGAGCCTTTTCCGGGCCCTTCGCTGATAACACCGATATCGCCACCACAGCGCTCGGCGATAGCCTTGCAGATAGACAGCCCCAGTCCGGTGCCCTGGACATAGTCATTAAGTTTGACAAAACGGTCGAATACCGACGCCTGCTGCTCCTTGGGGATGCCGGCACCGGTGTCCTCGCAGTAAATGTAGATGCCTTCTTGTTGGGTGATGGGTGATGGTTGTTGGGTGATGGGTGTTGGGTGATGGGTGATGGGTGATGGTTGTTGGGTGGTGGGTGATGGGTGTTGGGTGGTGGGTGATGGGTGATGGGTGGTGGGTGGAGCCAGGCGGTAACCAACTTTGATGTGCCCTTCGTGGGTGTACTTCACGGCGTTGGTGACGAAGTTGGTGATGACCTGCTGTATGCGCTCCTTGTCGGTGCGGGCGAGGAGCTTGGTTTCAGGATTGTCTGTGATGAATTCCACCCCCGGCTCGGTGACGCGCTGAGCCACCGTCTGGCACACCTCATCGAAGAAAGCCGAGAAGTCAAGGTCTTCAACCTCTATGCGCTGTGGTTTCTCGTTCATCTCCGACGTTTCCAGCAGGTCGTCGATGAGTCTGAGCAGCAAGTCGCAGTTGTGGCGGATGATGTGTATAAACTCCGTCCGCTCTTCAGTGGTCGACGCCATGTGGAGCAGGTCGGAGAATCCCACGATGGCGTTCAGAGGTGTGCGTATCTCGTGGGTCATGTTGGCCAGGAAGGTAGCCTTCAGGGTTCCCGACTGCTGGGCACGGGCCGTTTCGCGCCGCAATTCCTCCTGGGAGCGCATCAGACTGGTAACGTCGCGGCAGATGCCGAAATGTCCCGTTCTCTGTCCGTTCTTGTCGTAGGTAGGTGTGCCGCTGATGGCGAAATACGCCTCGTCACCCGTAATCGGCGACTTTAAGAAATGGCGCAGGTAATTGATAGAGCGGCTACGCATCAGGGGGTTGAGCAGCGTGTTGCGCGCCGACTCGCGCTCGGCAGGAAGCAGAGAGCCGAGATATTCATCAATGCTCATCGACAGGTCAACATGGTGCAGCGAGCGCGAGAGGTCAATGACGCCTTTCTGGGCGTTGATGCGCCAGATGAACATATTGCTGTTAGACAGCAGGTAGTTCATCTGTGTCTCAAACTTGTTGACCTCCTCCTGAGTGACCTCCAGCTGCCTTTGAATAGCCATCTGCTCGCGATAGAGATTGCGCTCGTCGGTGACATCACGGACGGTGACGGCATAATAGCGCACATGGCCCTCGTCATCAGCAACCGGTCTGACGCGGTATTCAAGATACTTGTCCAAGCCTAAGCCCGGATAAAGCATGTGCTGACAGGCATGCATCGTTTCTGTCATGCCGTATTGCAGCACGTTGCGGAAGAGCGGGGCGTCGAACAGGGTGGTGTCGTAGAAATACTGCAGATTCTCTTCCGAGGCTCCTATGATGTTCTTCATCTTCTCATTCAACTCCAGCAGACGTCCGGAACGGTCATAGAAGGCCATTGCCACGAGAGAAATGTCGAACGCCTTGAGATACTTGGCACCGAGCTGCTGATTGGCAAACTGCTCGTCCATATCCTTGGTGATATCCTTGGCTACCAACAGATAAGAGGTATTATCCTCTTCGTCACGCTCCCTGATGCAGTTACCCGTGAGATACTGCCACCGGGGAGCAGCCTCAGTGCCGATATTACGTCGCAAAGCCTCAACGGAACTGAGGTTAGCGCCGTGGCGCAACTCGTCCATTTTCTCCTTGAACATACTACGGTCGTCAGCATGCAGCGTACCAAACGACTGTTTCAGGTTCTGCTGCTCATCCATGAGTTGTCCGCGCAAGTTCTTATACTCGTCTTTCCGGGGATTATACTCCGTCACCATGTATCCGCCCAAGTCCAGGGCAAGGTTCATCACGCGCGTCTGTTCGGAGTTGCGTTGCATCAGTCGGCGTACATTACGCTTCACCAGCCTATTGAGCAGAAACAGCACCAGTATCAACAGCACTACAGCAGCGGCCACATAGAGCACTACCGGCGAGGCATTGTCGTGGCGGCGCTCGGGGTGGAACCATTTGTCGCGGAGGACATCCAGGTCGCCGTGCTGCTCAAGGCGGGCATACTGGTCGTCGAAGGCGTCAATAAGCGACCGGTCATAACTCCCCACGTGAAGCTCTACTATAGGCACATCAATAGCGCTGAGGCGCAGGCCTTCAAGGTTCAGCTCCTTGATTTTCCATTTCAGAGGCTCCTCGCCCCAGATGAAATAGTCGTACTTACCGTTGAGCACACCCGTCAGAGCCTCCATCGGGGCATGGTACTGCAGGTGCAGATAAGGATTCATCTGCCCCAAGCCCCTGGCAGCCACCTGGCCGTCTTTTCTCAACACCACCACCCTATCAGTGGGAATGTCTCTCAGCAGCTGAGGGGCTTTAGCTTTTGATTGCATGGCCAGCACCGTCTTGTAATAATAAATGACGTTACTCGTATAACAGCAGCTGTCGCGCTCCAACAGCATGGTCGGAGCCACTATCACGTCGGCCTTGTGCTGTTTGAAAACGGTGTTGAGCTTGGGGTTTTCCATCATCACAAAGGTATGCGGAATCCCCATCTGGTCGAGGATGGCGTTCATCAGGTCGATATGATACCCGGAGGGATTGCCACGGTCATCGAGGAACTCGAATGGCGGCAAGTCCCAGTCGCACACCACCACCAAAGGGCGCTCCTCACTGTATTGCCCCCAGCTGGCAGCCCCCGCAGGCATACAGAACCAAAGCAGCACGACCAACAGCCAGCCAGCCAGTATCGTGCCTTGCACTGCGCGCCTGACGACTCGCGCCATGTTCCTCGCACCTCGAATAATCATCTTCATTCTCTTTACGTCGTTCAGTTGCTTAGCTGTTTCTTTTCTATTTGTATGGCCTCACAAGGAATCAGTATCCAGACCGTTGTTCCCTTACCCGGAGCAGAGTTCAGGTAGACGTCGCCCCCCATCTGATGGGCCAGCTCACGGCAGATAGGCAGCCCCAGCCCTGTGCCGTTATTCCCCGGTGAGCTGAAGCGCTCAAAGAGCCGCTTCTGCTGCTGGCTGTCTATGCCGCGCCCGCTGTCAGCAATAGTGATGAGCAACCGGTCGCCTATATAGTCATAACGTGCCTTCACCATGCCGCTGTCGGTATAGCGTGCAGCATTCTCGGCCACCTGCTCAATGATATGCCCTATGTTGGAGTCGTCGATATTGAGCACCAGGTGCTCATAGGGATTTTCAATAATATACTTCACCCCGGGCAGCTGGCTCTTGGCCCACCCCATCTGGCAGTGGCCCTCGAAGGTGTAGGCGAAGTCTATAGGCTGACGGTTGAACTCTATCATGCGGGCATCGAGCCGCGAGAGGAACAGGATGTCGTTGACCAGCTTCAGCAGGAACGAGGCATTGCTCTTAATCTCGTCAATAAACCCGTCTTCATCCTCCGGGTCGTGGTCGCCCACGAAGAGCTCTGCAAAACCAACGACGGTGGTAATCGGCGTGCGGATTTCATGACTCATGTTACGCAGGAAGGCATTCTTCACGTTCTCCACCTCCTGAGCCTTGGCTTTCTCGCGCTCAAGCTCTTCTTCGGTGGCTTTCTCCTGGCTGATGTCGCGGCAGAGGCCGAAGTAGTGCTCTACCTTACCCGCTTTACTATATACGGGGAAGAGATGGAACTGCAACGATAGCTTCTTTTGCCCAGGAATACGTATAATGGTCTTGATATCTTCGTCGAAAGTATCTTCGGCATAGAGGTCCATAGCGTTAAGCACACGTGTGGCTATACGTTTGGACCGCTCATCAACCAGTGACAGACAGCGGCTCTGGGTCAGCGAGAGCTGCACGGTGTTCATCTCGCGATAAATGGTGAGCATGTGCGACTGCGGCGAATAGTCCACCAGGCGCACACCGCCCACGTGCAGGGCGTAATTGATATTGTTGATGTATTCGGTAATGTCCTGTGCTGCCGATGTCAGCTGGGCAACACTCTGCTTCAGCTGATGGTAGGAGTTGACAAACTCACTGACGTCGCGTCCGGAGCCGAAGATGCCGAGCAGATGATGACTGGCATCGTAGACGGGCGTCAGTTGCTGTTCATAATAGACATTGTGGGGAAAGCGGATAGAATTGGCCAGGTTGTCGTTATTCTTGGCCTTGATAATATGCGTTGTGTACGCCCCCTCGAAGTTATCCACCGTCAGGTCAGGATCTTCCATGGCGAAATTGAAGGGCACACCTTCAGCCAGGATTTCCTCGCGGCTACAGTGGAAGGTTTGGCAAGCTTTCTGATTGATATTGGTCAGTATCCCCTTCTGATCATAGTAGGTCATGTCTACCATCGACGTAGAGAAGATTGACTGATACTGCAACATTCTGTCCTCAATGGCACGCTGACTGAGCAGACGCTCCGTCTGGTCGTCCATCATGCCGACAATCACCTCTGGCTCACCCCGCTTGGAGCGGCGATACACCGAGAGCGTCAGCACGTATTCACGGCCGTCATTGACGCCCTCGCCTACGAGCTGCTGCACACTGCTGTCGCGACGCCCATCGGCTATCTGTGCCAGCGAGCTTTCCATCTCGCCGAAGGTGTCGGCAGTATAGTCAGAGGCATATTCCGACAACTGATGGCGCCGGCTCTCAATCTTGCCGTCGTCGGTCATCCACTGCACGGAGTGGTCGTGAACGTTATACAGCCAGACGCGAATCTTCGTCGTATGCAGAATCAAAGCCAGGCGGCGGTTGTGCTTGGCATTAATCCTGGTGATGCGCCGCTGGCGCAGATGGAGCATCACCACATAGTACAGCAACAGGCACACCAGCAGGGCGCCGATGGCAACGACATAAGTAGCCCACTGAGGTATGCCGCTGTCTACGCGCTCAGGATAAAACCACTTGTTCTGAATAGGCTGTATGCGCTCGGTGGAACACAGCCGGGCGTAAGCCGCATCAAGCCGCCTAAGCAGCGTGGTATCGTTCGACATAAACTTATATTCGCCGTGAGTAATGTCGATAGGCGTCAGCTGCAGGTTCTTAATCTGGTATTTGTTCAAGAGCCACTTCAGCGACATCGTGTTCCAAAGGATGATACCGTCTTCGTCGGAGCTGACCTTCTGTATGGCCTCCTTCATGTCATCATAAGGCAAAGTGTTGTCTTCGTAACCGCCATCTAAGAGCATGCGGTGGCTCAAACTGCCGCCATGGACTATCAGTTGCCGCCCGGCAAGGTCCTTAAACGACGTCTGGCGCAGATGCATGGACTTAGGACTCACCACGCTATGGGTAAACAGCTGCACAACCTCGCGGCCGTAGTGGGCGTAGTCGTCATGGAAGGTGCCCGTCAGGCGCAGCATCAGGTCGCTGCGGCCGGCACGCAGATCCTCCACGGCCTCGCCCGTGGGTTTGAGCTTAATGACATAAGGGATTTCCAGGTCGTGAAACAGCGCCTTGAGCAGGTCTATATTGAAGCCCTCGGGCTGGCCATGCTCATTCAAATACACATACGGCCACAAGTCCCACGCGTCTTCATAGACGAGTGGATGTTCCTTCGTATATTCGCGGGCATACGAAGACAGGCCTATGGTATATAAAGGTGCCAGCATGGCTAAGGCTAAGGCCATCAGCACGCTCTTTAAGTTCAGCTGCATGCGTTGTTTCAGGTTGTGCGGCAAAGTTACGAAAAAAAAAGATTCCCTCCAAACTTTTCTCGCAGAATTACTGCTATATAAAGAAAAAACGGCGTCGAGTTTAAAGAAACGCCTCCTGCAACAGCTGTTTACGGGCAAAAAAAAGAGGGGCTTCCTTGCGGAAGTCCCCTTGTTGGTTTATAAAGCTTATTCAGACGAATTAAGCCGGCAGAGAGATGGCCTCTGACGGGCAGACAGAAGCGCAGGTACCGCACTCTGTGCAAGCGTCAGCGTCAATTACATACTTCTCACCCTCAGAGATAGCCTCTACGGGGCACTCACCGATGCAGGTTCCGCATGCGATGCAGTCATCACCAATTACATATGCCATAATCGTTCTAATGTTTTAATAAATTAATTAATACTTAATAATTGTGATGCAAAGGTAAGAAGTTTTTTATAAACATACCAACTTTTTGGTATCTTTTTTCTTTCTGAAAGCCAATTTATACGTCGTCGAAACAATAAAGCGCCATGTTTGTGCGTTATGATAGATGTAAAGAAGATATGAAGCTACATAGAATTCTCACCTTATTATATATAATAGGTATAGGGCTGGCTGCCAGCGCTCAGGAGCGCAAGCCCCAGAACAAGCCATATATCGACCTGCGCCCCATGCACTTCGGCATCAGCGTGGGGTTTCACATGCAGGATATTGAGATGCAGAACGTTGGTCCTCAGGTCATTGTCCATGAAGACGGCACGGAGACGGTAGAGACGGTGGTATGCGACCAAGACAACTGGACCCCGGGCTTCAGCGTGGGCGTGCTTGCCGACCAGCGGCTGTCGAAGCATTTCTCGCTGCGCTTAGCGCCGACGATGCATTTCGGCGCCAAGCATCTGGTGTTTCGCCACCTGAACCGCCTCGACCCCGACGGTCTGATCCTGGAGCAGCGCCAGGACATGAAAAACACGTATATCGCACTGCCCATCAACCTGAAGTTCAGTGCTGAGCGCTTCAACAACTACCGCCCGTACATCATCGGCGGTATCAACCCCATGATCAACCTCACGTCGAAATCGCAGGACATTATTCAGCTCAAGCGTTACGACACAATGGTGGAGATAGGCCTGGGCTGTGACTTCTACCTGCCGTTCTTCAAACTCATACCTGAGCTGAAGTTCAGCTACAGCCTCATTGACGCCTTAGACAAGGGACACGCCGACGAGCTCACCGATGCCAACCAGCGTATCTATACCAACAGCGTCAGCGCCGGCCACGCCAAGATGATTACCCTGACGTTCTACTTCGAATAAAATCAGGAATTCAACTTTCGTAAGTCTTTTCTAAACGCAGAGTCGCAGAGTTATAGAGATTTACGCTTACCATTAGAGCGGGCAGAGGCATGCCAAAGGCATTATAAGAGTACGCAGAGCCATGCGGCAGCCTCTCTGCGACCTCCAAAGAATGCTTTAGCATAACTCTGAATATAGCACGAAAACTCTTCATTCTCTGCGTCTCTGCGTTTAAACAAATAATGCGAAACTTGAATCAGGAACAGACATTTTTCTTGTTTTGGAACATAAATCTTTTTCTAAAATCTAAATAAAATCTCCGCCAAATTTATGTTTAGATTTTAATAAGATTTATGTTCCATCTCTGCTTCTCACATATATGTTTACGTTATGCTTTTGCACTATTTGCTAACAGGCTCCATGTCGAGCACCAGGCGGCCGATGAAGGCGCCGTGCTTGCCGTTCTGGTCTACGGGAATCATCTTGCCCGTCTTGTCGGGCGCATACTCCAGAGCCGGCATATAGGTATGCGTATGTCCGCCGAGCACGAGGTCGCAGCCCTCTGTGAGCTTCAGGAACTGCTCGTCGGGATAAGTACTCTCCGCCCACCCCAAATGGCTGATGCAGATGACCAGGTCGCATTTCTCCTGCTTGCGCAGTATGTCAATATATTTCTGCGCCGCCTCGGCAGGATCAATGAAGACCAAGCCCTCGCAGTTCTTGTCAGACACCAGTCCCTTCATCTTCGGCGCCAGGGCGAAGAGCCCTATCTTCATGCCTTCGCGCTTCAGGGTGGTGTATGGCTTGACAATACCCTCAAGCACAGTGCCCGTACAGTCGTAGTTGGAACAGACGATGGGGAAGTTTGCCTGACGGAAGATGCGCGCCATATTATCGAGTCCGAAGTCAAACTCATGATTGCCGATAGTGGCGGCGTCGTAGCCCATGAGGTTCATCAGCCCTATCTCCACCTCACCCTTAAAGAGCGTGTAGTAGCCTGACCCCTGTGAAAAGTCGCCACTGTCGATGAGCAGCAGGTTGGGCGCCTTCTGGCGCTCTTCTTTCACCACATTGACGCGCCGGAGGAATCCGCCGCGGCCGGCAACATCCTTGTTGTCAACATTAGGGTTCACCGGCATCACCGTCGAGTGGGTATCGTTAGTATGCAGAATCACAAGCTGCTTATGCTTCTTGGCACTGACGGCCACCGCCGTCAGCAACATCATCATTGTAATAAAGATTATCCGTTTCATATCACTCTTAATTCTGAATTCTTAATTCTTAATCCTTAATTCTGAATCCTTAATTCTTAATTCTTAATCCTTAATTCTTAATTCTTAATTCTTAATCCTTAATTCTGAATCCTTAATTCTGAATTCTTAATTCTTAATTCTTAATTCTTATCCTTCCTTCCACCTTGGCGTCGACCACCTCGCCACGCTTCTGCTTGTCTTTAAAGAAGTTCATAATCAGGAAGCGCGTATTGTTGCTCACCTCGTTGGGCGCCACAATATCTGTACCCTCTCGCAGCGCAGGCATACCGTCGTTGCCCTCCAGCAGGTAGTTGATGGTGGTGATGCGGTACTTTGCCTGCGGGTCTATCTCCTTGCCGTGCAGACGGGCGGATACCAGTTTGCAGGCACTCTTGCCGTCGGGCATAATCACGAGCTCCACGCCCCTGCTCACACCCTCGCCACCGCGACGGGCTATCTGCTGAAAAAGCTCCATGAGCTTGTTGCCGGTAAGGGTGAGGAAGCAAATCTTATTCTCAAAAGGTGCCACATCGAGCACGTCGCCATAGGTCACCTCGCCCTTAATCAGATCAGCCCTGATGCCGCCCATGTTATAGATGCCCAATACCGGCTGCTCACCATAGTCCTTAGAAGCCCACACCAGGATGTCGGCCATGAGGTTAGACAGGTCGCTCTCCGGCCGCTGGGCATGCATGTTGTGTGCCACGACCCCCATGACGGGACCCATGACGCTGTCGTTAACATGCTTGTAGGGGGCTAAAAACTTCGCCGCCTCGGCATCCGGGTTCTGGTCATAGCGGCTGTCGACAATAATCCGTGTACGCTCCACGCCGGCTAACTGATAGTGCTTAGGGGCGCAACCGGCCATCGCCACGATGGCGCAAACGCCCACAAAAAAATCCTTCTTAATCATAACGAATGTGTTTTGGCTGCAAAGTTACAAAAAATGAATGTCTTATGCAAAAATTTCCTCAAAGGTTTTTCTGTTTCCATTTTTTTTTGTACCTTTGCACCCGCTTTCGGCGTAACCGATGGCAGGAAGTAACGTGTTGCCTGCTATGTTGCGTAGGAACGATACAGCAAAAAGTTTAAAAATTAAAAATTAAAAGATTAAAGAAATGGATTTAATCAAAGTTGCTGAAGAAGCATTTGCAACCGGCAAGAAGTTCCCAGAGTTCAAGGCTGGTGACACTATCACTGTCGCTTACAAAATTATCGAGGGTTCAAAGGAGCGTATCCAGCTCTACCGTGGTGTGGTCATCAAGATCTGCGGCCATGGTGACAAGAAGCGCTTCACCGTTCGCAAGATGTCTGGCACCGTGGGTGTGGAGCGTATCTTCCCCATCGAGTCGCCCAACATCGACTCTATCGAGGTGAACAAGGTTGGTAAGGTACGTCGCGCTAAGCTTTACTATCTGCGCAAGCTCACTGGTAAGGCTG
>CAMHKU010000042.1 GCA_946185805.1 uncultured Prevotellaceae bacterium | reverse complement strand
TGCCCATCACGATGATGATGAACATGGAGAAGCGTAACGGCGAGATGAAGCCCGTTATCCGCAAGGCGCTCGTTGAACTCGACGGAGCCCCCTTCAAGTGCTTTGCTGCTCAGCGCGACCGCTGGGCTCGTGAGACGGCCTACGTCTATCCCGGCCCCATCCAGTATTGGGGACCCTCTGAGGTGTGCGACCAGCCCACCAAGACCCTGGCACTGGAACAGGCATAAATGCCTTTAAGTTTAGAGGTTTGAGGTTTGAGGTTTATGATTTCATCCAAAGGCAGTAAAGAACGGCACACAGGCTCTTCGTCTGCGCATAAGACTAATCATAAACGTCAAACTTCAAACCTTAATAATAAGCGAAAGCTTTCCGGGCCTGTAGCCCATCGGCGTCCGAACGTTGTTGTCCGTCTGTTACAGAAAGTCCCCTCCTGGGGTTGGTGGATAGGTGGATTGGCGGTCGTGGCGGGCTATGTCTGGTTCTTCTATTACTTCTTCGTCAGTCCCTTCGGCTTCAGGTGGCGCGCCCTCTATGGCGACATCAGCTATCCCGAGGGATACGAGATTCACGGCATCGACATCTCTCATCACCAGGGACATATCGACTGGGACAAGCTCAAGGACGAGGGGCTGATCGACAAGTTTCCCGTGCGCTTTATCATGATCAAGGCCACCGAGGGTGCCACGCAGACCGACGAGAATTTTGAAGAGAACTTCTATCAGGCCCGCGAATACGGCTTCACCCGCGGCGCCTATCATTTCTATAGTGTCCACTCGCCGGCAGAGTGGCAGGCCACTCACTTTATCAATCAGGTGAAGCTTGAGAATGGCGACCTGCCACCGGTGCTCGACGTGGAACACAAGCCCAAGAACCAGACCGACGAGGAGTTTAAGGCCTCCGTGCTCACCTGGCTCAACATGGTGGAGAAACACTATAAGGTGAAGCCTATTATCTATACGTACTATAAGTTTAAGCTGAAATACCTAAACGACTCAGTATTTGACCAATACCCCTACTGGATAGCCCACTATTACGTGGACAGTGTGGAGTATAAGGGCCGCTGGAAATTCTGGCAGCATACCGACGTAGGCAAGTTGCCCGGCATCAAGGGTAACGTCGACTTTAATATCTATAACGGCTCCTACTACGACCTGCGCCAGATGACCATTGGCTCTTTGGAGACTATCGGCGAAAAGGCCTACAATGAGTGAGTGTCACGTTTACAGGGAGTAGAAATATGCTATGGTGTTAAAGGATAACAAGCAACATATCATCCACGGCCTTCGCGCCGGCATGCCTATCGCCGTAGGCTACCTGGCCGTGGCCTTCTCAATAGGCATTATAGCCGCCAAGGCCGGACTGTCGGCGCCCGAGGGTTTTCTCTCAAGTTTCTTCACCCGGGCTTCGGCGGGCGAATACGGCACCTATACGCTGGTGGCCGCTCAGGCTGCTTACGTCGAGGTGGTGGCCATGTGTCTGGTGGCCAATCTGCGCTATATGCTCATGAGCGCCGCCCTGTCGCAGAAAATAGCCCCGGGCACTTCATGGCTGCACCGGATTCTGATGGCATGCTGTATTACCGACGAGGTGTTTGGCGTCTCTATGGTTCACCCTGGCTATACACCGCCGGCTTACACCTATGCCGCCGCCTTGGTCTCCACGCTGTTCTGGGCGTCAGGCTGTGCCATAGGCATTATCGCCGGCAGCCTGTTGCCGCAGCCCATGGTGACCGCCCTGAGCATGTCGCTCTACGGCATGTTTCTGGCTATCATTATTCCGCCGGCTCATCATGACCGCAATGTGCTCTATGCGCTGGTGGCCAGTTTCGCCTTGAGTGGCCTGTGCGCCGTGGCACCTGTCACGAGCCAGTGGAGCAGCGGCATGCGCACCGTGGTGCTGACAATCGTGATTTCCGCCGTTGCCGCTTGGCTTAAACCTATAAATACCGACGACGATGGAGCAGCATAGTGTCATTATCTATATCCTCATTGCCATTGTGGTGACCAATCTGATTCGTGTCACCCCTATGGTGTTAATCAAGGGTCACATCAAGAACCGCTTCGTGCGCAGTTTCCTGTATTATGTGCCATACGTCACACTGGCCGTGATGACTTTTCCTGATATGATGCTGTCCACCCCGACGCCCCTGACGGGGGGAATAGCGCTTTTGGCGGGCATCATAGCGGCGTGGTTCCGTCTGGGCCTTTTTCCCGTGGCAGCTATCTGTTGTGTCATCACCTACCTATTACTTTGGCTACCAGAATTATGAAGAAGAACGTATTACTTGCGGCATTGCTCGTGGGCGGAGTGCTCGTGGCATGCCATCAGAAAGACAATCAAACTAAAACAGAAGAAAAAATGCAGAAGTTAGAATTGACGCAGGAGTGGGACAAAGTGTTTCCGCTTAGCGAGAAAGTGAACCACCGCAAGGTGACATTTGAAACACAGTACGGGCTGACACTGGCGGCAGACCTGTATGAGCCAAAAGATATTCATGGAAAATTGGCCGCCATCGCTGTCAGCGGACCCTTCGGAGCTGTCAAAGAGCAGTCGAGCGGACTCTATGCCATGCGGATGGCTGAACGTGGCTTTGTGGCACTGGCCTTCGACCCTTCCTATACGGGTGAGAGCAGTGGTGAACCGCGTCGCACGGCTTCGCCCGACATCAACACTGAGGACTTCATGGCCGCTGTTGACTTCCTCTCTAAGCAGGAGAATGTGGATGCTGACAAAATTGGTATCATCGGCATCTGCGGTTGGGGAGGCATCGCGCTGAATGCTGCCGCTGCCGACACCCGCATCAAGGCGACGGTAGCCTCGACGATGTACGATATGACCCGCGTCAGCGGCAACGGATACTTCGACTCGGAGGACAAGGAAGAATCGCGCCATGCTGCCCGTGAGGCTCTTTCCAAGCAACGGCTCGCTGACCCGATGGCGATGGCCGGCGGTGTGATTGATCCTTTGCCTGATGAGGCTCCGCAGTTCGTGAAGGACTATTTTGACTATTATAAGACAGAGCGCGGCTATCACCAGCGCAGCGGCAACTCTAACGACGGATGGCGCGTCATCGGCACGCAGGCATTCGCAAATAGCCGTTTCCTGTACTACATCAACGAGATTCGCTCTGCCGTCCTCGTGATGCACGGTGAGAAGGCCCACTCGCGCTATTTTGGTGAGGCAGCCTATAAATATATGTTGGAAGGCAAGGCCGAGGGCTATAACGTCGTGGGCAAACCCAATCCTAAGCCTGAGAACAAGCAGCTGCTCATCATTCCCGGCGCCACTCACTGTGACCTCTACGATGGCGGATATACAGAACTTGTTGGCAAAGGTGAGCCTAAAAACCTCATCCCCTGGGACAAACTCGCAGACTTCTTCACTAAGAACCTGAAGTAAAGCCATGCAACATCGATATAAAGTTATCGCAGGTTTGGTTTCCTAACGTCAATAAGCGCAAACGATTTAGAATATTTTAGCTGTAAAATATTTGGTGGTTACAAAAAAAGAGCGTATCTTTGTGACCGCAAATAAAGATACACTAAATCTATTAAAACTAAAACAAGCAAAAATGGCAAAAATCGTAACATTAGGCGAGATTATGCTCCGCCTGTCGCCGCAAGGCAACGACCGTTTCATCCAGAGTGAATCATTCCGCATCATCCCCGGTGGTGGCGAGGCTAACGTGGCTATCTCAGTGGCCAACTACGGCCATGAGGCTTACTTCGTGTCGAAGCTGCCTAAGCACGAGATTGGACAGATTGCCGTCAACGCCCTGCGCCGCTATGGTGTGAACACCGAATTCATTGCCCGCGGCGGCGACCGCGTGGGTCTGTACTATGCCGAGACGGGTGCCTCGATGCGTCCCTCGAAGGTCATCTACGACCGCGCTCACAGTTCCATTGCCGAGGCCGATCCCACGGATTTCGACTTCGACAAGATTATGGAGGGCGCTGCCTGGTTCCACTGGAGCGGCATTACCCCCGCCATCAGCGACAAGGCTGCCGAGCTGACAAAGCTGGCCTGTGAGGCTGCCAAGCGTCACGGCGTAACCGTATCGGTAGACCTGAACTTCCGCAAGAAGCTGTGGACCAGTGAGAAGGCTATCTCTATCATGCGCCCCCTGATGAAGTATGTCGACGTGTGCATCGGCAACGAGGAGGACGCTGAGCTCTGCTTAGGCTTCAAGCCCGATGCTGACGTTGAGGGCGGCCAGACCGATGCTGCCGGCTACGAGGGCATCTTCAAGCAGATGATGAAGGAGTTTGGCTTCAAGTATGTCGTTTCTACCCTGCGCGAGAGCTACAGTGCTACGTTCAACGGCTGGAAAGCCCTGATTTACGACGGCAAGGAGTTCTATCAGTCAAAGCGTTACGAGATCAACCCCATCATCGACCGCGTGGGCGGTGGCGACTCCTTCTCGGGTGGCCTTATCCACGGTCTGCTGACGAAGCCCACTCAGGGCGAGGCCCTGGAGTTTGCCGTGGCTGCTTCGGCCCTGAAGCACACCATCAACGGCGACTTCAACCTGGTGAGCGTCGACGAGGTAGAGTCGCTGGCCGGTGGCAACGCTAACGGCCGCGTGCAGCGCTAAGGAAATGAAGAATATTTTGAAACAAATTGCCACTAATTGTCACTAATTTGCTCACCAATTTTTATAAATAGGATTTGTGGAATAATTTGTGGTGATTTGCGGAAATTTGTTTCAAAAGAGAATTAAAGACTAAAAATGGAGAATTATGGCAAAGTTCGATAAGTTTCAGGTGATGGCAAAGATTGCCGAGGCACCTATGGTTCCTGTCTTCTATCACAAGGACGTGGAAGTATGCAAGAATGTTGTCAAGGCATGCTACGAAGGTGGCGTGCGTGCTTTTGAGTTCACCAACCGCGGCGACTTCGCTCATGAGGTGTTCGGTGAACTGTCAAAGTGGGTGAACACCGAGTGCCCTGAGCTGGCGCTGGGTATCGGCAGTGTGGTCGACGCTCCCACGGCAGCCCTTTACATCCAGTTGGGTGCCAACTTCGTGGTGGGTCCGCTGTTCAATCCCGACATTGCTGTCGTTTGCAACCGCCGCTGCGTCACCTACTGCCCCGGCTGTCTGACACCCTCAGAAATCGGCAAGGCTCAGGAGGTAGGTTGCGACTTCACCAAGGTGTTCCCCGGCGACGTTGTCGGTCCGAACCTCATCAAGGGTCTGATGGCTCCCATGCCGTGGTCGAAGATTATGGTTACCGGCGGCGTGGCTCCCGAGGAAGAGAACCTCACCAAGTGGTTCAAGGCCGGCGTGTTCTGCGTGGGCATGGGCTCGAAGCTCTTCCCCAGCGACAAGGTGAAGGCCGGCGACTGGCAGTATGTAACCGACAAGTGCAAGGAGGCACTCGGTTATGTGGCTAAGGCTCGCGCTTAAGTCACTGACGCTGATAAGTATTCTTTCTGCTTGTTCGGCCTCTGATGTTGTGCGTCAGAGGGCGGACAGGCAGAATTATATTTCATATACCTACCATTACCGTAATCTCGACTCCGTAGAGTATTACAGCCGCTGGCGCCGGGCCACGATGTTTTCATCGGGTGGCAGCTATGGCAGCGGCGATGCAGAGACCCACAATAACTTGGCCTTCGCCTACATGGCCAAGATGGACTATAAGACGGCGGAATATCTGTTGAACCTGATACCAGAGGAGACCGACAACCAGCTGGAGCTGCTTATAGGCTATGTGCAGCAAATGAGACTCTGCCAGCGACAGTCGCGCAACAAGGATTTTTACGACTACCGCGAGAAAGCCCTTACCGCCCTGAGCCGCATCAACGAAGAGCGCCATATACTCGACGACCGCCAGCGGCGGCGACTGCTCTACGGCGAGACGGAGCTGGCCATCGTCACCTCCACCTATTATTATTATGTAGGCTTGGAGCAGCAGTCGGCAGAGGCGCTGAAAGCCATCGACCCCGAAGCCGTCAAGGGCGACACGGCGCAGTTTCTGAACTATCTGTACAACATCGGCGCCGGAGGTATCATTACCGAAGGCAGCGCCGAGGAGATTTACCGTCAGGAGATGGACCATCTGCTGCGCTGTTACCAGATAGCCCTGCGCGGCAACTATCCCTACTTCGTGGCCAATGCCTTGGAGGGTATAGCCGAGCATATCATTGCCGCCCCCGAAGGCTGCGACGTGCCCTTGACGCTGGTCGGTGCCGATGGTGGCGCTGACGGTGACGCAGCTATCAGTCTGGCCGGACAGGCGCTGCAGATGTTTCAGGACTATGGCGACGTTTATCAGACGGCGGGCGCCTACCGCACGCTAGCCTCCTGCTGCCGAGCCATTGGCGACTATGAGGCGGCACTTCACTATCTGCACCAGTCGTTGGCCGATACCACCGTAATGCAGGCGCCCGACCTCGTGGCCAGCATCTACGAGCAGCTGAGCGTGGCCTACGCCGCTGTCGACGACAAACCCCACAGCGACGAGTACCGCAACCTTTATCTTGACTTGCAGGAGCAGACGCGACAGGACCGCCAGCTGGAGGCCCGTGCCGGACAGCTGAGCTATGCTGTCAACCATCTCAATTGGATTTTGCTGGCCGTCGTGGCTACCATCCTGCTGTTGGTGCTGCTGCTGGTGCTCTTCTGGTGGTTGGGACGTCGGCGTCGCGATGACAACCCGTTGGAAGAGCAGATAGAGGAGCGCCGCGAGCAGCTGGCCGTCAGCCGCCGCCATGTGGAAGAAGGCGAGCGCCGTCACCTGGAGCAGCGCGCCAAGATTTCGTTTGTCAATTCGCTGTTGCCGCTCATCGACCGTATGGTCTACGCCGTCAACCGCGGGGGCGACCGTCAATACATACTCGAACTCATTGACAAGATAGAGGCCGACAACGAGCTGCTCACACAGTGGATACAGCTGCGGCAGGGGCAACTCAACCTCCATATCGAGAGCTTCCCGCTGCAGCCCTTGTTCGACATGATTGTCCGCAGCCAGAAAAGTTTCCAGATGAAAGGTGTCAGCCTGCAGGTAACGCCCACCGAGGCCGTGGTCAAGGCCGACCGCATACTGACCCTCTTCATGCTCAACACGCTGGCCGACAACGCCCGCAAGTTTACACCCGAAGGGGGCAGCGTCACCGTGGTCGCCGCCGAAACTGCCGACTACGTGGAACTCTCTGTCGCCGACACTGGCATAGGCATGACCGCCGACGAACTGGCACACGTCTTCGACCGCAAGATTATTACTGACAGTTCGTCTTCCGACGCTCCGTCCTCACCCCCCACTTCTCACCTCTCGCTTCTTACCTCTCAGCATTACCAGCCTTCCCACGGCTTCGGACTGCTCAATTGCAAGGGTATCATTGAGCGCTATCGCAAGATGAGCCAGTTGTTCAGCGTCTGTACGCTGCAGGCCGAGAATCAGCAGGGTAGGGGGAGCCGCTTCTTCTTCCGACTGCCCAAGGGTGTGGCGCGTCGGGTGTTGGGTGTTGGGTGTTGGGTGATGGCTGTTGGGTGTTTGCTGATGGCTCCTTCCCCTGCACAGGCTGATAACCATCACCCATCACCCAACAGCCATCACCCAACAGCCATCACCCATCAGCCATCACCCACCACCCACCACCCATCACCTATCGCCCACCTGGCCCGTGCCGCCATCTATGCCGACTCGGCCTATTTCTCAAATATCAACGGCACCTACGAGCGCACGCTGCTCTTTGCCGACTCCTGCCGCTATTACCTCAACGCCCACTATCAGCAGCAGCACCCCCACAGCGCGCTGCTCATGCAGAGCGAGCACGATGCGTCGGCCATTCCGCCGGAGATACAGTGGCTGCACGACTCTATAGAGACCAACTACAATCTCATACTCGACATACGCAACGAGAGTGCCGTGGCCGCCCTCGCCCTCCATCAGTGGGCGCTCTATCATTACAATAACCGTGTCTATACACAGTTGTATAAAGAACTGTCGGCAGACAGGTCGCTGGCCGACTATTGTCGCACGATGCAGCAGACCAAGGAGAACCGCACCGTGGCCGTCATCCTGCTGCTGCTGACGCTGGCTGCCGTGCTGCCGCTGTGGTATGTGCTCTACCTGCGCCCGCGACTCAACGCCCGCTATCTGACGGAGCGCAACAGCCGTGACAGTCTGGAACAGCTCTCCGACGAGCAGCGGCGCGCCGACCTGGAGCTGCAGAATCTGCATGTGTCGAACGCCGTGCTCGACAACTGCCTCTCGACGCTGAAGCACGAGACGATGTACTACCCCTCGCGCATACGCCAGCTCATAGAGCAAGGTGACATGGCTGCAGCCAGCGAGGTGGTGGCCTACTATCGTGAACTCTACAGCATGCTATCGCTACAGACGCAGGAGCAGGTGGAGCGCGTGAAGCTGCACTTGCAGCGCCTCGACCACGACATTTTGGGCGACCCCGTGCTCATAGACTGTCTCTTCGACATCCTGCGCCGCATTACCGGCCAAAAGCAGCCTGCCGTGAGCTACAGCCGACTCGACGACCTCTATGTACAGGTAGCGTGTGAGATTGGCGATGCCGCTGTCAGCGACATTGACCGCCTGCTGCTGCGACAGATAGCCCGCGACCACGGCGAGGCCACCAACCGCCGGGCCTGCAGCGTGAAAATCCAACCTTCCGCTCGGCCGGAGGACGCTTGCAAGGCAAGAACCCTCAAATCATCAATCATCATTATATTACCCGCTTATGGAAAACTTCAAAGTAATCATAGTTGAGGACGTGCCCCTCGAGATGAAAGGCACGCTTGGCATCATCCGCAGTGACATACCCGAAGCCGAGGTCATCGGTACCGCCACCAACGAGGTGGAGTATTGGCGGGTACTGAAACAGCAACTGCCCGACCTCGTGCTGTTAGACCTCGGCCTCGGCGGCTCTACCACCATCGGCGTGGAGCTGTGCCGCTCTACCAAGGAGATGCACCCGGCGGTGAAGGTGCTCATCTTCACCGGCGAGATACTGAACGAGAAGCTATGGGTCGACGTGCTTGACGCTGGTGCCGACGGTATTATCCTCAAGACCGGCGAGTTGCTTACGCGCCACGACGTGCAGGCAGTGATGGACGGCAAGCAGCTGGTGTTCAACGAGCCTATCCTGCGCAAGATTGTCGACCGCTTCAAGCGCGCCGTCGGGGCACAGATAGCTAAGCAGGAAGCGCTCATCAACTACGAGATTGACGAATATGACGAGCGTTTTCTCCGCCATCTGGCCCTCGGCTATACCAAGGAGCAGATAACCGGTTTGCGCGGCATGCCCTTCGGCGTGAAGAGTCTGGAGAAGCGTCAGACGGAACTCATGCGCAAGCTATTTCCTGAAGGTACTACCGGCGTTAATGCCACCCGGCTGGTGGTGCGCGCCTTGGAATTGCGTATTCTCGACCTCGACAATCTTGAGGCCGACGAAAGTTAAGATGGAAGTCTAAAAATTTAAAAACATTGCAGAAAGGTAAGTTTGTAACAGCCCTGTATAGGCTTTTACTCACACTGGCGGTGGGCGAGGCTTTACTGGTATTGGTGTCGTGGCTGCTGTCGGCTATGATGGTCGATGGTGTGCGGTCGTTGCTGTCGTCGGAGGGCGTGCGCTGGTTCGTGGGCGATTTTTCTGAATTACTGTCTACGCCAATGCTCGTCAATCTCTTGCTGATAGCCATGAGCGGCGGCTGCCTGTGGCGCTCAGGACTGCTCAGCCGCAAACAGTCGCTGCGCGACAAGACAGCCCGCCGTGCCGTGATCGTTTTCCTATTTGTCTATATTCTTGTGGTCATGATGCTTATAGCATTGCCTCATGCCGTTTTGCTTTCGGCAACGGGGCAGCTATGGCCGTCGCCCTTCAGCCGTGCACTTATTCTTATCATGTCGTTGGGGACGTTGCTCTCGGCAGCCGTTTACGGTATCATGTCAGGGCGCTTCTCATCGGTGTATGCCCTGCTGGATTCCCTTGCGTTTGGCATAGCCCAGACGGCGCCGCTTTTGATGCTTTATTTCGTGGCCACCGTCTTCTATGCTTCGCTACGATTCGTATGCTTATAGTATTTATTTTCCGAACCGCGCTTCCACGACGTTGACTATATAGTCGCCCAATTTCTCACACTCGTTAATCATGTCTGTAAACATGGTGCCCTGACTGTAGTCGTAGCGGTGGTCGTCGACGGCCGCCAGGTTTTTGGCTTTGAGTTGCTGGCGTAGGGCGTTTATTTCGTTCTCTAAGCGGAAGGTCTCGCTGATGTCATGCTTTCCAGCAGACGCGCCTGCCCGTGCCCTTTCAGAGTGGTGTCCGTGCATCACAGTGTTCATCTGCGTCAGTGCCTGGTCTACTAAGGCCATCATGGCCTTCAGCTGCTGCTGCTGCCACTGGTCAAACTCCTTGCCTGTCTGCTGGCGGCGGTTCAGCGTGCGAGCCAGGTTGTAGCAAGCATCGCCGATGGACTCTAACTCGCTGATTTCGCGCATCATACGACGAATCTTTTCTTTCGTCTCGTCCGACAGGTGATCATTGCTCACCTGCTCCAAATAGCGGGCAATCTCTATTTCCAGCTGGTCGGTGTAGTCCTCTTGCTGCTCAATCTCCGAGAACTGATGGGCAAAGGCTGTCTCGTCGCGCTCGTCGAAGAGGGTGACCACCTTGCCAAACATCTGCTGTACGCGCTCGCCAAAGCGGGCCGTCTCTTTCTGTGCCTGCAGTACCGAGATTTCCGGCGTCTGCATGAGGTTCGACTGGATATACTCCAGGCGGAACTCCTCCTGCTGCGCCTCGCCGCTGGCGGGCAGCAGCCAGCACACTACGCGCTCAATCTGTGGTATAAAGCCTATGAGCAGGGCCGTGTTGGTAATGTTGAAACAGGTGTGGAAAGCCGCCAGCACCACCGGCAGGCGCTCCACCTGTCCGCCGGCAGCGGGGTCGTAGCCTACCAAGCGGCATACCATATCGACAAAGAGATAGAACACGCAGAGCACCCAGATGACACCGAAGACATTGAATACCAGATGGGCCAGAGCGGCGCGCCGCGCCTGAATGCCGGAGCCTAAGGCGGCCAAATTGGCCGTGGCCGTGGTGCCGATGTTCTCGCCCATGACCAAGGCTATGCCCAAGTAGATGGGCAGCACGCCCGTGGAGCAGAGCAGGATGGTAATGGCCATGACTGCTGCCGACGACTGCACGATACAGGTGATGATAGTACCGATGGCGAGGAAGGCCAGGATGGTGAGATGGCTGCCGGTGTCGAACGATGCGAAGAAGTTCACCACGTCGGGGTTATGCTCCAGGTCCATCTCGCGGCCGGCGCCGCTGAGCATCACCAGCGAGAGGAACATGAAGGCGATGCCGAAGAGGAAGTCGCCCACATAGCGGTGCTGCTTGCGGTAGATGAGGAACATGCCCACCATGAAGGCGGGGAAGACGAAGTTGGTCAGGTCTACATTGTAGCCCAGCGACATAATCCAGGCCGTGAGCGTGGTGCCGATGTTGGCGCCCATGATGACAGAGATGGCCTGCCCCAGGGTGAGCAGTCCGGCGGAGACGAACGAGACGGTCATCACTGTCGTGGCCGACGACGACTGCACGGCGCAGGTGATGAAGGCGCCGGTAAACATGCCCGTCAGGCGGTTGGTAGTCATCTTGCCTAACACGTGGCGTAACTGCGGGCCTGCCATCTTCTGCAGGGCGTCGCTCATCATTTTCATGCCGAAAATCAGGAGTCCTAAGGCTCCCAGTAGTTTCATTGAAACAAAAAGGTAATTGGGTGTTGTTTCCATAAAAAAGTTTAGCCGTATCTTTACAGAGTGCAAAGATACGGCTATTGGAGCTAATGCCCAAGCAGATGCTGTTACGATGCTGTTACAATTGAGCTACTTCTTGTAATATTTGAGTGCCTCGGGCATCCACCCTTGGATTTGCTTGATGCGTGTGGCGTCAGAGGGGTGATCGCTCAGGAACTCGGCCGTTTGATTGGTCGAGGCTGCTGCCATGCGCTGCCAGAAGGTGACAGCCACTTGGGGGTTGTAGCCCGCCATGGCGGCGAAGATGAGTCCCATGTGGTCGGCCTCGCTTTCATGGCTGCGCGAGTAGCTCAGGTTTCTGAAGTTAAAGCCCTGGGCAGCAATGGCTTGTACGATACTCATAGTATTAGAACCCATGCCCAGCTGGCCCAGCACGGCGGAGGCAATCTGAGTGCCATACTGCTGTTTCATCTTCGTGCTGAGCTGCTCGGCCGAGTGCTTAGCAACGGCGTGGGCTATCTCGTGGCCAAGAACGATGGCCAGTGACGCCTCGTCCTGAGTGACGGGCAGCAGCCCCTCGTAAACCACAATTTTGCCGCCGGGCATACACCAGGCGTTCACCTGCTTGTCTTGCACCAGGTTGAACTCCCAGGCGAAGTTGCTTACCTCGGCGGCCATACCGTTGTTCTTCAGATAGTTAGTAACGGCTTTGGCCAGTTTCTGTCCTACGCGCTGCACCATGGCTGTGTTCTGGGCATTGGCAGACTTTTTGGCGGTTTTCATAAATTCCTGATACTGCTGCGAGGCTAGCGTCAGCACTTCGCCGTCGCTGACCATGAGAGACTGCTGGCGGCCGGTAATGGGCACGGTAGATGTGGTGCCGCAACTGACCATCAGCGTGGCTACCAGCGATACAAGGATGATTCTGAGTCGTTTCATCATTTTTTGATTTTAATATTTATTGTGAAGTTTGCTGCAAAAGTAGTCCTTTTTTCTGAAAGTGCCAAGGAAAAGCCGCAGATTCTTCATGAACCTGCGGCTTTGTCTGACTAATTTTTTTCTTTCTCTGTTAAGTTTTCGTTTACTTGCTAACGTTCAGACCACGGTTGTTGAGCGTCGTGTTCAGCAGTGTCAGATAGGTGCGATACTGCTTGTCGTTGAGCACGTAGTGCATCCACTTGACGTCACGCTCCACAGCCTTCTTCACACGCTCCTGACGATCGTTCTCCTCAGCATGGGCGGCCATCTGCATCTCTGCGTTGAAGGTGTTGTGGATGTTCTCCACAGCCTCCATCTGGTCGGTGGTCAGCCCCAGGGCGACACTCAGCTTGCGCATGTTCACGCTCATGTCGTAGGCCTCAACGTTGGTCACGTTCTTTGTGTTCTCGTTCTCGGCAAATGTCATAGTCATGCTAAGCAATGCCACAGTCATCAAAAACAATCTTTTCATCTTTTTACCCTTTCTTTCTTTACTCGGAGCCTTCGGAAATCTTGTTATCCGTTTTAATTTTTTATTTTTTCAATTTTTTAATTTTCCTAATCTTCCTTCCGGCTCCTACTTTAATAATGTTTGTGTTTGTTGCCTTTGTCGCTGCCTCCCGCAAGGTCTTTTACAACCCCTTGTTTGGTTTTGACGATGCAAAGGTACGACGTTTTTTGGTTCCACGCAAACATTTACGTAGTTTTGTGCGCGCAAACAGGCCTTTTGTTGACAAAGGTCAAATAATCGGCGGTTATTTGTTTTTTTTATGATTTTTCGGTTAAACGTGCCGTCGTTTCGTGCCTTTTTCGTACCTTTGCAGCCGATTTAAGGGTACGCAGGTGTCTCACCTGCGGTCGCCGCAAGTGAGACACTTGCGCACCCATACTAACAAGAACAATATATAATAAGGTATAAGAAAAAGTATGGACCACAAGTTTTTATCCGTTCACTACCAGCTCCACTCGCTGAAGGACGGTGAGCGCACGTTAGAAGAACAGACCATTCGTGAGAAACCCTTCCAGTTTATCAGCGGCTTCGGCGTTTCGCTGGAAGCCCTGGAGCAGCATGTCATCAATCTGCCAGCCGGCGCGGAGTTCGACTTCACGCTGACGCCCGCTGAGGCCTTTGGCGAATACGACCCTGAGGGCGTTCACAAGCTGCAGCGCGAGGTGTTTATGGTCAACGACAAGTTCGACGCCCAGAACATCTACCCCGGTGCCGTCATCACGCTGATGGACAACCAGGACAACCGTTTCATGGCCCGCGTCATCAAGGTTGAGGCCGACGGCGTGACCGTAGACACCAACCACCCCATGGCCGGCAAGACGCTGAACTTCACCGGTGAGTTGCTTGAAAACCGTCCTGCCACCGACGACGAGGTGAACGCCCTGATTAAGCACATGACCGGCGGCTGTGGCGGCTGCGGCGGCTGTGGCGGCGGAGACTGCGGCGAAGGCGACTGTGGCTGCGGCGGATGCCACTGAAAATCTCAAACCTCAAAATAAAACAGCGTGAACACATTTGGCAAACTATTTACTGTTACCACCTTCGGCGAGAGCCATGGTGCCGCCATCGGCGGAGTGGTCGACGGTATGCCGCCTGGCATCGACGTTGACCTCGACTTCATACAGCAGGAGCTGAACCGCCGGCGCCCGGGACAGAGCAAGATTACCACCTCGCGACAGGAGGGTGACCGCGTGGAACTGTTGAGCGGCATCTTTGAGGGCAAGTCTACGGGCTGTCCTATCGGCTTCGTCGTGCGCAACGAGAACCAGCACTCTCAGGACTACGAGAACCTGCGCACCACCTACCGCCCGTCGCACGCCGACTATACCTACCAGCAGAAATACGGCATACGCGACCATCGCGGGGGCGGTCGCTCGTCGGCACGCATCACTATCAGCCGTGTGGTGGCCGGCGCACTGGCCAAGCTTGTGCTGCGCCGCTACGGCATCTGTATTCAGGCCTACACCTCGCAGGTGGGCGACATCTGCTTAGACCGCGACTACAGGAAATACAATCTGAGCCTCACGGAGCAGAACGCCGTGCGCTGTCCCGACCCCGAGAAGGCGGCACTGATGGAGCAGCTCATCAGCGAGGTGAAGGCCGAGGGCGATACCATCGGCGGCGTCATCACTTGCGTTATCAAGGGCTGTCCCGTAGGCATAGGAGAGCCGGAGTTCGACAAGTTGAACGCCGCGCTCGGAGCCGCCATGCTGGGCATCAATGCCGTCAAGGGTTTTGAAGTGGGCGACGGCTTCGACTTCGCCACCAAGCGGGGGAGCGAGGTAAACGACCTCTTCGCCAGCGGCCAAAGCGCGGCAAGTTGCGCTATTAGCGCAACATACGGAACAACCCCAGCCGCCCCAGTCGCCCCAGCGGTCCCAGCCGCCCCAGTAGTCCCAGCCGCCTCAGTAGTCCCAGCCGTCCCAGTAGCCCCAGTAGCCCCAGCCGTCCCACCAGCTCCTCTCCACACCCTGACCAACCACAGCGGCGGCATCCAGGGCGGCATCAGCAATGGCGAGGACATCTACTTCCGCGTGGCCTTCAAGCCCGTGGCTACCCTGCTTCAGCCACAGCAGACGGTCGACATGGAGGGCAACGCCACCACGCTGACAGCACGAGGGCGCCACGACCCCTGCGTGCTGCCCAGAGCCGTGCCCGTGGTGGAGGCCATGGCGGCTATCACCATCTTAGACCTGTTGCTGCAAATGAGAAGCAAGCAATAAGGAGTAAAGAAAGAGGGCAAACAGACTTTTTGAGTGAAATTTATCGACGAAACGACCTTTTTAGCACTTTTTTGGATATAAAATGCAAAATAATCGATAAAACATTTGGACGATTAAGAAATTTACACTAACTTTGCAAACGCTAATCGGGGCTTGTGAAAGTCTCAGAAGCTTTAGTTAAGTCTAGTTTAGTTTTTGTGTTGGTTGAGAGCGGCTGATTGGCCGCTCTCATTTTTTTGCTGTTTTGCTTGCAGAGGTTCGAAAAAAGCCTTAATTTTGCAAGCATGAATTATCAACAATTAAACTTACCGCCCTATGATGCGGTCTTGAGCGAGCGCGAGGGACGGATGATGATCATGGACGCTCAGCGCCGGAAATTTGTGGCGCTGACGCCCGAGGAGTGGGTGCGACAGCATTTTGTCAACTTCCTCATTGCTCACCTCGGATATCCTAAGGGCTTGATAGTCAACGAGACCGAGCTGCGCGTGGGCGACAAGCGGCTGCGTTGTGACAGTGTGCTTTATACTAAGGCCATGCGCCCACAGATGATTATCGAGTACAAGGCGCCCCATATACAGATACAGCAGAAGACTTTCGACCAAATAGCGGTCTACAATCTTCTGCTGCATGCTGACTATTTAGTGGTAAGCAATGGGCTTCAACACTATTGCTGCCAGATGGACTATGAGCACCACACCTATCGCTTCCTCACCCAGATACCCTTTTACGCTTCGTTAGTGAAGAGTGAAGAGTGAAGAATTTGATACCGCCATACCTGCTGCAGACGGAATGGCGGCAGCAAATTCTTCACTCTTCACTTTTCACTCTTCACTTATTCAATGTCGTTGGCGTCGGCAGCTTTTTTCGACGAAGCCATTGATGTCTTGCGGATGGCGCGCTTGCGGGTGGTTTTCTTCTCTGCTGACTCTACGGGCTTATCAACCTTGATGCCAGCCAACTCGGGGTCAATCAGGATGCGGCCACAATACTCGCAGACGATAACCTTTTTATGCATCTTGATGTCAAGCTGGCGCTGGGGCGGAATTTTGTTGAAGCAGCCGCCGCAGGCGTCGCGCTGCACGTAGACGATACCCAGACCGTTACGCGCGTTCTTACGGATGCGCTTAAACGATGTCAGCAACCGCGGCTCAATCTTTGTCTCCAGTTCCTTCACCTTCTCCTTCAGCTTCTCCTCCTCGGCGCGCGTCTCTTCCATAATCTCGTCGAGTTCGCTCTTCTTCACCTCAAGGTCGCCCTTGCGCTCTTCTATCAGTGCCGTGTTCTGCTCCAACTCCTCGCCTTTCTCGGCAATGCGGGCCTGAGCCTCGCGGATTTTTTTATTGCAGAGCTCAATCTCCAGCGTCTGAAACTCTATCTCCTTCGACAGTGTGTCATACTCGCGGTTGTTCTTTACCTCGTCCAGCTGAGCCTTGTAGCGTTTCACGCTCGCCTCAGCATCCTGAATTTCACCCTTCTTCTGGGTAACAGCTTTCTGAAACTCGTCAATGTCGGCCTGTATGCGCTGTATGCGCGTATTCAAGCCTTCAATCTCGTCGGCCAGGTCATCAACTTCCTCCGGCAGTTCACCGCGAAGGGTACGTTTCTCGTCAATCGACGACAGCGCCGTCTGCAACTGGTAGAGGGTTTTCAGGCGCTCCTCTACCGTCAAGTCTGTAGCTTCTTTCTTTGCCATTGTCAATATAGTTTATATTAGTGAGTCAATTAGTGTCAATTTCAATTTTTCAATTTTTCAACTTTTCAACTTTTCAACTTTTCAACTTTTCAACTTTTCAAAGGTACAGTATCGGATTGGTATTGGTTTCGGCAACAAACGTCGGCACGTCGGGGCAGGCTTGAGCTAAGATGTCGCGGAACACCTCGGTGGTGAACTGCTCGCTCTGGTAGTGACCGATGACGCATATTTGCAGCCGCTGCTCATAGCCGAAATACTGGTGATAGTGCATCTCGCCGGTGATGAAGGCATCGGCCCCGGCAGCCGCGGCCTCGTCGAGCAGGAAGTCGCCGGCGCCGCCACACAGGGCCACGCGGCTGATCTTACGGCGCAGCAGTTCGTTACACTGTGCACACTCCACATCGAAGGCCTGCTTCACCTTCAGCACGAAGTCGCAACTCACCATCGGCTCCGGCAGCGTGCCGATGACGCCGCTGCCACACTCCACGTCGCCCACGCGCCGCGGGTTCATAAAGGTGACGTCCTGCAGCCCCAGCCGCTCGGCAATCTTGAAGTTCACGCCCCCGCGAGCATTGTCCATGTTGGTGTGCATAGAGACGACGCAGACATGTTGCTCGATGGCTTTCATCACCGTGCGCTGCACGTCGGTGAGGTCGCTGATGGTCTTCAGACCGCGGAACAGCAGCGGGTGGTGGCTCACCACCAGGTTGCAGCCCTTCTGCAAGGCCTCGTCGATAATGCGCTCGGTGACGTCTAAACACAATAATGCCCCTGAAACCTCCGCCTCTGTTAATCCTACCTGCAGGCCAGCATTATCCCAGCTTTCCTGCAAGGGCAGAGGCGCGAATTGTTCAAGGGCGCTTAACACTTCCTTTATCTTCACGCTTCCTAAAATATGTTTTGGCTGCAAAGGTACATATTTTTTTGTAAATATCCAACTTTTTAACAAGAAATTTCGTACCTTTGCAGGCGGTTATGGAATATATGTCACAAGAAGGCTACGACAAGCTCGTGGCCGAACTGAATCACATGGTCAGCGTTGAGCTGCCGCAAGTGAAGGATGCCATTGCCGAGGCGCGCGACAAGGGCGACCTCAGCGAGAACTTTGAGTATCATGCCGCCAAGCGCGAGCAGGCCCGTCTGCTGGGGCGTATACGCTTCAAGCAGCGCGTGCTGGAGTTTGCACGCGTCATCGACACCTCCCACCTGAGCAGCGACAGCGTAGGGCTGCTCTGCCGCGTGGAGATGACCAATCTGGCCACCAATGCTCGCATGGCCTACACAATAGCCAGCCCCCACGAGGCCAACCTGCGCGAAGGTAAGATCTCTATCAAATCGCCCATAGCCCAGGCTCTGCTCAACAAGAAGGTTGGCGACGAGGTGGAGGTGCGCGTGCCTGCCGGGCTGCTGCGTCTGCGTATAGAGCGTATCAGCAGAGAGGGGTGAAATCTGCCTACGGATAAGAGACAGTAGTAATCCCTTTGCTGTGCTGTGAATTGCTAATTATGCTTCAAAAATGAATTTTGGTTTTAATTGGCATTCATCATCCGTCAGCCATCCGTCAGTGCGTAATACGAAATATGTCAGTATGTTACGCTGATTGCTGACGGATGACGGATGAAAACAAACTTATTTTTCGCAAACGAAATTTTTGAAAAACTTGCGTCTGTTTATGACTTCAATCACTTACTGGTGCTGGTCGCGCAGCAGGTCATTGACGGTCTTCACGGGGTTGAACGTGCCCAGAGGCACCTCCACGAAGCAGGTGTTCCAGTCGCTCATGGCACCGTTCCACAGTCCGGGCAGCTCCAGGGCCTTGAGCTCCTTGCCGTTTTTCGACTTCGACGAGATGAATCCCGTGGTACGGTCCACGAAGTCGGGCAGGTTGAAGGGCTGTCCCTTGTAGTCCTTCACGGCACATACCAGGTCAACGGGGTTGAAGTGTGTGCCTTTGGTGAACATCTCCATATACTCCTTGTTGTTTTTGTCAATCTGCGACGACTCGAGAATCTGCAGCGAGATGGTGCCGTCCTGGTTGTAGGTGAGGAAGGGTCCGCCGCCAGGCTCGCCGACGTTCTTCACCACGCCGCAGACGCGCATCGGGCGGTTGAGCTTCTTCTTCAGATATTCAGCCAGCTCCTGGTCGTTGAGCGATGCAATGTCAGGACGGCGGCAGAAGGCGTGCTCTACGAAGTGCTGAATCTCGCGCAGCTTGTCGTGCTCTACGTTTTCTTTGTCCAGCTCTTCCAGATACTTGAACGACAGTTTCTGGAGGTTCACCAGCACGCCGGCAATTACCTGTTTGTAGTCTACGGTCTCCTGCTTCAGGCGGTCGGGCACAACGTTGTCGATATTTTTGATGAAGATAATGTCGGCGTCAATCTCGTTGAGGTTCTCGATAAGTGCGCCGTGGCCGCCGGGACGGAACAGCAGCGAGCCGTCTTCGTTGCGGAAGGGCGTGTTGTCGGGGTTGGCGGCAATGGTGTCGGTAGAGGGCTTCTGCTCAGAGAAGCTGATGTCGTATTTCACGCCATACTTCTTGGCATAGCCGTCGGCCTTGGCGGCCACCTTCTTCTTAAACATGTCCATGTGCTCATGGCTGACGGTGAAGTGGACGTTGGCCTCGCCGTTGCTGGCAGCATAGAGTGCGCCCTCCACGAGGTGCTCCTCCATGGGCGTGCGCGCTCCCTCGGGGTATTTGTGGAACAACAGCATGCCCTTAGGCAGCTGGCCGTAGTTCAGTCCCTTCTCAAAGAGCATGTTGGCCACCACCTTTTTATATTGGCCCTCCTGCATGAGATACTTGATGCTCTTGCCCTCGTTCTTGCGGCATGCGGCGTCGAGTGCGTCGTAGAAGGCGAACTTCTCGATGTTGTCGAAGTATTGCTTCTCGAAGGCGGTTGTCGGCACGTCGTAGTCGGCGTCGAGGAAGGCAAACATATCCTTGAACATACGGCTGGCGGCGCCGCTGGCGGGCACAAACTTCACAATCTTGTGGCCGGCCTGCTTATAGGCATTCCACGCCTCGATGTAAGCTTTTTTGTCGGTATCGCTGGTGGCCACAATGCCTTCTTCGATACTGGCGGCAGCTTTCAGCTTGAGGAAGGGGAAACCGGTCTTGAACTCATCCAGCTGGGTGTTAATCTGCTCCTCGGTAATACCTTTCTTGGCAATCTGTTGTAAGTCTTGTTGTGATAGCATAATATTAGGTTTTTAATTGTGATTGTCGAATTCAACGGCAAATTTACAAAGTTTTTTGTGAAAAGCAAGGAAAAACGAAAATTTTTTCTTAACTTTGCCTCAAATTTCTTGGATAACATGAACGAAAGGTTTGAATTTACCACAGAAGAGCGTGCCGAGACCCTGCGTCTCTACACGTGGTTGAAAGAAGCTATAGGCTCGACGCTGCATGAGGGTGACGAGCAGAACATACGTACACACATAGCCTCGCTGATGGAGCAGCAGCAGTTGCAGCGCGACGTCTTCGGATTGAACCCCATACTCTCAGGTTTTCAGACGGCACAGATACTGGTAGAGGAGACGGGCGTGAAGCGCGACGCCGTGCTGGCCATCTTGCTGCACTACAGCGTGGAGTCGGGCCTGCTGACCCTCGACGACGTGGAGCAGCAGTATGGTGCGTCGGTATCGCGCATACTCCATGGCCTGCGCCGCATACAGGAGCTTTACAAGAAGAACCCCGTCATTGAGAGCGAGAACTTCCGCAACCTGCTGCTGTCGTTTGCCGAAGACATGCGCGTAATCCTGATTATGATTGCCGACCGCGTGAACCTTATGCGCCAGATTCGCGACACCGATAACCTTGACGCGCAGACGCAGGTGAGTCAGGAGGCGGCCTATCTGTATGCGCCGCTGGCTCATAAGCTGGGCCTCTACAAGCTGAAGAGCGAGCTGGAAGACCTGTCGCTGAAATACCTGGAGCACGACGCCTACTACCTGATCAAGGGCAAGCTCAGCGAGACCAAGAGCAGCCGCGATGCCTATATTGAGCGGTTTATCAAGCCCATCAGCGACAAGCTCACGGCCGCGGGGCTGAAGTTTCACATCAAGGGCCGCACGAAGTCGATACACTCCATCTGGCAGAAGATGAAGAAGCAGAAGTGCGGCTTCGAGGGTGTCTACGACCTCTTTGCCATCCGCATCATCCTCGACACGCCGCTGGAGAAGGAGAAGATGCAGTGCTGGCAGGTGTACTCCATCGTTACCGACATGTATCAGCCCAACCCCAAGCGCCTGCGCGACTGGCTCAGCGTGCCTAAGAGCAACGGCTACGAGAGTCTGCACATTACCGTGCTGGGGCCTGAGCAGAAGTGGGTGGAGATACAGATACGCACCGAGCGCATGGACGAGGTGGCCGAGCGCGGCGTTGCCGCACACTGGCGCTACAAAGGCGTGAAAGGGGAGGGGAGTCTCGACGACTGGCTCACCGGCATCCGTCAGATGCTGGAGACGAGCGACGGCCGCGAGGCCATGGATCAGTTCAAGATGGATCTCTATGAAGACGAGGTCTACGTGTTTACGCCCAAGGGCGACCTGCTGAAGTTTCCCAAGGGCGCCACGGTGCTCGACATGGCTTACCACATCCACTCGAAGATTGGCTCTACGTGCGTGGGCGCGCGCGTAAATAATAAGGTGGTGACGTTCCGCCAGGTGCTGCAGAGCGGCGACCAGGTGGAAATCATGACCTCAACGAACCAGAAGCCCAAGCAGGAGTGGCTCTCGGTGGTGAAGACCAGCCGTGCCAAAGCCAAGATACGCCTGGCCTTGAAGGAGACGCAGGTGAAGGAGGGACTCTTTGCCAAGGAGATGATTGAGCGCAAGTTCAAGAACCGCAAGATAGAGCTCGAGGAGTCGGTGATGCAGCAACTGATCAAGAAGCTGCACTTTAAGGAGGTCTCAGAGTTCTACCGTCAGGTTACTGACGGCACGCTGGACGTCAATACGCTGATAGATAATTACTTAGAGATACAGCAGGGCGTCAAGGCACCCACCGGCGACAACCAGGCGCGCAGTGCCGGGGAGTTTGTGCTTGACGAGACCGTAACGCAGCCGACGCAGAGCGACGACGTGCTGATTATCGACCGCAACCTCAAGGGGATCGACTATCAGCTGGCGCGCTGCTGCAATCCTATCTATGGCGACGACGTGTTTGGATTTGTCACCGTCAGCGGCGGCATCAAGATTCACCGCACGGACTGTCCCAATGCGCCGGAAATGAAGAAGCGCTTCGGCTACCGCATCGTGCGCGCCAAGTGGTCGGGCAAGGGGTCGTCGCAGTATTCCATCACGCTGCGCGTCATCGGCGTCGACGACATCGGCATTGTCAACAACCTGACGAGCATCATCAGCAAAGAAGAGAAACTCGTGCTGCGCAGCATCAACATCGACAGTCACGACGGACTGTTCCGCGGCAATCTCGTCGTCATGATCGACGACAACACCAAGCTTGAAGCCCTGCTCAAGAAACTTAAGACGGTAAAGGGCGTGAAGCAGGTGGAGAGAATCTGAACAGACATACCTTATAATGAATTTGCGGTTGAAAGACGCTTGGCGTTCCTTCAACCGCAAATTTGTATTGTGCTTAGCGTTGAGCAACAGTTACTTACGCAGTGCGGCGATGCCTTCTTTCAAGGCTGCAATCTTCTCCTCGGCGTCGCTCTGCTTCTTGCGCTCCATAGCTACGACGGCCTCGGGGGCGTTCTGCACGAAGCGCTCGTTGCCGAGCTTCTTCAGCACACCGGCCAGGAAGCCTTCCAAGTGCTGCAGCTGAGCCTCCATCTTCTGTATCTCAGCTTCCACGTCGATGAGGTTGCCAAGAGGCACTGCAAACTCGTCGGTACCAATCATGAAGGCCGAGGCGGTAGCGTCCTTCTCGGCAACGACGGTGATGGCGCTGAGGTTGGCCATCTTCATGACGACGGCGTCGTACCTGGCGTAGTCGTTCTTGCCGATGGCCTGCAGTTCCAGCTGCTCCCTGGGGGCAATGTTTTTCGACGAGCGCACGGTGCGCACGCTGCTGACAATCAGCTTCACCTGCTCAATGGCGGCCAGCAGCTCGGCGTCAGCGGCGGTGGGGGCTGGCAACTCCAGCTTGTCGCGCATGATGCTCTCGCCGGCTTGGCGGTCGTAGATGTGCTGCCACAGCTCCTCGGTGATGAAGGGCATGAAGGGGTGGAGCATCTTCAGCAGTGTCTCAAAGAACTGCAAGGTCTTGTCGTAGGTCTGGCGGTCGATGGGCTGCTGCTTGCCGTCGATGTAGGCAGGCTTCACCATCTCCAGGTACCAGCTGGAGAACTCGTCCCAGAAGAGCTTGTAGACGGCCATCAGAGCCTCTGAGATGCGGTATTTCTTAAAGAGGTCGTCCACCTCGGCGTTCACCTCC
>CAMHKU010000041.1 GCA_946185805.1 uncultured Prevotellaceae bacterium | reverse complement strand
GATTCAGGGTTACAACTTCATTGCCGGTGCCGGTTCCGACCAGGCTACGTTCATCATCAAGCTCAAGCCGTTCTCTGAGCGCCAGAAGGGCTTCTGGTGGAAGCTCTCCGGACTTTGGGAGGGCGACGGCATCTACCGCTTCTTCATGAACCCCTACGAGGCCAGCGGCGTCTTGGCGCAGATCTATCTCAAGACGGCTCACATCAAGGACGCCTCCATCCTGGCCTTCGCGCCGCCAATGATTCCCGGCTTCTCGGCCAACAGCGGCGTGTCGCTGGTGATGCAGGACCGCACGGGCGGCGACCTCACCAAGTTCTTCGACATCGTGAAGAAGTACCTGGAGGAGCTCAACAAGCGCCCGGAGATACAGATGGCACAGACGAGCTACAACCCCAACTACCCGCAGTATATGGTTCATGTCGACGTGGCCAAGTGTAAGCAGGCCGGCATTTCGCCCGCCACCGTGCTCTCCACGCTGCAGGGTTACTACGGCGGTCTCTATGCCTCTAACTTCAACGCCTACGGTAAGCTCTACCGCGTGATGATCCAGGGTTCGCCCGAGACGCGCATGACCGAGGAGTCGCTCAACAGCGTCTATGTGCGCACGCCCAAGGGCATGTCGCCGGTGAAGGAGTTCTGCAACCTGGAGCGTGTCTACGGCCCGTCGAACATCAACCGCTTCAACCTGTTTACGGCTATCAACGTCACCGCCACCGTGGGTACAGGCTACTCCACCGGTGAGGCCATCAAGGCCGTGGAAGAAGTAGCTGCGCAGGTGCTGCCTACAGGCTATACCTACGACTATTCAGGACTGACGCGACAGGAGGCCCAGGCCAGCAACTCTACGGCCCTCATCTTCCTGCTCTGCTTCGTGTTCATCTACCTGATCCTCTCGGCACAGTACGAGTCTTACATCCTGCCGCTGGCCGTGGTGCTCTCCGTGCCCTTCGGTCTGGCCGGTGCCTTCCTCTTTACCATGCTCTTCGGCCATGCCAACGACATCTACATGCAGATTTCGCTCATCATGCTGATTGGTCTGCTGGCTAAGAACGCCATCCTGATTATCCAGTTCGCCCTGGAGCGCCGACAGTTGGGTATGGCCATCTCGTGGTCGGCCATCCTGGGATCTGCCGCCCGTCTGCGTCCTATCCTCATGACGTCGCTGGCCATGATTATCGGTCTGCTGCCAATGATGTTCGCCTCCGGCGTGGGTAAGAACGGTAACCAGACGCTCGGCGCCGCCGCCGTCGGCGGTATGCTCATCGGTACGCTGCTGCAGCTCTTCGTCGTGCCCACACTGTTTGTCATCTTCCAGAGCCTGCAGGAAAAGCTGCGCCCGATGAAGTTCGACAACGAAGAGGAGAACGAGGACGTGGCTACCGAGATAGCTCAGTATGCACACCGACCCGTAGATTACGAATTACAGAAATGACTACAGAGGGAGTGACTATAGACTTCAGACTTTAGACTATAGACTTTAGACTTTAGACTGTAGACTGTAGGCTGTAGACAACAGGGTGTAGACAAAATGGTGTTGAGATAGAGATTTTTAGAAAGTATAACAAATAACGGATATATAAAATGGATACTCCGGAACTTATAAACGTCATTGCTGACTGTGCAAAAGAAGTGAGGAAGTACCTGACGCCCGGCTTTGAAGAAAAGGTCTATAAAAACGCGATGTTCATAGAACTCCGTGATAAAGGACTTTGTATCGAGACTGAGGTGCCATTCAATGTAGTCTATAAGAATATGATTGTTGGTTCATATAAAGCTGACATGATTATCAATCGGTGCGTGATAGTAGAGTTGAAAGCCACAAATGCTATCGTTCCTATCAACGAGGTACAATTGGTAAACTACCTTACTGCTACCGGCATCAATGATGGAATGCTCATCAACTTTGGTTCCGAGAAGATTGAAATCCGACACCGTACACGCCTCTATAAGCCTAAGTCAAGATTCTAAGGTCAAAGGTTCAAAGTCTAAAGTCCAAAGTCTAAAGTCTAAAGTCTAAAGTCTAAAGTCAAAACCTCTAAAGTCAAAAACAAAAAAAGATATGAGAAAACTATTAATAATTTCATCCACAGTACTTCTACTGTCCAGCTGCGGTCTTTACAACAAGTACGACCGTCCTGAGGTGATGGCCGACGGCATCGTGCGCGACCCCGTGGCTGCCAACGGCGCCCTGCAGCAGACCGACACCACGTCGTTTGGCAATGTGCCCTGGCGCCAGGTGTTCACCGACCCGCAGCTGCAGTCGCTCATAGAGCAGGGCCTGGAGAAGAACCCCGACCTGCTCAACGCCGCCCTCAACGTGAAGATGGTGAACGAGGCACTGAAGGTTGCCCGCCTGGCCTTCCTGCCCTCATTGGCGCTCACGCCGCAGGGCACGCTGGCATCGTTCGACGGTGCCGCCGCCTCAAAGACCTACCAGCTGCCGGTGTCGGCCAGCTGGAACCTCGACCTCTTCGGCAACCTGCTCTCGGTGAAACGCTCGGCACAGATGCAGCTCATCGCCACCAAGGACTATCAGATTACCGTGCAGTGTAACATCATCTCGGGCATTGCCAACATCTACTACACGCTGCTCATGCTCGACCGCCAGGTGGAGATTGTCGGCGACATGGAACAGCTCACCCGCGAGACGTGGGACAAGATGAAGTTCATGCACGAGAACCGCATTGGCTACCGCTCCACCGCCGTACAGTCGGCCGAGGCCGCCTACTACAGCGTGCAGGCTCAGAAGGTAGACCTGCAGCGCCAGGTGCGCGAGATGGAGAACTCGCTGTCGCTGCTCATCGGACAGTCGGGCCAGGCTATCCGCCGCGGCCGTCTGGCTGACCAGGCGCTGCCCTCGCAGTTTGCCACCGGCGTCAGCCTGCAGCTGCTCAATAACCGCGCCGACGTGCACGCCTCAGAGATGGCACTGGCACAGTGCTTCTACGACGTGGAGACCGCCCGCTCGCGCTTCTATCCCAACATCACCGTCACCGCTACGGCAGCCTTCACCAACTCGGCCGGCGGTGTCGTCGTCAACCCCGGCAAGTGGCTGCTCTCGGCCGTAGGAAGCCTGGTGCAGCCCATCTTCCAGCACGGACAGATCGTGGCAGGCCTGAAGGTGGCCAAGATGAAGTATGAGCAGGCCTACAACACGTGGCAGAACAGCGTGCTCAAGGCCGGCAACGAGGTGAGCAACGCCCTGGTGAGCTACAATGCGTCGGCCTCCAAAGCCAGCCTCGACGGCAAGCGCGTGGCCGTGCTCCGCAAAAACGTGGAGGACACGAAAAAGCTGATGGAGTCGAGCTCGAACACCACCTACCTTGAAGTGATTACCGCACAGTCGAACCTGCTCAACGCCGAGATTGCGGAGGTTACCGACCAGTTCAACAAGATGCAGGCCGTGGTGAACCTCTATCAGGCACTGGGTGGCGGAGCGAAGTAACAACCTCCCCCCACCCCCCTCCGAGGGAGGGGGAGTTGATTAGTTCTATAGAATCGAAAAACATAGGGGCAGGTTCAGGGAGCTACATCCATATAGTAAGTAGTTAGAGTTTAAGAGTATAATTATGGAAAATAACAATAGCAAGAGTTATCAGACTCCCCTCCCCTCGGGAGGGGCAGGGGGTGGGTTAGCCTATATCTCGCCTAAAGCCCGTATCGGCAACAACTGCAAGATATTCCCCTTCGTCTATATCGAAGACGATGTCGTCATCGGCGACAACTGCATTATCTTCCCCTTCGTCAGCATCTGCAGCGGCACCCGCATGGGCCGCGGCAACAAGGTGCATCAGGGCAGCGTCATCGGCGCCCTGCCTCAGGACTTTGAGTTTCGTGGCGAGAAGTCGGAGTGCATCATCGGCGACGGCAACATCTTCCGCGAGAACGTCGTCATCAACCGTGTCACCCACACCGGCGGACAGACCGTCATCGGCAACGACAACGTGCTGATGGAGGGTGCCCACATCTCTCATGACACGAAGGTGGGCAATCGTTGCGTCTTCGGCTACGGCACTAAGATTGCCGGCGACTGCGAGATTGAGGACGGTGTCATCTTCTCGTCGTCGGTCATCGAGAACGCTAAGACGCGCGTGGGCAAGGGCTCCATGCTACAGGCCGGCACCACCTTCTCAAAAGATGTGCCGCCCTATATCATCTGCACCAAGCAGGCCGGTTTCGGCGGCGTCAACTTCGCCGTCGGCCGTGCCCACGGCGTGGAGGAAAAGACGCTGAAGCACATTGCCAACGCCTACCGCCTGGTGTTCAACGGCGGCACGTCGCTCTTCGACGCCATCTATCAGATAGAGCAGCAGGTGCCCGACGGTCCGGAGATTCGTCACATCATAGAGTTCCTGCGCGCCACCCAGCTCGGCGTCATCGACAAGAAGTAACCTTAATAGAATTTTTTGTAGCGACTACCGTCACCCTACCTGACCATCTGCCTGTCAACGAGCAACGATGGTCATGGTAGGGTGACGGTTTGCTTTTACTTTTATACGGACGCTGGAGTCGTCGAGAAAGCGTTCTCGTCCTATAAAATTATTATTTTATGCCATAACGTGGGTACGCTCTGACGTTCAGTCGTTCGTCCTGAGAAGTATTAACGGCAAAGATCATTAGTCGTTGCCGTCAGTAGGCTTGCTCGTGTACGCCTTTTACTGCACGGCCGCTGGGGTCATTAAGGTCGCGAAAGGCGGCATCCCACTCGAGGGCGACGGCTGTGCTGCAGGCTACGCTGGCCTCGGAGGGTACGCTGCGAGCGGCAGAGTCGCTGGGAAAGTGCTCGGCAAAGATGCTGCGGTAGTAGTACTCCTCCTTGTTCTTGGGCGGGTTGATGGGGAAACGCTCGGCGGCGTGGGCCATTTGCTCGTCGGTGACTGCACGCGAGGTGATGTCCTTCAGCGTGTCAATCCATGAATAGCCTACGCCGTCGGAGAACTGCTCCTTCTGTCGCCAGGCCACGGCATCGGGCAGCATGTCGGCAAAGGCTTCGCGGACAATCTTCTTCTCTATCGTCTGGCCGGGACACATCTTCGCCTCGGGATTGGTACGCATGGCGACATCGAGGAATTCCTTGTCGAGGAATGGCACGCGGCCTTCTACGCCCCATGCCGACAGGCTCTTGTTGGCGCGGAGGCAGTCGTAGAGGTGGAGTTTGGAGAGTTTGCGGACGGTCTCTTCGTGGAAGTCCTTAGCAGAGGGGGCTTTGTGGAAGTAGAGGTAGCCTCCGAATATCTCATCGGCTCCCTCGCCCGAGAGCACCATCTTGATGCCCATAGACTTGATGACCCGAGCCAGCAGATACATAGGGGTAGATGCCCTTACGGTGGTGACGTCATAGGTCTCGATGTAGTAGATGACGTCGCGGATGGCATCGAGGCCCTCCTGGATGGTATAGTTGATCTCGTGGTGAACGGTGCCGATATGGTCGGCTACGAGGCGGGCCTTGGTCAGGTCGGGGGCACCCTTGAGGCCTACGGCGAAGGAGTGGAGGCGGGGCCAGTAGGCGCGTGTGCGGCTGTCGTCCTCGATGCGGTGCTCGCTGAACTTCCTTGCAATGGCGGAGATGACGCTGGAGTCGAGGCCGCCGGAAAGGAGCACGCCGTAAGGCACGTCGGACATGAGTTGGCGGCGCACGGCATCTTCCAAAGCATCATGGATGGCTTCGACGCTGGCTGGGTTGTCCTTTACGGCATCATAGTCGAACCAGTCACGGCGGTAATACCGTTTAAGTGAAGAGTGAAGAGTGAAGAGTGAAGAATTTGTTTCCGCACTGATATTATCGCCTCCTTGTGCGGTAGCAAATTCTTCACTCTTCACTCTTAACTCTTCACTCCACAAGTAGTGGCCGGGCTGGAAGGGCTCGTACTGCTCGCACTGCCCTTCGAGGGCTTTCAGTTCGGAGGCGACGTAGACGGTGCCGTCAGCGTCGAAACCGATATAGAGGGGTATGACTCCGATGGGGTCGCGGGCAATCAGGAACTCGTTGCGCTCCTCATCGTAGAGCACAAAAGCAAAGATGCCGCTGAGTTGCTCTAGCATAGAGGTGAGTGGTGAGTGGTGAGAGGTGAGAGAATAGTTCTGTCTCCACTCTTTCCATAACGCCAGGATGACCTCGCAGTCGCTGCCCGTCAGGAAATCGTACTGTCCGGCGAAGCGGCGACGTATTTCCTGATGGTTATAGATTTCGCCATTGACCGCCAGCACTTGCTTGCGGTCGGGCGAGTAGAGGGGCTGGCCGCCCGACTCAGGGTCGACGATGCTCAGTCGCTCGTGTGCAAGGATGGCACTGCCACCGCAGTATATTCCACTCCAGTCTGGTCCGCGATGACGGATTTTCTGACTCATCTTCAAAGCCTTGTCACGCAGAGTTTGTGTCTGCTCCTTGACGTTCAATATTGCTACTATTCCACACATAATCTCAATTTACTATTTAACGATTTACGATCTACTATTTATGTACTATTGGGGGATTTTATAATTGGAGCCTCAGTACTTCCTCGACATAGCGGACGAATGCCTGGTTGACCAGCCGGGTACCGCCGGGCGTAGGATAATAGCCTGTGAAATACCAGTCGCCGGGGTGGTTGGGGCAGGCTGTGTGCAGGCCCTCGATGCTCTGGAACACCAGTTCGATGGGTGCCTGCATACCTTCAGGACGGAGCATGTCCACAATCTTGCGATTGATTTCGTCAACCGTGAATGGGGCATAGATGTCTCTCACATGATTCCTTTCCATGGGTTTGTCGCTGCATTTCCGGTACACATCTGTTATCAGTTGTCCGAAGCCACGCTCCTTGATGAGGGCGATGGCGGCGCGGAAGGCACATAGTTCCTCTAAGTGCGACATGTCGATGCCGTAGTAGTCGGGGTAGCGAATCTGGGGCGAGCTGCTGACCATGACAATCTTCTTGGGGTGCAGGCGGTCGAGAATCTTGAAGATGCTCTCGCGGAGCGTGGTGCCGCGGACTATTGAGTCGTCGATGATGACGAGATTGTCCTCGTAGGGGCGCAGCGAACCGTAGGTGACGTCGTAGACGTGGGCCGCGAGGTCGTTGCGCTCGTTGCCCTCGGCGATGAAGGTGCGCAGTTTGATGTCCTTCCACACCACCTTCTCGATGCGTACGTCGTGGTCGAGCTTCCTGATGCCGTCGGTCATGCCATAAAAGGCCACCTCGGCGGTGTTGGGGATATATGAGAATACGGTGTTGGCCACGTCGCCGCCGATGGCTCGCATGATGGCGGGAGTCAGTTGTTCGCCCAGCCGCTTGCGCTCTTGATAGATGTCGCGGTCGGAGCCGCGGCTGAAGTAAATGCGCTCGAAGGAGCAACAAGCCTCCCCAAGCCCCTCCGAAGGAGGGGGCGTTTGGTTACATAAAGGGGCGGATGGAGGAACAGATAAAGGAGCGGATAAAGGAGTACTTGAATGTGCAGATGGGCATCTGTCGAGGATTTTATGTAACTCAACACCCCCTCCTTTGGAGGGGCTTGGGGAGGCTTTCGCCCTCACGATGAGTGCATGACCGGGGGCTAATTCTTGAATGTCCTCCGTCTGCAGGTTGAAGGTTGTCTGCAGCACCGGGCGCTCGCTGGCCACGGCCACCACCTCGTCATCCTGATACCAGAATGCCGGACGGATGCCCCAGGGGTCGCGCACGGCGAACATCTCGCCCGAGCCGGTCAGCCCGCACATCACGTAGCCGCCGTCGTAGTGGCTCATCGTCGTTCGCAGCACATTGGCCATCTCCACGTGGTTGTCGATATAGTCGGTTATGGCCGTACCCTCCAAGCCCTGCTCCTTGGCTTCGGCATAGAGGCGCTCCACCTCGCGGTCCAGCCGATGGCCCATCAGTTCGAGCGTGATGTATGAATCGCCGTAGATACGTGGCGACTGTCCTTGCCTGACGAGCATCTGAAATACCTCGTCGATATTGGTCATGTTGAAGTTGCCGCACAGGCAGAGGTTCTTCGCCCGCCAGTTGTTGCGCCGCAGGAAGGGATGCACAAACGTCAGTCCGCTCTTGCCAGTGGTCGAGTAGCGCAGGTGCCCCATCAGCAGTTCGCCCTTCATGGCCTCGGTCACGCGAGAAAAAATCTCGGTGATGGCATCCTTGCCCTCGGCCTTCTCGCGGAACATATACTCCGTGCCGGGCTTGTTGGTCAGGCTGACGGAGGCGATGCCCGCACCCTCCTGTCCGCGGTTGTGCTGCTTCTCCATCATCAGATAGAGCTTATTGAAGCCCCACGCCCACGTGCCGTATTTCTGCTCGTAATAGTCCAGCGGCTTCAGCAGCCGTATCATCGCCACGCCGCATTCATGTTTTATCATTTACGATTTACAAATTTACGATTTACTATTTATTTGGCAATTGTAATATTTAGCTATTTATGCACGCCTTGACGAAGCTCATAAACAGCGGATGCGGATGGAGCACCGTCGATGAATACTCAGGGTGGAACTGCGTGCCGATGTACCAGCGCATTTCCGGTATCTCGACGATTTCCACCAAGTCGGCAGCGGGATTGATGCCCACGCATTTCATGCCAGCCGACTCGTATTCCTCCTTATACTGATTATTGAACTCATAGCGGTGGCGGTGGCGCTCCTTGATAAGTGAAGAGTGAAGAGTGAAGAGTGAAGAATTTTCTGCCGCCGTGTATGCCTCGTAGGCGCGGCTGCCTTTCACCAGTTCGCAGTCGTAGGCACCCAGCCGCATCGTGCCGCCCATGTTGGTGATGGTCTTCTGCTCTTCCATCAGGTTGATGACGGGGTGACGGGTATCTGCAGACATCTCGCTGCTGTTGGCATCAGCATAGCCCAGCACATTCCGCGCAAACTCGATGACCATCATCTGCATGCCAAGACAGATGCCAAAGGTGGGGATGTCGTGCGTCCGGCAGTATTCGGCAGCAACAATCTTGCCCTCGACGCCGCGCTGTCCGAAACCCGGACAGATGACGACACCCGCCATACCCTTTAGCTGTGTGGCGACGTTTCCCGTCGTTACCTCCTCGCTATTGACGAAATGAATCTTTGCCTTTACATTATTATATATACCTGCCAGGTTCAGACTCTCACGGATGCTCTTATAGGCATCTTGCAGGTCGTATTTGCCTACGAGTCCGATGTGGACTTCGCTGGTGGCGCGGCGTTGTTTGTCGAGGAATGCGTGCCACGGCTTCATGGCCGGTGTCTCTCCCACGGGGATTCCCATCTTGCGCAGGATGGCGGCATCGAGTCCCTGCCGCTGCATGTTGACGGGCACCTCGTAGATGCTTGGCATATCCTCGCTCTGCACCACGCACTCCAGGTCGACGTTGCAGAACGAGGCCACCTTCATCCGCAGCGCGTCATCGAGGTGCCGCTCCGTGCGCAGCACGAGGATGTCGGGCTGTATGCCCATCCCCTGCAGTTCCTTTACCGAGTGCTGCGTGGGCTTGGTCTTCAGTTCACCGGCTGCCTTCAGATAGGGCACGTAGGTCAGGTGTACGCACACCGCATTCCGCCCCAGCTCCCACCGCAGCTGTCGGATGGCCTCCATAAACGGCGCACTCTCGATGTCGCCGATGGTGCCGCCTACCTCGGTGATGACAAAATCGTAATTAGAGGGGAGAGGGGAGAGGTGAGAGGTAAGAGAATAGTCTTGCGGCTGGGAGTAATCTCTCACCTCTTGCCTCTCACCTCTCACCTCTGTATGGAGCATTCTCCTTTTTATCTCGTCGGTGATGTGGGGCACCACTTGGATGGTCTTGCCCAAGTAGTCGCCGTGGCGCTCGCGGTCGATGACGGTCTTGTAGATGCGCCCCGTCGTGATGCTGTTGTCGCGGGTGGTGCGGATGCCGGTGAACCGCTCGTAGTGCCCCAGGTCGAGGTCGGTCTCGAAGCCGTCCTCCGTCACGTAGCACTCGCCGTGCTCGTAGGGGTTCAGCGTCCCCGGGTCGATGTTAATGTAGGGATCGAACTTCTGGATGGTGATGTTGTAGCCGCGTGCCTGCAGCAGCTTGCCGATACTGGCGGAAATGATGCCTTTGCCCAACGAGGAGACCACGCCGCCCGTGACGAAAATGTACTTTGTATCCATAAAACAATTCTATTTTATGGACTGCAAAGGTATGCACTTTCCGTGAATTAACGTTTGTTCTTACCAGACTTTTGATTGTTAAAATCAGATGGGGCTGACACTTTGTAAAGTTTCAGCAGGAATACCTCTTGCATATTCTTCCTTTTTGCCCAAAAGCAAGAGCTTTTCGTTACAATATGTAAAGAGGGAAAATCGTCCCGTCTCTGCGTCAGTCCAATCTTCCCTCTTCCTTGGCCACGAGACAGCAGGATCATGCCGGCGCAGGTGCCGAACACGGGCAGACCGGCACTGATGTCGGCAGGAATACGTTCAAGGGCCATGACGGCGCAGGCACCAGCCTCCTCGGCTATACGTGCCTGTTCGGGTGTTGTCACGTCCATAATCACTCCGCCCTTCAGCATCTGAGCCAACTGTGGTGACTTCGGCTATGATGCGATCATCGATGATGGCCTTGGGGGAACGGCCGCTGACGCGCCTGGTCATCTGCCCGAGATAGCGAGGACTGACGTTGAGCTTGCTCTGCATAGAATGCCACGTCGGCGTAATGCCGGTAATATTGTTCTACCTGCCAGAAGAGACAACAATCCCTCCTCCGTATCTCTACGTAGGAGGGACACCACCTGGTGAAGATTAAGGTTGGACTATCGTCCGACCTTCTCTCGCCACGACAGAAGGAACGAGCTCCTTCTGTTCATGGCTTAATGAGAAGGTTGCAGCGTAAAACCGAGAACCAGGTATGCTTTCTGTGCGCAAGGGTTGGCCGTCACCTGTCCGAAGATGGGTATCGAGAACGAATCGGTCACCTTGATGTCCTTCGTTGCCCGCAGTGTCAGGTTGGTCACGGCAAACCCCGTGGTGCCGTATGTGGTCGTGGCGTATGGAACGGCACCGGCTGTAGCGGTCCAGTCTACCGTCACGAGCTTGAACGGGACGGTGGCCTCGAAGTAACTGCTGTATGCGCGCTTGCCGCTCTTGTTCAGGCCGTCGTTGCCGGCAAAGTTGGTGTACCACTGTAGGACCACAGGGCCGAAGTCGTAGCCGATGTTGGCCTCGAACAAATGGTTTGTGCCGTGAGCATCGTACTTAAAGTAGCGTGCGTCGGGGTCGAGGCCCTCGGAGAACCAATAGTCAGTGATGCCGATATTAAAGCCGCCGGTGCTGTAGGCCAGCGTCAGGTCGAATTCCTTCACGTCGTCCTTGTTCGACAGGCCGTAGGAGCCCCAGGCCGTCAGCGACAATCCTTTGTAGCCTACGCCAAGGGTGGGCTGTACGGCCACGTCGCCCAACTTTAGGCCACGCCAGATGTATTCGTTCACGAAGTCGGCCTTGATGGTCGTCTCCACCTTATCCTGAGCAAGGGTGGTGCTGCTTAGCACCAGTCCCATTGCGAATAAAACAATTTTTTTCATACCTTTAATTATTAATGTACCATAGCGGTAGCAAATTATTCACTTTTCACTATTCACTTAGTTATAGCAACTCTCACCGTGCTCGTAGATGTCGAGTCCCTCGTCCTCGATGCGCTCATCCACTCGAAGGCCGTGCAGGCACTTGATGCCGTAGAAGAGGACGATGCCGCACAGGGCAGCCCAGAGGTCGATGACCAGGATGCCGAAGCACTCGGCTCCGAAGAATCCCCAGCCGTGACCATAGAGGGCACCGTTGCTGACGGACAGCAGACCGGTCATCAGCGTGCCGAGGATGCCGCAGACACCGTGTACGCTGGAGGCACCCACGGGGTCGTCGATGTGCAGGCGGTGGTCGATGAACTCGATAGCATAGACGAGCACCACGCCACAGATGAGTCCGATGACGACGGCTCCGAAGGGCGAGACTAGGTCGCAGCCGGCGGTGATGCCCACCAGTCCGGCCAACACGCCGTTGAGCGTCAGCGAGAGCGACGGTTTGCCATATTTGATATAGGTGAGGAACATCGTGGCCGTGCCGCCCGCCACGGCGGCGAGGTTGGTGGTCAGGAACACATGGCTGATGGCCACGCGGTTCACTTCGCCCGAGGCTGCCAACTGTGAGCCGGGGTTGAAGCCAAACCATCCGAGCCACAGAATGAACACGCCCAGCGCCGCCATGGCCAGGTTGTGACCGGGAATGGCGCGGCTCTTGCCGTCCTTGTCGTACTTGCCGCGACGCGGACCGAGGGCGATGGCTCCCACCAGGGCCAGCACGCCGCCCACGCTATGCACGATGGCCGAGCCTGCGAAGTCGTGGAACACGTCGCCAAACGTCTGCATCATAAACCCATCTTCGGCCGTATTGCATAGCCAGCCGCCGCCCCATGTCCAGTGGCCTTCCACGGGGTAGATGATGAGCGAGATGACGGCCGAGTAGACCAGGTACATCGAGAACTTCGTCCTTTCGGCCATCGCGCCGCTGACGATGGTGGCCGAGGTGGCGCAGAACACAGTCTCGAAGATCAGGAAGCCCTCCACGGGCAGGTCGCCCTTCCAGAAACTCAGGTCGCCCCAGTTCGGCGCGCCGATAAAGCCCGCGCCGTCGGAGCCGAACATGAATCCGAAGCCGAGGAAGAAGAACAGGAGCGAGCCGAACATGAAGTCGACGAAGTTCTTCATCAGAATGTTGGCCGTGTTCTTCGAGCGTGTAAAACCCGCCTCGCACAGGGCGAAGCCCGGCTGCATCCAGAAAACCAGCATGGCTGCCAGCAGCATCCATACAGTATCGAGTGATAAGTTATCCATAATTTACTATTTTACAATTTACGATTTACTATTGATTTACGATTTCCTTGATTGTTCGATTTACGCTCTACAACAAATAGTCCAATAAACAAATTGTACAATAAATTGTAAATTGTAAATCGTCAAATCGTAAATACCTTTATTTCTTGTCTCGCAGCACCGTGTCGCCGTTCTCGCCGGTGCGTATCGACCACGTGTCGATGACGTCGCTCACGAAGATGCGGCCGTCGCCCACCTGCCCCGTGTGCGCCACCTTGAGGATGACGTCCACCGTGGGCTGCATGATGACGTCGCGGCAGACGATGGTGATGGCCACGCGCTCGATGACGTCGGTCGAATACTGCACGCCGCGGTAGATGCGCTCCTGGCGGCTCTGGCCGATGCCGTGAACGTCGTGGTACTCGAACCAGTCGATGTCCGAGTGCAGCAGGGCGTCCTTCAGCTCCTCGAACTTGGTCTTGCGGATAATTGCTTCAATCCTTTTCATACCTTTTTACCTTTTTAATGTGAATACTTAGTTTCTGTGTCGTCTTGCAAGATTACGGCTGCAAAGTTACGGCGATTCTTGGAAAAATGATGCATAAACTTGCAACTTTGCACCAACAAAATCGGCAGAAATGACAAAGTGTAAACATTTATTTGGAATAGCCGCCCATTTTCTTTTCGTCTTGTCACAAAACACGTTGTTTCCGTGACAAAATGATAGTTGTGCTCGATTATCAAACAAAATAATGCCACCATTTCGCTTGTTTTACTAACTATTTGTATTATCTTTGCACCCGAAATCGAGATAAAAGAAAGATTAAAGCAAGGATAATATGACAAAAAGTAAATTAGACGGACTGTATCAGCCGCAGTATGAGCACGACGCGTGCGGCGTAGGCATGGTGGTGAACATCCACGGCGGCAAGAGCCACGAACTGGTGGACAACGCCTTGAAGGTGCTGGAGAACATGGAGCACCGCGGCGCCGAGACGCGCGATAAGACAGGCGACGGCGCGGGCATCATGCTCCAAATACCGCATGAGTTTATTCTGTTGCAGGGCATCCCCGTGCCCGAGAAAGGAAAGTACGGCACGGGACTGGTGTTCCTGCCCAAGGACGAGGCGGCGCAGCAGGAGATTCTCTCCGTGATGATCGAGGAGATAGAGCGCGAGGGTCTGCAGCTGATGCACCTGCGCACGGTGCCCACCTGCCCGGAGGTGCTGGGCGAGGCGGCACGGCGGGTGGAGCCGGCCATCAAGCAGGTGTTCGTGACGCGGAATTTAGAGGGGAGGGGTGAGAGTTTAGAGGTGAGAGAATACTCTCAAGACAGCGATGCCAGCCTCAAAAGAAGCCTTTATATTATAAGGAAAAGGATAGAGCGGAGGGTGGCAGAACTATCCTCTCGCCTCTCACCTCTGGCCTCTCACCTCTCAGACTTCTACATCTGTTCGCTATCCAACACAAACATAATATATAAGGGAATGCTGACGAGCGGACAGCTGCGCCGGTATTTCCCTGACCTGTTGAGTCCCTATCTGACAAGCGGACTGGCGCTGGTGCACTCACGATTCAGCACAAACACATTCCCTACGTGGTCATTGGCCCAGCCCTTCCGCTTGTTGGCTCACAACGGCGAGATCAATACCATCCGCGGCAACCGAGGATGGATGAAGGCCCGCGAGAGCGTGCTGTCGAGCGAGGCGCTGGGCGACATCAGGGAGATTTCGCCCATCGTAGAGGAAGGCATGAGCGACTCGGCAAGCCTCGACAACGTGTTCGAGTTCCTGACCATGAGCGGACTCTCGCTGCCGCAGGCAATGGCGATACTCGTGCCGGAGTCGTTCAACGACAAGAACCCTATCAGCGAAGACCTGAAAGCGTTCTATGAATACCACTCGATACTGATGGAGCCGTGGGATGGGCCTGCCGCCCTACTGTTCTCGGACGGACGCTATGCGGGCGGAATGCTCGACCGTAATGGCCTGCGCCCCTCGCGCTATACGATAACGAAGCAAGGCATGATGGTGGTGGCTTCAGAAGTCGGCGTGATGGACTTCGAGCCGGGCGACGTGGTCAGCAAGGGCCGCCTGCAGCCGGGAAAGATTCTGCTGATAGACACGCAGGAGGGCAGGATTTACTACGACGGCGAGATCAAGGAACAGTTGGCCAAGGCGCATCCCTATCGCGAATGGCTCAGCGAGAACCGCGTGCAGCTGGAGAAACTGAAGAGCGGTCGCCATGTGTCGAACAGCGTGGAGAACTTGGAGCAGCGGCTGGTGCAGTTCGGCTACGGACAGGAGGATATTGACCGTACCATCATCCCGATGGCCACGGCCGGACAGGAACCTGTGGCGGCGATGGGCAACGATACGCCGCTGGCCGTCATCAGCGACCGCCCGCAGGTGCTGTTCAACTACTTCCGCCAGCAGTTTGCGCAGGTGACAAACCCCGCCATCGACCCCATCCGCGAGGAACTGGTGATGTCGTTGACGGAGTATATCGGCGCCGTGGGCACGAACATCCTCACGCCCGATGCGTCAAACTGCAAGATGGTAAGACTGCCGCAGCCGGTGCTGACGAATACGCAGCTGGATATACTGTGTAATATAAGGTATAAGGGATTCAAGACGAAGAAGCTGGCGATGATATTCGAACCCCAATCTGCAACCCACCCCCAACCCCTCCCGAGGGGAGGGGGAGCTGATTACACTCAGGCCGGAGAAGCCTTGAGGGTTGCACTTGATGGGCTTTGTAAAGATGCGGAACAAGCTGTGGATGATGGCTACAACTATATTATTCTTACAGATAAATGTAACCAGACTCCCCTCCCCTCGGGAGGGGCAGGGGGTGGGTATATCCCGTCCCTCCTGGCCGTCTCTGCCGTGCACCATTATCTGATCAGCGTCGGCAAGCGCGTGCAGACGGCGCTGATTGTGGAGAGTGGCGAGATACGTGAGACGATGCATGCGGCGCTGCTGCTGGGATACGGTGCCAGTGCGCTGTGTCCGTATATGGCATTTGCTATTCTTGACGACTTGGTGAAGCGGGGCAAGATACAGGAGGAGTATGCCACGGCGGAGGCGCACTATATCAAGGCCATAGACAAAGGTCTGAAGAAGATTATGTCGAAGATGGGCATCTCGACCATCCGCTCGTATCGCGGCGCAAAGATTTTCGAGAGCATCGGACTGAGCGAAGACTTGCTGCGGCGGTATTTCGGAACGGAAGTGAGCACTATTGGCGGCATCGGGCTGAAGGAGATAGCGAGGGATGCCATAGCTTTTAAGGTCGCTTCGCTTTCAGGTCATGAGGTGATATCACCTCAAAACCTTAAAACCTCAAACCTCACAACCTTGCCCAACAATGGCCTGTTCTCTTGGCGTAAGGACGGCATCAGGCATGCGTGGAACCCGGAGACGGTTGCTAAACTGCAGTTGGCTACGCGACAGGGGAGCTATGAGAAGTTCAAGGAGTGGGAGCGGCTGGTGGACGAGAAGGAATCGCCTATCTTCATCCGTGACTTCTTCGGATGGAAGAAGGCAGCCAGGCCGGTGCCCATCGACGAGGTGGAGCCGGTGGAGTCGATTGTCCGCCATTTCGTGACGGGAGCCATGTCGTTTGGTGCGCTGAGCATCGAGGCCCACGAGGCACTGGCTATAGCCATGAACAAGCTCGGCACCCGAAGCAATACCGGCGAGGGCGGCGAGGACAATGCCCGCTATCACGCCACCGCAGACTTCGTCTCGGCAGACGGCGCGACAGAAGCCGTTTCGCTGTCGAGCAAGACGAAGCAGATCGCCTCGGGCCGCTTTGGTGTGACAGCAGAATACCTGGTGAACGCCGAGGAGATACAGATCAAGGTGGCGCAGGGCGCAAAGCCCGGCGAGGGCGGACAGTTACCCGGCTTCAAGGTGAACGACATCATTGCCAAGACGCGCAATGCCATCTCCGGCATCTCGCTCATCAGCCCGCCGCCACATCATGACATATACAGTATAGAAGACCTGGCACAGCTTATCTTCGACCTGAAGAATATCAACCCAACGGCTGCCGTCAGCGTGAAGCTCGTGGCGGAGAGCGGTGTGGGCACGATTGCTGCCGGAGTAGCGAAGGCCAAGGCAGACCTCATCGTGATTTCCGGTGCCGAGGGCGGTACGGGGGCCTCGCCGGCCTCGTCGATGCGTTTCGCGGGTATCTCGCCGGAGATCGGTCTCGCTGAGACACAGCAGACGCTGGTGATGAACGGACTGCGGAATCAGGTGAGGCTGCAGACCGACGGGCAGTTGAAGACGGCGAAGGACGTGGTCATCATGGCGATGCTCGGGGCTGATGAGTTCTCGTTTGGCACGCTGCCGCTGATTGTGCTGGGCTGTGTGATGATGAGGAAATGTAATACGAATACCTGTCCGATGGGCGTGGCCACGCAGAACTCGGAACTGAGAAAACACTTCGAGGGAAGGGCGGAGTATGTGGTGAACTACTTTACCTTCCTGGCGCAGCAGGTGAGGGAGTATCTGGCTGAGATAGGCGTACATTCGCTGAAGGAGATAATCGGGCGGACGGAGCTCATAGAAATAAGTGAAGGGTTAAGAGTGAAGAGTGAAGAAGGTTTAGCTCGGCGGCCCGAAGGGGAAAGCCAATTTGCTACCGCTGAGAAATGGCGTACCATTGACTTCTCGCGGCTGCTGCACAAGCCTGACACTGACAAAGCGCTCTATTGGGACCGCGGGGCCTATACGAAGGTGACCGGCGTGAAGGATGAGGAGATTATCAAGGCGGCGGCAAAGGCCATCGACGGCGGCGAGGAGGTATCGCTCGACTACGCCATCAGGAATACCGACCGCGCCGTGGGCACGATGCTCTCGGGCGTCATCGCCAGGAAATATGGCGAGGCGGGACTGCCGGATGGCACCATCAAGATCAAGTTCAAGGGCTCGGCCGGTCAGTCGTTTGGCGCTTTCGCCGTGAAGGGCTTGGACCTGCGCTTGGAAGGCGAGTGCAACGACTATTTCGGCAAGGGGCTCTCAGGCGGGCGCATCTCGATACTGCCGCCAGCCCGCCGCAGTGATGACTTCAAGGCAGAAGAAAACATCATTGCCGGCAACACCGGGCTCTATGGCGCTACCTCGGGCGAACTCTATATCAACGGCAAGGTGGGCGAGCGCTTTGGCGTGCGCAACTCTGGGGCTATCGCCGTCGTCGAGGGGGCTGGCGACCACTGCTGCGAGTATATGACGGGGGGCCGGGTCGTGGTGCTCGGCGAGACGGGGCGCAACTTCGCCGCCGGCATGTCGGGAGGCGTGGCCTACGTCTATGACCCCAAGCATACGTTCGACTACTTCTGCAATATGGACATGGTGGAGCTCTCGCTGGTAGAGGACAGCGTGTCGCGCAAGGAACTGCTCGAACTCATCCGTCAGCACTATCTGCACACCGGCTCGGCACTGGCCGGGCGGCTGCTCGACGACTGGCACCGCACCGTGGAGGACTTCATTCAGGTGGTGCCCATTGAGTACAAGCGGGTCATGCAGGAGGAACAGATGCGGCGGCTGAGGGAGAAGATTTCCGATATCCAGAGAGACTACTGATATTGACGATTTGACGATTTACTATTTACGATTTATTTACGATTTCGAGTATTTAGTAATTTAAGCCGCGCGGTGTAAATCGTCAAATCAAAAATCGATAAACAAATAGTAAATAGTAAATCTGTAAATAGTAAATAACAAAGATGGGAAATCCGAAAGCATTTTTAGAGATACACCGCCAGGAGGCGGGCTACCGTCCGGTTCACGACCGCATCCACGACTTTGGCGAGGTGGAGCAGACGCTCTCGACCCGCGAACGCAAGTTGCAGGCCTCGCGCTGCATGGACTGCGGCGTGCCCTTCTGCCACTGGGCCTGTCCGCTGGGCAACAAGGCGCCGGAGTGGAACGACGCACTGTATCGGGGCGAGTGGGAGAGGGCCTTCCGTCTGCTGACATCGACCAACCCCTTCCCCGAGTTCACCGGCCGCATCTGTCCGGCACTGTGCGAGAAGGCCTGCGTGCTGAACCGCTTCAACCACGAACCGACGACCAACCGCGAGGATGAGTGCGCCATCATCGAGGCGGCTTTTCGCGAAGGGTATATCCAGCCGCGGGTGCCTGTCCGGTGCTGCGGGAAGCGCGTGGCCGTCATCGGTGCCGGGCCTGCCGGACTGGCTGCCGCCGATGCCCTCAACCAGATGGGATATACGGTGACGGTGTATGAGAAGAACGAGGCCGCCGGCGGCCTGCTACGCTACGGCATCCCCAACTTCAAGCTCAATAAGGCGGTTATCGACAGGCGCATCCGGCTCTTAGAGGCCGAAGGCATCGCCTTCCGTTACGGCAAGGGCGTTGAGTGTGCTGCGATAATATCGCAGCCTACGGGACAGGCTGACGCCGTCGTCATCGCTACCGGCACGCCCAGCGCCCGCGACCTCAATATCCCCGGGCGCGAACTGAAGGGCGTACACCTCGCCCTCGAACTGCTCTCGCAGCAGAACCGCGTGCTGGCAGGGATGGAGTTTTCGGAGGGTGAGCGCATCACGGCCAAGGGCAAGGACGTGCTGGTCATCGGTGGCGGCGATACGGGCAGCGACTGTATCGGTACAGCTCATCGCCAGGGATGCCGCAGCGTCACGCAGATAGAGATCATGCCCCGCCCCGCAGAGGGCCCTGACGACCCGCAAAACCCTTGGCCCAACTGGCCGCGCACGCTCAAGACAACGTCGAGCCACGAGGAGGGCTGCACCCGCCGCTGGAACATCAATACGCTGGAGTTCCTGGGCCAGGACGGCAGGCTGACAGGCGTAAAGGTGCAGGAGATTGACTGGAAGCCCAATCCCAACGGCGGTCGTCCGCTGATGGTGGAGAAGGGCGAGCCCTTCGTCATCAAGGCCGAGCTGTGTCTGCTGGCTATGGGATTCCTGAAGCCGGAGCACCCTGAGTATCCAGAGAATGTCTTCGTCTGCGGTGATGCTGCCAACGGTGCCTCGCTTGTGGTGCGCGCCATGGCCAGCGGTATAGAGACGGCCCGTCGCGTGGATGCCTTCCTGAGAACAGTGAAATAGCTAAATAGCGAAATCGATAAATAAATAGTAAATAGTAAATTGTCAAATAGTAAATGACTAAGGTTTCCTTTACCAAAATGCACGGCTGTGGCAACGACTACATCTACGTCAATGCTATGCTACACCCGATAGCCCATCCAGAGGCCTGCGCTGTCGCATGGAGCGACCGCCACAAGGGCATTGGTTCCGACGGGCTGGTGCTCATCGACAAGAGTCCCGTGCCCGAGGCCGACTTCTCCATGCGCATCTTCAATGCCGACGGCTCGGAGGCCCTGATGTGCGGCAATGCCAGCCGCTGCATCGGCAAGTATCTCTATGAGCGCGGCCTGACGGACAAGACGGAAATCCGCCTGCTGACGCTTTCGGGAATCAAGACGCTGCGACTGCATATATATAATAATAAGGTGGAAAGTGTCACCGTCGATATGGGCGAACCTGTATTGGAGGACGAATCGCTGTTTCTGGCCAATCGGGGGCTGACTAAGGGAGTCTTCGTATCGATGGGCAATCCGCACTACGTCATCTTCACCGACGACATTGACCAGGTGGCAGAGACGGGACACGTGCTGGAACATTATCCCGCCTTTCCACATCGCTGCAACATCGAGTTTGCGAGGATCGAACTTAACGGCAGCATCCGCACCCGCGTCTGGGAGCGCGGCAGCGGCATTACGATGGCCTGCGGCACGGGGGCCTGTGCCACCGCCGTGGCCGCATGTCTGACTGGTCGTGCAGGCCGCGAGAGCGATATCGTGATGGACGGCGGCACGCTGCACATCGAGTGGCGCGAATCGGATAACCACGTCTATATGACCGGCCCCGCTGAGTTCGTCTTCGACGGCGAAGCGGAGGTATTTGACAATTGGACAAATTCACCATCGGACAATTGCCGCGTAAATAGTAAAATAGTGAAATAGTAAAATAGTAAAATATCCCCATGGCATTAGTAAATATCCACTTCCTGAACCTCCAGGCGAACTACCTCTTCGCCGACATCGCCAAGAAGGTGAATGCCTTCCGCGTGATGCACCCCAAGGCCGACGTCATCTCGCTCGGCATCGGCGACGTCACCCAACCGCTCTGTCCCGCCGTCGTCGAGGCCATGCACAAGGCCGTCGACGAGATGGCTACTGCCGACGGCTTCCGGGGCTATGGTCCTGAACAGGGCTACGACTTCCTGCGCGAGGCCATCCTGAAGAACGACTTCGCGCCGCGTGGCGTGCGCCTCAGCCTCGATGAGGTATTCATCAACGACGGCGCAAAGAGCGACACGGGCAACTTCCAGGAGTTGCTCCACTGGGACAACTTCATCGGCGTCACCGACCCCATCTATCCCGTCTATATCGACTCCAACGTGATGATAGGCCGCTGCGGCACCTATCGTGACGGCCGCTGGACCAACGTGCGCTACATGCCCACCACGGCTGAGAACGGTTTTGTTCCTGAACTGCCGAAGGGCCGTCCCGTGGATGTCATCTACCTCTGTTTTCCGAACAACCCCACCGGCACCGTCATCACCAAGCAGGAACTGCGCAAGTGGGTGAACTACGCGCTGAAGAACGATGCCCTCATCCTCTTCGACGCCGCCTATCAGGCCTATATCCGCGACCCGGAGATTCCCCACAGCATCTACGAGATCCGCGGGGCCCGCAAGTGCGCCGTAGAATTCCGCTCGTTCTCCAAGACGGCTGGTTTTACGGGGGTGCGCTGCGGCTACACCATCGTGCCGAAAGAGGTCAGCGTGGCCACCTTCGAGGGCGAGCGCATCCCCCTCAACCAGCTCTGGCTACGCCGCCAGTGTACGAAGTTCAACGGCACGAGCTACATCTCGCAGCGCGCCGCCGAGGCCATCTACTCGCCCGAGGGCAAGCAGCAGGTGCAGGCCACCATCGACTATTATATGGAGAACGCCGCCCGTATGCTCACTGTGCTCAAAGCTTCTGGCTTTGAGGTCTACGGCGGCGAGAATGCCCCCTACGTCTGGATGCGTACGCCCGACGGCACCACCTCGTGGCAATTCTTCGAGGCCCTGCTCTACGGTGCCAACGTCGTCTGCACCCCCGGTGTCGGCTTCGGTCCCTCGGGCGAGGGCTACGTCCGCTTTACCGCTTTCGGCAGCCACGAGCAGACGGAGGAAGCCCTGAACCGCATCGCTCAGTGGGCGGGGAAGAAATGATGTCTGTCTGAGACATCAAAGAATGGTTTTTGGTCTGAGACATCAAAGAATGGTGTTCCCCTCCACCAGCATACCGTCGAGCATATTCACCACGCGCTGGGCATAGCCGGCATCACGCTCGGAGTGAGTCACCATCAGCACGGTGGTACCCTCTTGGTTCAGTTGGGTCAGCAGTTGCATCACCTCCAGACCGTTCTTCGAGTCGAGATTACCCGTCGGCTCGTCGGCGAGTATCAGTTTCGGGTTCATCACCACGGCGCGGGCGATGGCCACACGCTGCTGCTGACCGCCGCTGAGCTGCTGGGGGAAGTGGTGGGCGCGGTGCGAGATGGCCATGCGGCGCAGCACCTCTTCCACGCGCTGGCGGCGCTCCTTCTTGGGCACGCCGAGATAGGTCAGCGGCAGTTCCACGTTCTCCTCCACGTTCAGTTCGTCGATGAGGTTGAAGCTCTGGAACACGAAGCCTATCTGCCCCTTGCGCACTGCCGTGCGCTGGCTTTCCTTCAGTGCGCCCACCTCCTGTCCGTCGAGCCAATACTTGCCGCCGGTAGGATTATCGAGCAGGCCCAGGATGTTGAGCAACGTAGACTTGCCACAGCCTGACGGCCCCATGATGGCTACGAACTCGCCTTTCTTCACTTCGAACGATACGCCCCCAAGGGCTACGGTCTCCACCTCTTCCGTCCGGAACACTTTCTGAATGTTTTCTAACTTGATCATCATATACAGTTTTTTAAATGTAATTACTCCGTCTTGATGCTGTTGATGGGGTTCTCACTGGCATTCTTCCAGCTCTGGTAAGTCACCGTCAGCATGGTGATTAGCGTGATAAGCAGGAAGGACACTACGAACAGCAGGGGCGAGATGGCGGTGCGGACGGCGAAGCCCTCGAGCCAGTGCTGGCCCACCAGGTAGCCGATGGGAGCCGCCACCACGAAGCAGCCCAGCAGGATGTAGAGGTATCGGCGCCAGAACATCATCAGGATTTCCTTCGTAGAGCTGCCGAACACCTTGCGGATACCAATCTCCTTGCGGCGGTACTCGCTCTCGAACATCGTCAGGCCAAACACGCCGATGATGCTGATGAGGATGGCCAACAGCGAGAACAGCAGAATCTGCTGGGTGAAGAGTCTTTCCTGATGGTACGATTTCTCCAGCACATCGTCCATGTAGCGCAGGTCACTGATGTCGGGCTTGTTTTCGTGCTCGTATTTCAGCACCACGTCCAGCACTTTCTCTTTGGCCTCGCGCTTGTCCACGCCCTTGGCCACACGCACTAAGAGGTGGTTGCGCCAGAAATCTCCCTTAAAGTAACCGTCACGGCTGGGCACCACGAAGGCGATGGGCTGCTGGCTGTCGTCCACACGCAAGGTGGTGTACTTGATGTCCTCGCAGAAGCCGACGACGGGCATGTCTTCGTCGTTGATAGGCTTATCGACGGCGAGCCAGGGATATTTCTTCTTGGCCGACTCGTTGAAGATATACACGTCGCCGTCGGTCTGGCGGAAATTGCGGCCCTCCACGATGTC
>CAMHKU010000040.1 GCA_946185805.1 uncultured Prevotellaceae bacterium | reverse complement strand
ATGAAGTATCCACAGGCGTTGCGCCTGTATTATCAGTATAGTATTTCGTACCTTTGATAAATTTACCGGTAGCTTGAACATACCCGACGATATACTCAAAGACGTAATTGCCAGCAGCTGCAGGTGTGAACTTCGCACCAGTAACGGTAATCTCGTTGCCTGTGGGAGAGTCAGCAGCCTCAATCTTCGTGGAAGCTGCCAGCAGAGTAGATTCTGTAACAACCAGTTTCTTGTCGTTAGCATCTGTTACGGTGTAGGTCTTAGCCGTGCCGTCATAAACACCGTTCTCAAGTGCGTTCTTGACAGACTCCTCGGTGATGTTCTGTGCAGCACCATTTTCGATGGTTACGGTATAGAGGTTTGCATTGTCGTTAACAGTCAGTGTTTTGTTGGAAGTACCATCGTTTACAATCACATAAATAACAGCACCTGTGGTGTATTCGTCGTTTGCTGTAACTACTTTACCCTTGGTATAGGTGGTGATAGAAGGATTAGATACAGTTGTAATGGTCTCCTGTACGCCATCCTCTGTGTCTACAACTACGGCGTCCAAGGTAATGGGAGTCAGACCTGTTACTACATTATTGTTACCATCCACACCTGTCGAACCATTGGTCATGTCCGAAATCTTGAAGATGTAGGTGTAGGCGAAGTTAGGATTCCACTTAGCCAGTTCAGCAGGTACAACTGCAGTAGCTTTGTCAACAGTGATGGTCTCACCAGAACCGTCGGTAGATACCAATGTGTATTTGATGCGAAGCGTCAGGTTAGCACCTGTCTCGTATGGCAGAATGGTATAGTACTTACCTGCCTGAGGAGTACCTGTCAGACCACCTGCATAGGTAGCAGCATTAGATGCACGTCCGAGATAGACATTACCAGCAGTTTCTTTTTTCTCAGCTGATGCCAAGTTCGCAAGTGCTTCGAAGTTAACATTTGATGTAGCTGCTGTTCCTGATTCTTGAGCAAAAGTAACGTGAGCCTTGTTATAATCAGTTTTACCCTTGTTGTCCCAACCCGTTGTCGGGAAGCTGATGGTCATCGTGCCACTACCGTTGGGTAATACGGCAGAAGAAGTATACAGGGTGGGTGTAGTAGATGATGTCGTTGTAGAAGCATCATCATAGAACTTCACATCCTTCACTGAATAGCCAGGAATGGTCTCGTAGAAAGCCAGACGAATCTTGGTTCCCAGTGAGCGGAACTTGAACTTAACGGGCTGTCCATAATCGTTGTCACTCTTATAAGCCGTTACCAGGTCCGAGATGTAAGCAGCCTTCAGTTCTTCAACACTACCTTTAAGGGTGTAGGAGTTTGTTGCCAAGTTACCAAAGGTAATAGCTGTTGGTGTGGCATAGGTTGGAGTAGCACCGGCACCTTTTCCTAACGAATAGGCAGCAAAGTCATACTGAGTGGTTGCATAGTCCCAGTACTTGATGGTCTGGGTAGCACCAGCAGGCAGCGTGGTTGTAGTAGCCAGAGTCTGGTTCACGTATTCCCAGTCGTTGCTGTTCGACTCTGTCGTGTTGGCAGTACCGGTAACATATTGTGCCGTGTACTGGTCGAAGACGAAAGGAGTGGCCTGCCCTCCCTTGATACCAGCAAATACAAACTTATTGTTGAGCAATCCTGCCGCGTCTGCCCCCACTTTATCTGCCCTGGTGATATTCTGCGAGCTGGTGCTGAAGGTGATCATTCCTTCCTCTTGCTGACTTTTGACGACGGCCTCGTCGCCTATGAAGTCGTTTTCTGAGCAACTGGCCAATGTTATGAGGCTTGTTGCGAGGAATAATAGTTTTTTCATACTCTTTAGTTTTTTTTGTTGATGTTGATTTTTGTGTTCTCTCTTAAAGGTTTTGTTTGGCGGCTGTCTGGCGGCTGTTGGCGGCTTCCTGCGTGTGTTTGGCGTTGGCCGTTGCTTGTTCGCAGTTAAACATACATGAAGTAAGTCTTAAAGGCTTAGCATTAGAATTACCTCATGTATGTCTGTCGCCGGCGCCGTGCGCCGCTAAAGAGTGATTACTGCACCTTGATAACCTTGGTGTAGTATACGCCGTCGTTCTGCGTGAACTTGTCGAAGTAGGTCATGCCGTCGACGGCGTTGGTCTCGGTAGCTACAACGTACTTGGCAGTGTCGATCTCATACCAGCCAGTGGTCTGCTGAGGCAGAATCACGCAGTAGGTGTAGACGTAGGGGGCTTCGGATGTGCCAGCTCCTGTTCTCTGGTAGTAAGCTTTACCATCGACAGGTGCAGCATCTGTTTTTTGAGTGTACGTACCAGCAGCCTCGGTGTAGAGTTCCGCTGACGCAAAGTCGGCGTATGCCACGTTGTGTGCAGCCTTGTAGGACTGTCCGCCATCAGGGGTATAATAATAGGTAGTGCCAGTCTTGGCATAGCCTTTGGCGATAGTGGTGGCTGTATTGTCGGCATAGAGGTTGCTTACACCCTGGCCTATGAAGGGCGTCTGTAGTGTGTACACGCCGGCATCCACAGTATAGTATTTCACACCTTTCTGTGCATCACTGGTGGTGGCAGCCTTGTAGTCGTAACGATACTTGGTGGCTCCTGTCTCAAAGTCTGAGAATTTGAGTGCCTCATAACGTACTTTGTCGTTAGCAGGTGTTGCTGCCTTCTTGGTATAGACAAAGGCATAGGTACCGGCGGCAGGTGTGAAGCGCATGGCCTGGTCGGTGGCTATGCCTACGCTAATGGTATTGCCATCAGCGCCATATTCCACCTTGTCAACCAATGTGAATGTTGCTTCTGTGAGTACCAGTCCGCTGCGGCCCTTGATGGTATTGGCGGCAGCATCGTCGTCCCGCATCGAGAGGGCGTCAACCACCTCAGCCTCGGTGTGGCCTGCGGGCAGGGTATAGAGTGCAGCCTTGCCTGTCAGAGTCTGCAGCTTGCCGTTGGCCAGGTCGGGGGTGCTCTCTTTCGTTCCGTCGTTCACGGTGACGAAGATGTCGCCGGTGGCAGCGAGATACTCATTGTTGTCAACCACCTTGGAACCCTTCTGGTAGGTGGTGATGCTCGGCGTAGAGACGGTGGTAATTGTCTCCTGGGTAGCGTCCACCTCGGAGTTCACCACTACGGCGTCGAAGGTGATGGGGTAGAGGCCTGCGGGGTCGCTGTTCACCGTCGTGTCGTCGGGTTTGGTGGGGTCGTAGGCGCCGGTATGGCCGTTGGTCTTGTCGCTGATCTTAAACAGATAGGTGTAGGCATAGCCTGCCTTCCACTGTGTGTAAATCAGGGGCACCTGAGCCGTGGCGCCTTTCACCACGATGGTCTCGCCAGAGCCGTCGATTGACTCCAGAGTGTAGTCCACGCGCAGGTTGAGGTTGGTGCCGCTCTCGTTGGGCAGGTACTGCGTAAAGTAGTTGCCCTCAGCCTCGCCGGCGTAGGTGGCGGTGTTCGACGTGCGTCCCAGGAACACCTTGCCTGCGGTCTTCTCACCGTCCTCGGCAATGGTGTAATTCATGGCACCGAAGTTGACAATGGAACTCTGGGTGCCAGTACCTGAGAACTCAATGTGTGCCTGGTTGTTGTCGGCTTTAGTCACATCGTCAACCGTGGGGAAATAAATGGTGTAGGTGCCCTCGGTATAGATGTTGTTGGCAGTGGTGGTAAAAAGCTTAGGTGTTCCCTGTGCATCGTTGCTGGCGGCAGCGCTGTAGAACTTCACGTCCTTCACCGAATAGCCGGGCACAGTCTCGTAGATGCCTATGCGCACCTTCGAGCCGAGGCTGCGGAACTTGATGGTGACGGGGTTCTCGCCGGTAGCTTTAGAATAGTCGGCTTTCTTAACCGTCACGAGGTCGGCAATGAAGCAGTCTTTCAAGTCGGCGGCCTTGCCGGTGAAGGTATAGGCGGCGGTGGTAGCAGTGGCGGGGTTGATAGCAGAGATGCGCACCTCTCTATCAGCCAGCGTGGGATGATCTGTCTCATTGTCGTAGACTGCTATGATAGGCTTGGTGGGATCACCATCCTTAAAACCTGTAGCCCAGGCAATGAAGTCGTACTGGTCCTTTGAATAGTCCCAGAACTTGATGGTCTGCTGGGTGACGCCGTTGTCGATGGCGTGTTTGATGCGCTCCTGGCCTACGTATTCCCAGTTGGCCACGTTCGACTCGGTGGTGTAGGCGGTGTTCTCCTTATACTTCACCTGATAGTTGTCGAAGACTGTGGAGCCGGGTGTTGCCGTAGTTGAGCCTTTGTAGCCAAAGACCACGAACCTGTTGCCTAAGAGCTTTGCGGCTTCAGCGCCGGTAATGTCGGCTCCAGCCCTGGTGATGTTGCTCCTGAGCGAGCTGAACAGGATGGGAGCAGGAGTCTCCTCGTTGGGTGGATTGATGTCGGGTGACGACACTACGATGTCGTCTTCGGCGGTGCAGGCGGCCATCGTCAGGATGGCGGCCAGGGCCGGTGCCCAGAAATAAAATTTTTTCATCATACTGTTATTTATTAAAAGATTAATACTGAGAGTTTATTGAATCGCTCTATAATAATTAAATATGTTACATCTCTATCTCGTGGGTCACCTCCTCGTAGTCTTTCACCACGGCGTCGAATCCCGAGCCTCCCGCGCGTCGTGGTATGGGTATGGTGTCCATGTCTATCTCTACGGTGATGACGCCGCCCTTGTATCGCTGGCGCACCTGCTTGGTGACGTCGAAGACGAAGGTGGAGTCGAGGCCGTTGTTGAAGATCATCTTCAGGTCCATGTAGTGGGGTTCGCTGTCGTGCAGCTCGCTGCCGTCTTTGAGCCTTCCGCAGGCGTTGCCGGGAATGCCGAAGGTGAGCAGCCGTCCGCCGGCAATGTCCACCTTCTCGCCGTTCATGTCGCAGTTGCGCTTCCATCGCGTCTGGTGGGTCACGGCCACGGGGTCGTTGCTGCCGCGCCCGCTGTTGAGCACCGACGAGCGCGAGAATCCCGAGATGTTGCCCGTGCCCTCCACGCCGGCAATCTTGCCGTTGTTGTGGTGCACGATGACCTGCGTCAGGTAGATATAGGTGATGGGCGTGAGCACCATGTTGAGGCGTTTCACCCAGGCGTTGCGCGCGGCGTCGTATTCGAAACCGTCGTGGTTGCGGTTGATCTCTATGGCGCGCTCGTAGGCGGCGAAGAGCTCCTCAGGCTCGTAGAAGGCGTGAGTGTATCGCTGCACGTAGTACCTGGTGCGCACCATCGACTGGTTGGTGTATACGGTGACGGAGTCGAGGGTCGAGGTCTCGTCGAAGTTGAGGCTCTGCACGCCCTCCTTGATTTTCAGGTCATTCCACACAAGCATGTCCCAGAAGCCGTAGTAGAACTCCCCCTGGAAGGTGTTGCCCTCAATGAAGTCGCTGGTGACGCGGCTGTGGCGGTCGTAGGGCGTGGAGCCGGTGAAGTATCGGCGTATGTTGAAGGCGTTGGGCACGGAATAGCCGATGTCGCCCCAGATGCGGCGGTCTTCGTCGTCCCATTCGTAGTACCACTCCGCCTGCCAGTCGTAGCGCTCTCCGGTTTCGAGTATATAGTCCCAGTAGGTGTTGAGCTCGATCTCGGCGATGACAAACTGCGTGTTCACCGGCTCCGCCTCGTAGAGGTGGAGGGGCGGCTCGGGCTTGCAGGCTGTGAGCAGCAGGGGCAGCAGCAGGGACAGGGGGCGTAAGGTCATGGGCGGCCTCCTTTCTTTTGGGGGTGTGGGGCGGCTGGGGCTTCTGGGGCGACTGGGGCGGCTATGGTATCTATAGCCTCTATGGTATCTATAGCCTCTATGGTATCTATAGCCTCTATAGCTTCTATAGCCTCTATGGCCTCTATAGCCTCGTATGCCTTGAAGCTTGCGCCTCTTTTCTGGTGGCGGCGGTAGAGCAGGTCGTAGCTCAGGGTGATGCCTATGCGGGTGGGGCCTATCCACGTCCAGCGGTACTGGCGCTGCTTGAAGAGGTCGGGGTCGAGGGTCCACTTATAATAATAAAGGTTGTCGCGGTAGGCCGGGTCGATGGGGTTCTCATACTGGTAGGGGTCGTACTTGGTGACGAAGACGCCGAACTGCGCCTCGAAGTCGAGGCGCCAGTGGCCGTTGCGCGACAGGGGCACGGTGTAGCCCATGCCGATGCCTCCGCCGATGCCTTCGCCCACCCATCCGCGGTCGGCGTCGAAGCAGATGCCGTAGATGCCGCCGTTGACGTAGGCTTGCAGGAAGAAGCCTGAGAAGGCGGGGCGGTGGGGCTGCTGGGGCTGGGGCTGCTGGGGCGACCCCGGCGGCAGAACCGCCGGGCGCAGTGGCTGCTGAGAGGGGCGGAAGTAGTAGCGGGTGTGCAGCTGGTAGTTGCGCAGCTGGAAGAATTTGTGGGCGTCGTAGTCTTGCCACCAGGGCATGTCGAAGGAGGCGCCATAGGTGAAGTGGCCGCGCTTGGGGTAGTATTCCAGGGCGATGTTGGGTATGGGGCACCAGCGGTTGTAGCCGGGCATGTAGATGCCGTAGAACAGGAGGTTGGTCTTGAGGCTGAGGAGCTCGCGGCGGGGGAGCCGCTGGGGGGAGGGGGGCTGCTGAGGCGACTGGGGCGACTGGGGCTGCTGGGGCGACTGGGGCAGCTGGGGGAGGTGGGGCGACTGGGGCAGGTGGGCGGAGTCGGGGAGCTGGGGCGGCATGGCCTGGGGGGTGAGTGTGCTGAGGGCCATCTTCTCGCCCTCGTACTTGCGGAAGACGAGCATGATGCGCGCCGTGCGCAGCTGGGGGAAATAGTCCCTCAGCAGACGGCGCCAGAGGGCGCCGCCCTGGGCGGCCTGCAGCTTGGCTTTCAGGGCGGTGATGTTGCCCTGAGACAGGTGGCCGTTGCCCTGAGACAGGTGGCCATTGCCTTGAGACTGGTGGCCATTGCCTTGAGACTGGTGGCCGTTGACTTGAGACTGGTGGCCGTTGACTTGAGACAGGTGGCCGTTGACTTGAGACTGGTGGCTGTTGACTTGAGGCAAGTATCTGTCGCAGAGGGCTTTTACTGTGGCGTAGTCGCTGTCGGCCTGTCGGCGCATGAGGGTGACGAGGGTGGGGTAGTCTTCTACGGTGAAGTCTTCGGTCATGGTGCGGTCGGTGCCGGGGAATCTTAGGCGCTCCCTGATAAACTGTGTGAGCATCTGTGCGCGCTGGCGGCTGAGGCGCTCGTTGAGCTGGTAGGAGCCGTCGGGCGATGCGGCGCCGTGGATCATGATGCTCACCAGCTCCAGGCTGTCGGCATTGATGCGGGGCAGCACCTGCTGCTCCAGCTCTGCCAGCGTGCGGCTGTCGGCGGGGAGGGTGGCCTGGCCTACGGGAAATTTCACCTGTGCGGCGCGGTCGAGGAAGTCCTCGGCGGAGGGTGCGGCGATGCTGTCGCCGCTGACGAAGCAGATATAGCTGTAGTGGTTGTAGAACGCGGTGTCGGCAAAGACAACGGCAGGCGACGCGGCATAGCTTGCCGCCCTTAATGTGAGCATTAGGAGCAGTGCAAGAATCTGCGTGATATGTGCCTCTTTCCGAATCATACTACTGACAATGGTTATTTGTTCTACAGTTGTGTGTTATATATTTGCGCGCTCGCGAGTATGTATTGAAGTGCAAATTTAAGAAAAGTTTTCTAATGTTGTATTAGATTGGCCAACAAAAGCATAATTTTATAACTTACGTTAACGATTACCCCCCCCAATTAACGGATATTAACAGCAGAGTCTGCCCTTAGGGCAGACTCTGTCGTTGTCGCAGAAAAACGGTCAACCTTACTCTCTGCGTCTCGCGTTTAGAAACATCGGTTGGTGATTCAGCAGAACCCTTGGCGGCGGAGGGTGTCGAGCAGGGTGGCCGACATGGCTTCGTTGTCGCTCTTGGTGTAGCGTATGTCGGTAAACACTTGAGCCAGCGTCTGTTTGTGGTTGATGCTGACGAAGTGGCGGTTCTCTTCTAACTGCTCCTTGGCCGTGTAGTAGCGGTCGATGTCGTCGGCGGAGTAGTCGTGGTAGGTCTCCTGATGGACGAAGCTCTCCAGTGGCAGGCGGTCGGAGAGCGGGGGCTCCTCGGCGGGCCACCCCACGGTGAGCGTGGCCACGGGCATCACGAGGCGCGGCAGCTGCAGCGTGTCGATGATCATCTGGGGCATGTAGACGGTGGTGCCCAGGTAGCAGTAGCCCAGTCCCTGCTCGTCCATGAGGTTGCAGAGGGTCTGCGTGTAGAGCAGGGCGTCGATGGCGGCATTGAGAAACGACAGCAGGTTGTCGTAGCCGGGGGTGGCCTGCCGCTCCTGGCACCATCGTGTGGTGCGGTGGAAGTCGGCACAGACGGTGAGCACCACGGGGGCTTCCGTCACCATAGGCTGGTTGAAGTGTGCGGGGGCGAGGCGTGCCTTCATCTCCGGCGAGCGGGTGACGACGACGGAGTACAACTGCAGGTTGCCCATGGTCTGGGTGCGGGCGGCCTCGCCCATCAGTTGGTTGAGTAACTCTTCGCTGACGGTTTTGTCAGAATATTTCCGAATGGTTCGGCGGGTCAGTAAATGTTTCATATTAATACTATTTTCTATGGTTCTGAAAGATTTAATGTGGATGGATAGTCGTTTTTTGAAAGACAGATAAAAACCATAAAAACCGATAAAAACCTTATACAGTCGGGTTACTTTGTTTTTTTCTGTTTTTCTTGTTTTTCCCTGTTTTTCAAAAGCGAAGGTTCGACCCACATAAAATCTTGTATAATCTTTTCTATGATTGCTTGCTGTCGGGAGGAGGGGTGATAGGTTGCTTGGCCTATTCGCCCTCGATAGGGTAGTTGGGCGACGGTGAGCGTAGCTGCCACATGAGGCTGTCGAGGCGCTGAACGATGTCGGGGTGGTCGGCGGCTATGTTGTGGCGCTCCATGGGGTCGTCGGTGATGCGGTAGAGCTCTAAGGGGGCGCCCTTCTTCACGGTGACGCACTTCCAGCCCTGATAGCGGATGGCGCGCTGCTTGCCGGGGAACTCCCAGTAGAGCGGGCGGCTGTCGGTGTCGATGTCGTGGCCGAAGAACAGCGGCGAGATGTCGATGCCGTCGGTGGGGGTGCTGGGTGCTGGGTGATGGGCGATGGCGGCGAGGGTGGGCATGAAGTCGGGGAAGTAGACGAGGTTGCTGACTTGGCGGGCGGGGACTCGGCCGGGCTGGTTGACGATGAGGGGCACGCGGATGCCGCCCTCGTAGAGCTGGCCCTTGCGGCCCTTGAGGCCGGCGCCGCTGTTAAGATCTTTCAATGGTGCCATGACGGCGGCGCCGTTGTCGCTGGCGAAGATGACGAGGGTGTTATCACGCAGGTGCAGGGCGTCGAGGGTGGCCAGCAGACGGCCGATGTGGTGGTCCATGTGGGTGACGAGGGCGGCGTAGCGCTTGGTGTTGGCGCTCCACTCGCCGCGGTCGTCATACCACGACGTGTCGTCGATGTTGTAAGGCTCGTGGGGGGCGTCGTAGCCTAAGAAGAGGAAGAACGGACGGTGCCGGTTGCGGTGGATGAAGGCGATGGCATCGTCGGTAGAAATCTCGGTGTTGTGGCGCACGTGGGCGTCGTTGGCGTTCTCGCTGATGTTGACCAGGCTGTCGCCGTGGAGGCGGTAGTAGGGGTAGTAGTAGGGCGCGTTGCTGTGGACGGTGCTGATGGTCCATCCGTAGAACTCGTCGAATCCGCGGTGGTTGGGTGCCGCCTGCGGGTCGTAGCCGTCGAGGTGCCATTTGTTGACCAGACAGGTGCGGTAGCCGGCTTGTGAGAGCACCGTGCCCAGGGTGACATCCTCGGCCAGGAGGTTGGCGCGGCGCACGATGGTGGTGTCGCCCTTGGTGTTGATTTTCAGACCCGTGCGGCCTCCGGCATAGCATTGGTTGTCGCGTATGCGCGAGTGGCCGCTGTTGAGGCCCGTCATCAGCGAGCAGCGCGAGGGCGAGCTGATGCCGCTGCCGGCGTAGGCCTGGGTGAAGGAGGTGCCGGTGCGCGCCAGACGGTCGATGTTGGGTGTCTGGATATAGGGGTTGCCGTAGCAGGCCAGGTCGCCGTAGCCCATGTCGTCGGCGAGAATGAAGATGATGTTTGGCCGCTCGGCGGTGGCTTCGGCGGGCGTGTCGCCGGCCGCCAGTGCCTGCTGGGCGAGCAGGGTGGGGAGGGTTAGCAGTAACTGTTTCATGCTGCAAAGATAGTTAAAAGATTTCTCTTAAGCGTAAAATGTGGAGTGATTTTTTGGCCAACTCGGAAATTTTACCGAAATTTGCAGCAAAAACAGTGAAAAGACGATGACAAACGAAGAATTGATGAAGCGCGTGGCACAGTCGCTGGCACGCATCAGCCAGAAGAGCCAGCAGCCTATGACCGAGGCCGAGGTGAGTAGGCTGCTCGACCGCTGTATGTCGGCGTTGGGTGCCGACGGCGGGCGGCTGGCAGCGTTGGCTGCCGATGCGCTGGAGTATGCCGAGAGCAACCACCACCCGGCAGTGACCGAGGTGCGGCCGCAGACCTTGGAGTGCGACGTGGTGCGCTTTCAGAACAACAAGGAGAAGTGGGTGGCCTTTGTGGGCTTGTTAGACGGTCGTCCGTATGAGATCTTTACCGGTCTGCAGGACGATGAAGAGGGTATCGTGCTGCCCAAGACGGTGACCCACGGCAAGATCCTGAAGCAGGTGAACGCCGACGGCACCAAGCGCTTCGACTTCCAGTTTGAGAACAAGCGCGGCTACAAGACCACCGTTGAGGGATTGTCAGAAAAATTCAATCCCGAATACTGGAACTACGCCAAGCTTATCAGCGGTGTGCTGCGCTACCGCATGCCCATCGACCATGTCATCAAGCTCGTGGCGTCGCTGCAGCTGCAGAGTGAGAGTATCAACACCTGGAAAAACGGCGTGGAGCGTGCGCTGAAGAAATATGCCGGCGGCGACGGCGACGGCAGCAGCGACAACGGCAGCGTAGAGGGCGGCAGCGACCACAGCGACCACAACGGCACCGACGGCGATGACGGCAACGACATACATCAGGCTTGAAAAACTCCGCTTCAGGGCCTTCCACGGCGTGATGGAGCAGGAGCGGCGCGTGGGCGGCGACTATGAGCTGACGCTGCGCATAGGCTACCCCTGGCAGGCGGCGATGGAGAGCGACGACGTGGGCGACACGCTCGACTACAGCGCCGTCTACGCGGCCGTAGTGCGCGAGATGGTTTTGCCATCTCGACTCTTAGAACATGTCGCCGGCCGCATCGCGAACCGCCTGCTGGCAACGTTCCCGCATATAACCTCCGTAGACCTGTGGCTCACCAAGCTATGCCCCCCGATGGGCGCCGACAGCGACGGTGCCGGCGTGGAGCTACACTTAATAAATGATAAAACTGACTGACTTTTACACGTTTTTTAACCGAAAAGCAGTACCTTTGCACGGATGTTACACAAAAGATTGTTAATGATTGTCGGGATACTGCTCGCCATGGTGCTGTCGGTTGACGGCGCCAAGAAGACATTTACCCTGGTGATAGATGCCGGCCACGGCGGCAAGGACACCGGCGCCTGTGGCAGGCAGTCGGCGGAGAAGACGCTGACGCTGCGCTATGCCCTGGCCTTCGGCCGTATCGTGGAGGATAACTGCCCCGACGTGCGCGTGGTGTACACCCGCAAGAACGACCGCTTCCTGGAGCTGTGGCAGCGTGCCGAGGTGGCCAACAGCTACAAGGCCGACCTCTTTGTGTCGGTACATATCAACGCCATGCCTAAGGGCCGCATCTGCCGCGGCTACCAGACCTACACCCTGGGCCGCAGCCGCCGCGACGGCAACACCCACGGCTTTGAGGAGAACCTGGAGGTGGCCAAGCGCGAGAACGCCGTCATACTCTATGAGGACAACTATCAGCAGCACTACGAGGGCTTCGACCCGAATTCGCCTGAGAGCAACATCCTCTTTGAGCTGGTGCAGGACAAGAATATGGAGAAGAGCATCCAGCTGGCCAAGCTGATGCAGAAGAACATCTGCCAGGCCACGGGCCGGCTCGACAAGGGCGTTCACCAGGACAACCTCGCCGTGCTGCGCCTGACGTCGATGCCCGCCTGCCTGATGGAGCTGGGCTATATCTCCACGCCCGACGAGGAGCAGTTCCTCAATACCGAGCGTGCCGTGCGGCAGTATACGCGCGGGTTCTTTAATGCCTTTGTGGCATATAAGAATAAGGTGCAGCCGGGCATCAAGGTGCCGTATAAGCCGCTGACCGAGATTAAAGACGAGCCTGCTGGGGAGAGTGGGGCTTCTGGGACTTCTGGGGCAACTGGGGCTTTTGGGGCTTCTGGGGCTTCTGGGGCTAATGGGGCTAATGGGGCTAATGGGACTGCTGGGGAGAGTGGGGCTTCTGGGGCTGCTGAGAATGCCCCTTCAGAAAGGCAAAAAGCCGAGGCAGGCACGGCCCCGGTGTTCAAGGTGCAGATACTCGTGAGCGACAAGAAGCTGAAAGCCACCGACCGCCAGTTGAAGGGACTAAAAGACGCCACCTATTATAAAGAAGGACGTATGTATAAGTACACCGTCGGCGCGTCGGAGGACTACCAGGAAATCTACCGCCTCAGGAAGAGTATCCTCAATAAGTTCCCCGAGGCATTCATTATTGCCTTTGAGGGCGACCAGAAGGTTGACGCCAACGCCGCACGAAGAAAACGACGGTAGGGCATCACCCATCACCCACCACCCATCACCCACCACCCATCACCCACCACCTATCACCCATCACCTATCACCCATCACCCACCACCCATCACCCATCATCCCCTAAACAAAACAAAACCATAGATATGAAATTCTTTACCAAAGAAGTACAGATAGCCTTAGTGGCTATAGTAGGATTGGTCATCCTGTTTTTCGGTATGCAGTTCCTCAAGGGACTCAGTGTGCTCTCCAAGGGCAACGCTTACGTAGTGGTGTTCAACGACGTCAGCGGCCTATCGGCCTCCAGCCCCGTCTATGTTAACGGCGTGAAGGTGGGTACCGTCGAGGCTATCGACTGCGACTATGCCCGTCCAGACCGTATCTTGGCCACCGTGGGCTTAGACGAGGCCTTGCAGCTGCCTAAGGGCACGACGGCCGAGATTGCCAGCGACCTGTTGGGCAACGTGAAGTTAGAGCTTGTGCTCGGCGACCGTCAGGGCGGCCTGCTGGCCGTTGGCGATACCATCAGCGGCGGTATGCAGGGAGGCCTGATGTCGAAGGCTGCCACCATGCTGCCTCAAATAGAAAAGCTGATGCCCAAGCTCGACTCCATCCTGGCCAGCGTCAACGCGCTGCTGGCCGACCCGGCGCTGAGCCACTCGCTGCACAATGTGGAGCAGATAACCGCCGACCTGACCACCACCACCGCCGAGCTTAACAAGATGATGGGCGGCGTGAACCGCCAGTTGCCGGGTATCATGCAGAAGGCCGACGGCGTGATGGCCAATGCCGATTCGCTGACGCGACAGCTGAACGCCATCGACGTGGATGCCACGATGGCCAAGGTGAACGAGACATTGGACAATGTGCGCCAGATGACCGCCAAACTTAACAGCAATGACGGCACCTTGGGACTGCTCATGCGCGACGCTGAATTGTATAATAATCTGAATGCTACGATGATGCACGCCGACTCGCTGATGATTGACCTTAAGAGCCATCCCAAGCGCTACGTACACTTCTCAATTTTTGGCAAAAAAGACAAGTAATTTTATTTTGTCTAAATAAAAAATCTTTGGAAACGCCGATTGGCGGTTTTGCAACATGCTGAAAGATAGCTACTTTGAGTTGCGCAAGACCCTCGTTGTGGCCTTTTGTCGTGAAACACTCTAAGTGACGCTTCGTTAGTGAGTTACGCGGGAAACCTTTCGTGTTCTATTTTCTTGGATTTGCACAATTCAAAAAAAAGAGCGACCTTTGCAGTCGAAATCTTAAAAGGGATACGGTTTCTACAACAGTTTATTAACCCAATTTATAAGTACGCCAGATGCAGAACAAACATAAGGCGCTTTGGGACAACTGCCTCCACCTGATCAGGCAGAATGTTACCGAGCAGCAATACAAAACGTGGTTTGAGCCTATCCGCTTCGAGTCGTTCTCGGAGCAGGACAGCACGTTGCTGCTGCAGGTGCCCAGTGCCTACTTCTGCGAATACCTGGAGCAATACTTCATCCGCCTGATGTACTGGGCGCTGACCAACAGCTTCAAGACCAATGTCAAGCTGAACTACCGTGTGGTCACCGACAAGGAGCACAAGCTGACGCAGGACATCGAGGCCGACAAGCCCGCCAACATCGACGTGCCGCAGCCGCGCAGTCGCGCCAACCAGTCGCCGACGGTGCTCGACGCCGTACCCCAGCAGGACCTGAACCCCCAGCTGGACGTTCACAAGACCTTCCAGACATTCATAGAGGGCGACTCCAACAAGCTGCCGCGCACCGTGGGCATCTCCATTGCCGAGCATCCGGGAAAGTCGACCTTCAACCCCTTCTTCGTCTACGGACCGTCGGGCTGCGGCAAGACACACCTTATTAATGCCATCGGCGTGCGCACAAAGGAGATGTACCCCCAGAAGCGCGTGCTCTATGTGTCGGCACGACTCTTCCAGGTGCAGTTTACCGATGCCGTGCGCCGCAACACTACCAACGACTTTATCAACTTCTATCAGACCATCGACGTGCTGATAGTCGACGACATACAGGAGTGGGCCACGTCGCCGAAGACCCTGGACACGTTCTTCCATATCTTCGACCACCTGTTCCGCATCGGCAAGCAGATTATCCTGGCCTCAGACCGCCCGCCGGTAGACCTCGAGGGCGTGAAGGACCGCCTGCTGACGCGCTTCTCCTGCGGACTCATAGCCGAGCTGGAGAAGCCCAACGTGCAGCTGTGCATAGACATCCTCAACGCGAAGTGCCGCCGCGACGGCCTGAAGATTCCCGCCGACGTCATCACCTTCATAGCACAGACGGCCAACGGCAGTGTGCGCGACCTGGAGGGCGTCATCAACGGACTGATGGCCTACAGTATCGTCTACAACTCCAACATCGACATGCGCCTGGCCGAGCGCGTCATTAAGCGCGCCGTCAAGGTTGACAACCACCCGCTGACCATCGACGACATCCTGGAGAAGGTCTGCGGCCACTACAACGTCGCCCAGCAGCATGTGTTCAGCAAGAGCCGTAAGCGCGACTACGTGCTGGTGCGTCAGGTGTCGATGTATCTGGCACAGAAATACACCAAGATGCCGGCCTCGCGCATCGGCCAGCTTATTGGCGGCCGCGACCACTCTACGGTGCTGCACAGTTGCACCACCGTAGAGCAGCGCCTGAAGGTAGACAAAGCCTTCCAGGCCGAGATTAGCAGCATCGAGAACTCCTTTAAGCTGAAGCAATAACAGACTTTTTGCGTTTCCGGATTTTTTATGCAGCCTCGTACCTCGTACCTCGCACCTCGTACCTCGAAAATCCCAACTTATTTTTTGCATGTTACCAAATAGTTACCGTCACAAGTGTACGCGCAGGCCGGCGATGAGCCATCGGCCGGGCTGCAGCACGAGGCCGTAGTCGCGGTATTCGGCGTTGAACAGGTTGTTGGCTTCGCCGTAAAGTTCAAAGCGGGCCTGCTGCCACGACAGACGGGCGTCGACTACGGCGTAGGGGCTGTAGTCGTTGACGGTGCCGTCGAAGTCGGTGTACTGCCCCTGGCGGTCCTGCCACCGCAGGTTGGCGCTGAGGCTGAGGCGGCTGACGATGGGCAGGCGGATGCCGGCCACCAGCTTGTGGCGCAGGTACTCCAGGGCGTACTGCGACACCAGCCCCTCCTCCAGGTCCTTGTTCTGGTAGATGTAGCTGTAGCTCAGGTTCAAGGCCACAGACTCCGGCCTGGCCAGCAGCGGGTGGCTGATGGGCAGGCTGCACTTTGCCGCGCACTCCACGCCATAGCTGTTGAGCCGCGTGTGGTTGACGCTCTGCCAGACGGCAGCGTCGCCCAGGCGTGTGTCCATAATCCAGTCAATCATGTTGCGCCCGTGGTGGTGCCAGAGGGTGCATTGGATATTGAAGATTGAAGATTGAAGATTGAAAATTGAGCACTGGAAATTGGCTCCCACCTCCACGGCGTGCATCTCCTCAGGCTTGAGGTGCGGGTCGGCGGCGTAGCCCTGCAGCTTGTAGTACATCTCCGTGAACGACGGCATGCGCAGCGATGAGTTGTAGCTGGCGTGCAGCTTCCATTGCCGGCCCAGGCGCAGGCTGGCATCGATGCCGGGATAGATGCGCCAGTTCATGTCGGCCCACGTGTTCTTCACCACGACTAAGCCGGCCGATACCGTGAGGTTGCGCAGCAGCAGGTTGTGCTCCACGAAGGCGCTCATGTTGGTGCGGTTCAGGCCGAGGGTGTAGTCGCGGTCGGTGCCGCTGATGTGGTGGGGACGGGTGAGAGGCTCGCCGAGGTTGCCGCTCAGCATGTTCTCGTTGCGCACCTCGGCGCCGAAGGCTGTGCGGTTTCTCACCGTGGGCTCAGCGCCAATGTCGGCCAGTGCCCCTTGGCCGTTTTCACGCCGCTTCCCTGATGCTTCCCAGTCGAAGTGGCTGTTGAGCGAAAGGCCAACGACGTCGGTGCGGTTGTAATTATATTTCAGCAAGTCCGGCCGTCCGCGATAGCCCTCGTAGCGGTCCTGGTGCTGGTTCCAGTAGAGGGACGGGCGGAGCGAAACTCCGCCCCACGCTAAAGTGGCCTGCAGGGCGGCGGTGAGTTTCGTGGTGTGCTCATACTGGTCGTCGGCCTGCCACTTGGGCGAGGCGTAGGCGGTGCTGGAGCCCCAGCCCTTGTCGCTCAGACCGAAGTGCCAGTTGACGCTGACGGCATCGTCTTTGCGGTAATGGCCCTGGTAGAAAGCTTTCAAGCCGCTGAAGTCGCTGTTGAGCGCCCCCGACTTGGCGCGGCTGTAGCCGTCGCTGCGGGAGTAGGAGGCAGAGAGAGACCCTCCCCGACCCTCCCTGCAGGGAGGGAGTAATATGCGTGCTGCGGCTTTTACGTAGCCGTAGCTGCCACCCTCTGCGAGCAAGGCATATCTCTCCTCCCCTGCAGGGGAGGCGGGGGTGGGGGCTGCCTTTGTCACGATATTAATCGCCCCCACGAGCGACGACGTGCCGTAGAGGCGGCCGGCGGGGCCTTCAAGCACCTCGATGCGCTGGATGTCGCTCAGCTGGACGGGCAGGTCTACCGTGTTGTGACCTGTCTGCGGGTCGCAGATGTTGATGCCGTTGAGCAGGATGATGATTTGCTCCTGGGTGCCGCCGCGCATGCTGATGTCGGTCTGCCCGCCAAGTGGTGAGCGCTGCCGCACATCGACGCCGACGGCGTACTTGAGTAAATCGTTGACACTTTGCACCGGAGCCTGCTGAATGTCGGCACGCTCCAGTACAGTTACCATTCTCGCTGCCTGACTCTTGGTCAGGGGCGCTCGCGAACCGGTGACGCTCACCTCGTCGAGCATCTGCTCCCGCGCTGTGCTGACGGCCACGGAGTCGGCCACCACGGGGTGGGTGCTCACACTCTCGGCCGACGCATAAGTGAGCGTAGACACCGAGAGCACCGAACAGACGACCTCGCGACCCAGACAGCTGAAGAGCGACCAACCCTTGTTCCCAAACTGATGGAACACGAGCACGCGGCGCTTGTTAAACTGTGGTTTGTACATGATAATAACGTTTGTTTTGCTTAAAGCGGCTGCAAAGGTAATGCTTTTTTGTGAAAAACAACCAGCTTTTAAAGACAACTTTGACAACTAAAGACAACTTTGACAACTTGGGGAAATATTATCTGAAGTTGCGTTTAAGTAACCGTTAAAAAATAACTTGGTACGAATCGAGGTGCGAGGTACGAGGTACGAGGTGCGAGAATACTCTGCTGTGGAGAATTCTGCCTGCAAGGTAATCTCGTACCTCGTACCTCGCACCTCGTACCTCGAAAATACCAACTTATTTTTTGCTTGTTACTAAACTATTGCGGTTTTCTATCGTCAAAGTAGAAACCATAAAAAACAAGATGAGACGTTTCCTTGAGTTATTGTGCGTTGTGCTGTCGGCGTTGAGCGTGCGCGCCGGCGGACTTGACGACCTACGCCGGGCGCTGGAGCAGGCCTCCGTCCGCCAGGTGCAGGAGAAGGTGTATGTGCATACCGACAACCAGTGCTATTTCGTGGGCGACACGCTGTGGTATAAGGCCTACGTCGTGCGTGCCGACAACCTGAAGCCTACCGACATGAGCCGCATCTTGTATGTCGAGCTGCTGACGCCCGACGGCCTGCTGGTGGAGCGGCAGAACATCATCGTGGCGCCGGAGGGATATACCTGCGGACAGTTCGTGCTGCAGGACTCGCTCTACAGCGGCTACTACGAGATACGCGCCTACACCCGATGGATGCTGAACTTCGGACAGACCACGCGGCCCTATAGCAGCATCGACGCCGGGCTGTTTTACAACAAGGCGATGGCCGACGAGTTCTTCCGCGAGTGGGACGGTCTCTTCTCGCGCGTGATACCTATATATAGTAAGCCCGAGACCGCCGGCGACTACGACGCCCGCCGCATGTTCCAACGCCCCCGGACACGGCTGCCCATCGTGCGCAAAGAGCGTCTGAAGGTGACTTTCTATCCTGAGGGCGGCACGCTCGTCAAGGGGCTGCAGAGCCGTGTGGCCTTTGAGGCGACCGACCAGCTGGGCGAGGCACAGCAGGTAAAGGGCACCCTCTGGGATGGCGACCGCCAGCTGTGCGACATTGCCAGCGGCTATATGGGTCGCGGCGACTTTACCGTTACCCCCGGCGGCAAGGCCGGAGCGGCGTCTGCCGCTGCCGGTAGCCAGACTGGAGCGGTGTCTGCCGCTGCTGCGGGTAGCGGCAAGAGCGTTGGGGCGTCTACTGCTGCTGCGGGCCATGGCAAGCTGAAGGCTCGCTTTACATGGCGCGGCAAGGACTATAGTTTCGACCTGCCCAAGGCCGAAGCGGGTGGGGCGGTAATGGCCCTCGACGGTAACCGGCTGACGCTGCAGGGCAGCGGGCTGCCCGCGGGCCGCCGCTATGGCGTGAGCATCGTCAGCCGCGGCGTGCTGAAGCATTTCCAGGAGGTGGCGCTCAGCGAGCAGCCCACGGTGCTGACGCTGCCGATGGACAGCCTGCCCGCAGGCGTCAGCGACCTGACACTCTTCGACGACCAGGGCCGCATCCTAGCCGACAGGCTCTTTTTTAGGGCGGCGGGCTCTATAGCTTCTATAGCTCCTATAGATACTATAGCTTCTATAGATACTATAGATACTATAGCTCCTATAGCTTCTATATCCCCCCTCAACCCTACCACCACCTACGCCCCCTATGCCCCCATTACCATTGACCTGCGGCTGCCGCCGGAGACCACCTTCTCGCTCGCCGTGCGCGACAGCCGCACCGACGAGCCTACCTATAACGACGGCAACCTGATGACCGACCTGCTGTTGAGCAGCGAGCTGCGCGGCTTTATTGCCAACCCCGCCTATTACTTTGAGAGCGACGACGAGACGCACCGCCGCAACCTCGACCTGCTGATGATGGTGCAGGGCTGGCGACGCTACCAGTGGGAGCAGATGACCGACACCGCCTTTACGCCCCAGTATGAGCCGGAGCGGTCGATGACCGTCAGCGGACAGGTGTATAAGACGCTTAGTATTAATGATATTTATGACAACGAGGTGCTGGCCTGGCCCCTTGGCATCGGCTACAAGCGCCCGCGCATAGATGGCGAGGAACTCACCGGCACCGAGCAGATCGTTAACAACCTGATGTGGACCTCTGAGGACAGCAAGGACAGCAGCATGGTTTTCGACTGGATGAAGTTCACCGACGAAGAGATAGGTATCAACCACAAGCCGCTGAAAGACGAGGTGCTGGTAGAGGCCGAGGTGACCATTGGCCGCCAGACCGCCGGGTCGGTGCAGAAGACGCAGAACGGCCGCTTCCTGTTCCAGGTGCCGCCGTTCTATGGTACGGCCTACCTCAATATCAAGGCTTACAAGGAGAAAGACTCGCTGAAGAAGTCGATGCTCTCGCGTAAGGACAAGACCATCTACAAGGAAGATGCCTACCCCGACTTCTACGTGAAGCGCGACATGCCCTTTCCCGCCTTCCCCAAGCGCTATAACTTCTACGAAAACCATGCCCCCGACTACATTCCCCTGAGTATCGACGAGGACGAGCTCTCGGAGCTGTCGATGGAGAACGACGTCCACCAGTTAGGCAACGTCAACGTCAAGGGTCGCCGCCGTGGCAAGCGCGCCGTCGACTGGACTAAGCCTGCCTTCGTGCTCGACGCCTACGACCTGTATAACGAGCTGACCGACCGCGGACTCTCTCACGGCATGTTCAACATGCGACTCTTCCCCATCCAAGTGGGCTACTGTCTCTTTGGCAACATGGGCCGGCGTGAGGAGACCCTCCATGTCGACGCCCGCCTCGACAGCATGATTGTCTACCGCAGCTATTCGCCTGTCACGCCGCTGACGAGATACGCCACCGAGGCCGAGGTCAATACCTATGACTCTTACAAGAACCTATATACCAACCGCCGTGCGCCGGAGGATCTCAAGAGCTACATGCGGCTGTCGCGGATGCAGGACCTCCGCGTGTTTACCGACTACGACCTGCGCGGCGGCGACAGCATCGAGGTGGCCGGCGCCTACGAGCCTGACGCCACCGTAGAGCTGATACCCTACGAGGGCGGCGGCCGACAGCTGGTGTTCCGCGACCGCCACATCTACCTCAACGGCATGAACCGCGCGGCCCAGTTCTACCAGCCCGACTACAGCGCCCGCCAGCCCGCCGCCCCCGCCCCCGCCGCTTCTCCGTCGGGCCCCGCCACCACTCCCGACGGGTCACCGTCGGGCCCCGCCGACCACCGCCGCACCCTCTACTGGAACCCCAACGCCCGCAGCGACGCCGACGGCCGCTTCACCGCCACCTTCTACAACAACTCGAAGGAAACGCGCATCAAGCTCAGCGCCGCCGGCGTCACCACCGACGGCCGCCTGATAGCCTACTGACATACCAGGGAAAATAGCAAAAAATGAAGAAAAAACAGCAATTTCTATATCCCCGTTTCGGAGAATTATTCGTATCTTTGCAGCCGACTACTCTTGTACAATCTATATTACATGTCATTAAATCAATAAGCTTATGAAGAAAATTTCTACTTTTGCCTTTCTGGCATTCTTTTCGTGCCTCAGCGCAGTGGCACAAATCACATTAGGCGACATCAGTTTCAGCCTCGGAGAGGGAAAGAAGATCAACCCCATCACGGGTAAGATTACCATCACGTTCCCCAACGTCACGGGCGTGGCCGACCCCACCGCCACGACATTCGTCATTGAGGGCACCTTCGGCGGCGACGACTATGCCTTCGACGGCATCGAGGGCACCTTTGCCCAGGGTATCACCCTCGACCTGCTCGACTTCGGCCTGGAGCCTTCCACAGACTACACCCTGGCCATCACCTCTGTCAAGGTTGACGGTCAGGAGCTGGCCGCCGAGGGTGGCTACACGCTGAACTTCAAGACCCGCGGCGCCGAGCGCAAGATGTCGTGGACGTTTGTCATCGACGCAGAGTCGGCAGCCCAGATCATGGCCGAAGGTTCGGCCAACCCCGCAGGTGGCGAGGCCGAGGATGAGACAAAGTACATGGACATCCAGAAAAACGGTGCCACCACCCACCGTTACTATGTTCCCGCCCGCAACTATGAGGAGATTATGCTGCCCGACGGCACTGCTCTGCCCATGACCGAGGACCTGCTCTTTAAGTTCGGCAAAAAAAATTTCTATGTCGGCGATACCGAAGGCTCGTATAAGGACCTTATCAGCTTCAACGGCCAGAACCAGTATATGACCATCCCTGACTTGAGGGAGGGCGACGTCGTTACGTTCTATGCCAACCGTGCCACCAAGGGCAGTGCCACTAAGCAGACCTGCATCCAGGCTATGAATGGTGCTGCCATCTCGCCCGACGGTATCGTCTCTTCTACGGAGCTTGCCGACTCCATCTGGCTGGGGTCGTCGTATGCCAGCTATAAGTTTGAGGTGCTCGTTGCCGGCGATGTGAACTTCCGCTTCAGCAACTGTCTGCTGAAAACCATCGAGATTACCGAGGCCCAGCCTAAGCTGCCCCGTAAGTATAGCATCGTGGCCGGCTATGTCGACGGCGACAACGTCACCGTGCTGAAGCAGCTCGTGGCTCCCACCGAGGGCACCACCGGCTCAACCATCAAGGTCAACTATCCCTACTGGGCAGTGGATGCCGACGGCAATGTCTACACCCACGGCGCCCGCGGCAGCGAGTTCATAGAGTCGTTTGACCTGAAGAACGGCGAGGGCGACACCACCTTTGTCATCAGCTATAAGAAGACCGATTTTACCGGTGCCGTCTATCTCTCTGAGGGTGAGGATATTGCCGATGCCGTGCTCTGCGGCAGCAACAATGCCGTTGTGCGCTCGTCGATGGCCAAGGCCGGCTATGTGCTGGCAGACACCAAGCTCGTCACCCTGCAGCCCGGCACCTATAAGGTCCGCGCCATCCTCTTCGACGCCAGTTCGACGCCCAACTACTCGTGTGTGTTGACCAAGGGCGAGGGCGAGGAGAACGAAATCTGGCTCAATGCCGCTCTGGTGAACTTCAGTGAGGTAGAGTCAGACCTGATTACCATCACCGAGCCTACCGACATCACGCTGAAGGCCGGCGGCAGCGACACCCAGGGCCTGGACGCCCTCCTGATCTACGCTTCTGAGGATGCTCCCGAGGATCCCAGTGCCATTGCCGATGTCAACGCTGCCCAGCAGCAGGCTGTGCGCAAGGTGCTGAAGGGTGGCCGTATCGTGATTCAGACCGAGGCCGGCACCGTCAATGTTGCCGGACAGCGAGTGAAGTAATACGTAGAAAGGAAATATGAAGAGACTATATTCCCTGATGTGCTCAGCCCTGCTGGCTGTGGGAGCGATGGCCGCTGACGGCGACGTGACAATGACCGTCAGCGGCATGTCCACCACGCTGACCGACGGCACGTGGACTGCCAAGATTGGCAGCAACGGCCGTGTGAGCTCCCTGCAGCGCCGCGGCACCGAGCTGTTAGGCAGCAACGGCATCTATTTCGACTACACCACCGCCAATGGCAACAAAGGGCTGAGTCCGTCGAAGGTGACCGTGGTCAAGCGCACGGCCGAGCACTGCGAGGTGCTCTACAGCGCCACCTCGGGCAACACCATCTTTGAGCAGGGCTTTATCATGCGCAAGGGCACGCCCGGCATCTATACCTACGTCATAGCCACCGGCACCGCCACGTCGGCCAGCGAGCCTGTGAAGGAGGCGCGCGTCTGCGCCCGTCTGGCCGAGAACATGCTGCAGGGCTACGTCGACTACCGCATGCAGGGCCGCATACCATCGAACAGCGAGATGGCTGTGGCCGAGCGCGAGGAAAACACCATCCAGGACGCCACCTACCGCCTGGCCGACGGCAGCATCTACACCAAGTATAACTGGGCCAACTACGTGGAGCGCGACACCCTGCACGGCCTCTGCGGGCTGAGTAACAACTACTACGGACTCTACGACATACCCGTGAGCTACGAGTGGATCAACGGCGGCCCGGAGCGCCAGGAGCTGATGGTCCACGCCACCAGCAAGTCGCCCATCACCATCCAGATGCTGCAGGGCGAGCACTTCGGCGG